>JAFGUH010000192.1 GCA_016938615.1 Halothiobacillaceae bacterium | reverse complement strand
GCAGACCTGATTGGAGTTCGCTGAACCCCGCGCAGCGAAGGGCCGCGGGTGTCTTCCTATTCGCGTAGAGCGCGAGCCAAGCAGCGAGAACCGGCTCCCCACAAGGCCACGCGCCCCAGAAAGTCACAGACAAGCACCCCTTCAACCCGGTATGACGAGCCAGCGCTGTAAACGGCGCAATCGCTGAGCATCCGTCGGGGTTGCAGCCCCGACGGTGCCGAAGAGGTGCTCGTCATGGTTGTCGCTGCTAGTCTCGCTGCGGTCAAGCGCTTGTCCCAGAAGCGGTTCGATTCGGTATCCTCCTGGCTTGTGGACTGCGTCTCGGAGCCAAGGAGCCGGCGAGGCCGGCAGGTGGAGCTGTCGGGAATCCTGCGACTGCTGTGGACGGGGATGGCCGTGGGCGACTCGACGCTGCGGGACGTGGAACAGCGCTCGGAGGGGTTCGGCCTGATGGATCGCCGAGGTCGACCGGTCGAGCGGATCTCGGACACGGGCCTGGGTGACTTGCTGGCTGCGCTCGATCCTGAGGACTTCGTGGTGCCCCTGGTCCGTCAGGTGCGGACGATGATGCGGCGCAAGGAGCTGCAGCCGGAAGGGCTGCCGGGTGGCGTGCTGGTCATCGACGGCAAGCACTTGGCGACTCTGAACCACGACGCCAAGGGCTACGGCATGATGAGCGTCAATAAGAAGACCGAACGCGCGTACTGGTGCGTACGAGTCCTGCGAGCGGTCGTCTCGTCGGCCAAGGGCAAGCCGTGCGTGGGGCAGATGTCGATCCTCGGGCGAGAGGGCGAGATCACCTCGCTGCCAGCCTTCGTGACCTGGCTCCACGAGACCTACGGCGGATCGGATCTTTTTGAAATCATTGACCTCGATGCTGGATTCTTGTCCCGGAAGGTCTTCCGCTTCGTCGACGAACTCGGCTACGGCGTCGTCGTTGGTCTCAAGGGGAACCAGCCGAGTCTCCACGAGGAGGCCAAGCGCGTGCTTGTCCCGTTGAGCGAGAGCGTCGCCCCCGAGGCCAAGACGCCGTGGGAGGCCTTCCAAGGCAAGATGATCCGGCGCAAGCTCTACCGTACCTTCGAGATGGACGGCTTCCTCGAGTGGGATCGTCTGCGGCAGGTTTGGCTCGTCGTGCAGGAGACCGCACATCCCCCGAAGTTCGCAGATCGCCTGTCGCCGGGCGCGAGGACGCCACCGAGCGACTGGACCGTCGAACGAGAGGAGCGCTTCTTCGTGACCAACCTCCCCAGCCGGAGGCTTACGCCAGCGCAGATTCTCCTTCTCGTCCGCAACCACTGGGCCGTCGAGAACGACTGCTTCCACTCGCTCGATACCCGCTGGCACGAAGACCGCCACGCCTGGTGCGGGCGCGGCAACGCCATTCTCGTCCTCGGAATGCTGCGCATGCTCGCCTACAACCTGGCGCAGTCCCTGCGGAAACGCCGCCTGCGCCGGACGCGGCCAACAATCGGTGACACCGTCCCATGGAGCTGGCGAAGGGTCTTCCGCTGGCTGGATAGCGTCCTCAGTCGAGCCGGGCCCCGCTGGGCCTACTCGGACGCAAGCCCCTAGAATCCGAGCCGTGAGCCCTAGGGAGGACTCGGCTCACGCAACCCCGCCGACACTGTCGGTAGCTGACAGACCGGATCCGGAACACGCCATCGAGCCGGCGACGGCAGGGACGGCACGGCACTACCTCGTCCTGCCCAAGCCCCGGAGTCCGGCAACAGCCGCGAAGTCGACGACTCCGGGGCTCGGGTGCCTTTCGCGACGTCGACCTCCGATCAGGTCTG
>JAFGUH010000191.1 GCA_016938615.1 Halothiobacillaceae bacterium | reverse complement strand
GAAGAATTCGCGCACCGCGGCGGCGGCCGGTTTCGCGTTGATCAGATCCTGCGGCATGACCGTGTCGATCTCGACCGAGGACATGCGCTCCTTGATCGCGCGCTCCATGCGCAGCAGGCCGACGCGATACTGGTTTTCCATCAGTTCGCCGACCGAACGCACACGGCGGTTGCCGAGGTGGTCGATGTCGTCGATCTCGCCCTTGCCGTCGCGCAGTTCCACCAGGCCCTTGATGCAGGCGATGATGTCTTCGCGACGCAGCGTGCGCTGGGTGTCCGGCGCATCGAGGTCGAGGCGCATGTTCATCTTCACGCGGCCCACGGCCGAGAGGTCGTAGCGCTCGCCATCGAAGAACAGGCTGTCGAAGAGCGACGAGGCGGCTTCCACGGTCGGCGGCTCGCCCGGACGCATGACGCGGTAGATATCCATCAGCGCGGTGTCGCGGTTGAGGTTCTTGTCCGCGGCCATCGTGTTGCGGATGTAGGGGCCGACATTGACGTTGTCGATGTCGAGCACCGGGATCTCGGTGATGCCGTTATCGAGCAGCGTCTTGATCGAACCGCCCGAAATCTCGCCGTCCTTGCTGTATTCGATCGTCAGCTCGTCGCCCGCTTCGATGTAGATGAAGCCGGTGTCCTCGTTGATGATGTCCTTGGCGCAGAAGCGGCCGGCGATGTTCTCGAAGGGCACGAGCAGCTCGGGAACCGAGTTGTCGTCACGCCATTTCTTGACCATGCGCGGGGTCGCCTTTTCGCCCGCCTTCAGGATCACTTCGCCCGACGCCGCATCGACGAGGTCGAAGGTCGGACGGGTGCCGCGAACGCGATCGGGGAAGAACTTGGTGACCCAGCCCGACTTGCCCTTGGCGGTGTAGGTGACGGTCTCGTAATAGGCATCCATGATGCCTTCCTGGTCAAGGCCGAGCGCATAGAGCGGCGTCGTCACCGGCAGTTTGCGGCGACGGTCGATGCGCGCGAACACCAGATCCTTGGCGTCGAATTCGAAATCGAGCCACGACCCGCGATAGGGGATGATCCGGCAGGCGAACAGCAGCTTGCCCGAGCTGTGCGTCTTGCCGCGGTCATGGTCGAAGAACACGCCCGGGCTGCGGTGCATCTGGCTCACGATGACCCGCTCGGTGCCGTTCACGATGAACGTCCCGTTCTTGGTCATGAGGGGCATATCCCCCATGAACACGTCCTGTTCCTTGATGTCCTTGACCGAACGCGCCCCGGTTTCCTCGTCCACATCGAACACGATGAGGCGCAGGGTGACCTTCAGCGGCGCCGAATAGGTCATGTCGCGTGCCTGGCACTCCTCGACATCGTATTTCGGCTTTTCGAGCTCGTATTTCACGAACTCCAGAATTGCGTTGTCGTTGAAATCCTTGATCGGAAACACCGACTGGAAAACGCCCTGGATACCCTCGCCATCGGTCGGCTGGCCCGCCTCGCCGGAGCGCAGGAACAGATCGTAGGAGGATTTCTGAACCTCGATGAGGTTCGGCATCTCGAGAACTTCGTGGATTTTGCCGTAATAGCGACGGATGCGTTTCTGACCAACGTAAGCTTGAGCCATGCTCTGCGTGACCTTTCGT
>JAFGUH010000190.1 GCA_016938615.1 Halothiobacillaceae bacterium | reverse complement strand
GTCGCGGCCGACGCCCACGTTGCTGCCGGCGTGGAACTTGGTGCCACGCTGACGAACGATGATGCTGCCGGCGGAGACGGCTTCGCCGCCGAATCGCTTCACGCCGAGGCGCTTGCTTTCACTGTCGCGACCGTTCCGGGTAGAGCCCGCTGCTTTCTTATGTGCCATGGTTCAAGTCTCCTGGTCTGGATACCGGGCGCTTAGGCGCTGATACCGGTGATCTTGAGTTCGGTGTAGGCCTGACGATGACCCTGACGCTTCATGTGGTGCTTGCGACGGCGGAACTTGATGATCTCCACCTTCTTGCCGCGGCCCTGGCCGACGATCTCGGCAGTGACGCTCGCGCCATCGACGTTGGGCGTGCCCACCTTGATGTCAGAGCCGTCGCCGACCATCAACACCTTGTCCAGCGTCACGGTGCTGCCGGCATCGCCAGGAAGCTTCTCGACGCGCACCTTGCTGCCTTGCTCGACGCGGTACTGCTTACCGCCGGTAACGACCACTGCGTACATGCTGTAAAACCCGAATGTTTATGCGTAAAGAGGTCGGCGACCCATTGCTGCCACCGACCGGCGTTGTTAACGGAAGGTCTGCACGAATTCGATGCCACTCTGGCCAGTCGAGCCGCTCGTGATCGAGGCGCCGACGTCGCTGGCGTGCCGGTGGGCACGTCAAGACGGCACAACGACGAGCACGGGCGGCTCGACTGGCCCCGAAGGGCGGGCCTTGAGCCGGCCACCTGCCGCGTTGCCGCCCTTGGAAAGGGAATCACCCTGTCCGGCGGACGGTCGCCTTGCATCTGCCCGGCTCAAGGCCCGCAGAGCGGTATCGAATTCGTGCAGGCCTTCCGTAAAGGCGCGCAATCTTAGCGACCCGCGCCCCGTCCGTCAAGGGAGATCTGCAGACTTCCCAAGGGCTTATGCCTCGACTTCCGCGGCATCGATCACCTTGAGGCCGCTTTCCTCCTGCATCGCCGCGTACTCGTCCTCGAAGAAGAACGTCTCCTCGCCGAAGGCCGGCGTCAGTTCGTTGAGCCAGGTGGCTTGCTCGTCGTACTTGGCGAAGAACGGCCGCTGGACCCAATCCGGGTTGCGACCCTGGACGAAGCGCAGGACGAACACCTTCTCGCCCTGGATCTCGGCCACGCCCTGGACCTCGACCTTGCCCGGCCCGGCGGACATGGACGGACCGCGGGCGGTGCGCGCCAGGCCCGAGACCCGCTTCATGGCGTCGCGGTAGACGCGATGCGCGTCGGCCAGCGGCACCTCGAAGCGGTACTTCGCGCCGGTGTCGCGCTCGACGAACATGTAATAGGGGATCATGCCCAGACGCACCTGCTCGCGCCACATGCGCGCCCAGACCTCGCCCGAATCGTTGATGTGCTTGATCAACGGGCTCTGGGTGCGGATCTCCGCGCCGGTCGCCCGGATGCGCTTGACCGCCTCGCGGAAGATGGGGTTCTCCATCTCCTGGTAGTGGTTGATGTGCGCCATCACCGCGACATGCTTGCCGGACTC
>JAFGUH010000189.1 GCA_016938615.1 Halothiobacillaceae bacterium | reverse complement strand
GCCGCCGCCCTCGACGGCGAGGAAGGCCTTGGTCATGGCGACCTTGATCTTGGACGGATCGTAGGCGGTCAGCTTGCCGTTACGGCGGATGACGCGGACCTGGCCCGGAGTGGTTGCGGCGGTCTCGATGCCGCTGGGCGCCTGGCCGGCGTGCTCGTGGTAAGCCTGAGTGGCGGTGTCGACTGTCTGGCTGGTACTCATGTGGCTGATCCGTCCTACCTGTGTTCGTGTGGCTGGCCCAGGTGGACCCTTGCTGACCCCGGCGGGGCACAACGGTCCCTTGATCTGGTGTTTCTCGACGCCCCGGTCATCGGGACGGGTGGGCCGCACTGGTCGGCCCTTGTTTCGTCGCTCGACGCGTTCCTGCCCGTGACATTTGCGTCCCTGGACTTCATTGCCCGGGTTTCTATTGCCCCGGTTTCATTGCCCCGGATTTCATTGCCCCGGGTTTCATTGCCCCGATTTCTATTGCCCCGGGCTTCTCGTCTCTTGTTCAAGCCCCGTTCCGGGGGCTTGTTCATCCGGGCGCCCGACCGTCGTTCGGTGGCAAAGCGGTCGCATGCTCGGCTTGAGCGCGAGGCGCTCGCGGGTATCGATCAGGCGTGGAGCGATGGCCCGCCGATCGATCGCCGCGAGCCTTGATTGTGGTCGCTGGCGAGACAAAGTCAACACGAGAATGCGCACAATGCTGTGGCCGCATATCGTCAACACCACTACATGATGTGTTTTGCCCGAAACCGGCCTTGGGGGCTGTATCTGGGCAAGTCGTGCACAGTCTGTGGATAAACTCGACGACTCGGGCGGCAAGTCCGCATTCCCGCACGGATGTCGGTGGCGGGGTGATAAGGAAGCCGCGGTTGGTCGGCCGCGGTGGAAAATTTTTTTGTTGTCCAGTGCTGGGGGTAGCTCGATGACCGTGGCGTTGGTCACGGTTTCCCTTCGTTCGAGCCGGTCGGCGATCGCGGTTGGAGGGGACGGGCGCGGCAGGCATAATCGGGCGGCGAGCGCAGTCGCTCGCCGCCCGGGAAAACGTCCGGGCTGGAGCACTTTTCGGGAGAACGCATGCGGATTCTGGTAACCGGAGCGGCTGGCTTCATCGGTTCGGCGCTGTCGGCGAGGCTGCTCGACCGTGGCGACACGGTCGTCGGCCTGGACAACCTCAACGACTATTACGAGGTGAGCCTCAAGGAAGCGCGTCTGGCGCGGTTAACCGGCCACGAGGGCTTTTCCTTCGAGAAGCTCGACGTGGCCGACCGCGAGGGTATGGCCGCGATGTTCCAGCGCATCCGGCCCGAGCGCGTGGTCCACCTGGCCGCGCAGGCGGGGGTGCGCTACTCGATCGAGAACCCGCATGCCTATATCGACGCCAACCTGGTGGGCTTCACCAATATCCTCGAAGGTTGCCGCCACACGCAAGTCGCCCACCTGGTCTATGCCTCGTCGAGCTCGGTCTACGGGGCGAACACCGAGATGCCGTTTTCCGTGCATCACAACGTGGATCATCCGCTGTCGCTTTACGCCGCGACCAAGAAGGCCAACGAGCTGATGGCGCATACCTACGCCTCGCTCTACGATCTGCCCACCACCGGGCTGCGGTTCTTCACCGTCTACGGCCCGTGGGGGCGCCCGGACATGGCGCTGTTCAAGTTCACCAAGAAGATTCTCGAAGGCAAGCCGATCGACGTGTTCAACCACGGCCACCATCGGCGCGACTTCACCTACATCGACGACATTGTCGAAGGTGTGATCCGCACACTCGACCACGTCGCCACCGCCAACCCCGACTGGAGTGCGTCGACCCCCGATTCCGGTACCTCGTTCGCCCCGTGGCGGGTCTACAACATCGGCAGCCATCGTCCGGTGGAATTGCTGCGCTACATCGAACTGATCGAACAGGCCACCGGGAGGAAGGCCGAATTGAATCTCCTGCCGATGCAGCCGGGCGACGTGCCGGACACCTACGCCGACGTTCAGGACCTCAAGGACGACGTCGGCTATGCGCCGAGCACCCCGGTCGAGGAGGGCGTGGCCCGCTTCGTCGAGTGGTATCGCGGCTACTATGGGGTCTGACTCTAGGACTGGGGGCTGAGTCGCAGCGCGGTCCGCTGATCGAATCGCCAAGCGGGGCCCGGTTGCCGGGTCCGGCCGGCAAGGAGCCAAGATGGCCGCGGAACTCTGGGAAATACGCGATTTCATCGCCGAGGTGCCGGCCTTCGCCAAGTTGCCCGTGTCGGTACTCGAGGGACTGCCGAGGCGGCT
Source organism: Halothiobacillaceae bacterium (assembly GCA_016938615.1). Classification (GTDB taxonomy): domain Bacteria; phylum Pseudomonadota; class Gammaproteobacteria; order Halothiobacillales; family Halothiobacillaceae; genus Guyparkeria. The sequence continues at coordinate 64,063 of JAFGUH010000189.1, read as the reverse complement.
GACGGTGCGCTACCTGCGCCGCGGCTACCCGTTTCCGCCGCCGGATGCCGAGCGCGGCCTGTGGATCGTGCGCAGCGGGGCGCTGACTGTGCGCGAAGCCGATGGATCCCTTCGCGAGAAACTCGCCGAGACCGATCTCTACCTCGACGCCCCCCATGCCGCCGAGCCCGAGAGCCTGGCGAAGGACAGCGCCGAGACACCTTCGGTGGCCGTGGTCGAGGACAGTCTGCTCTACCAGTTGCCGCTACCGGCGTTCGAAGAGCTGCTCGAGGACCATCCGGTGTTTGCCTGGCGCTTCGAGCGCAGCCGGCGCGAGCGTCTCGAACGCGCGCTGAAGGAGCTTGGCCAGGCTGGTCAAGGTAGCCGCTCCGCGGCGCTGATCAGCGCCTCGGTCGACTCGTTGCTGCGACGTGCGCCGGTGACCGCCTCGCCGGACACGTCCATCGGCGAGGGAGCCAGGATCATGACCGAGGCGCAGGTCTCCGCGCTGTTGCTGCTCGAGGACGGGCGATTGCTGGGGCTGGTCACCGATCGCGACCTGCGTCGTCGTGTCATCGCCACAGGCGTTCCCGTCGACTCGCCGTTGCGCTCGATCATGACCGAGGCCCTGATCACGGTGCCCCCGACGAGTTCGGCCTTCGAGGCCTCGCTCCTGTTCTCGCGGCACAACGTCCACCACCTGCCGGTGGTCGCCGAGGACGGGGCGCTGGTGGGCATCCTGTCGACTTCCGACCTGTTGCGCCATCAGGGCAGCCATTCGATTCATCTGGTGCGCGATGCCATGGCCGCCCCGGACCTTGAGGCGATCGCACGGGTCGGGTCGCGCCTGCCGGATCTCGAGGCGCAACTGGTCGCGATCGGCGCGGACGCCGAGCCGCTGGGCGAGGCGATGGTAACGGTCACCGACGCCATGACCCGTCGGCTGACCGAACTGGCCGAGCAGGCGCTCGGCCCGGCCCCGGTCGCCTGGGCCTGGGCGGCGCTGGGCAGCCAGGGCCGACGCGAGCAGACCGCGTTTACCGACCAGGACAACGCCCTGATCCTCGATGAGGCCTTCGACCCCGCGTCGCACGGCGAGTGGTTCGAGCGCTTCGCGCGTTTCGTAACCGAGGGCCTAGCCGCGGCCGGCCTGGAGCCGTGCCCGGGCGGGACCATGGCGACCACCCCGGACTGGCGCCAATCGGTGGCCGGCTGGGTTCGCACCTTCCGCGACTGGATCGAGCAGCCCGAGCCGCACTCGGTCATGCTGACGACCAACTTCTTCGACATGCGCGTGGTCGCCGGGCGCGACTCGCTGCTCGATGCCCTCTGGGACACGGTGCGCCCGCTGGCGGTATCGAATACCATCTTCCAGCGTCGCCTGGCCGACAACGCGCTGGCCATCCGCATGCCGCTGGGCTTTTTCCGCCGGCTTGTGGTGGTGGACGACGAGCAACACGACGATCGGCTCGATCTCAAGCGCTACGGCTTGATGCCGATTGCCGATCTCGCCCGCCTGCACGCGGTCAGCCTGGGGCTGGCGGAGTTACACACCGTGCGTCGGCTGCAGGCCGCGTCCGCGGCCGGTGACCTCTCGGCGCCGGCCGCGGCCGGGCTGGCCGATGCCTGGCGGCTGTTCTACGTGCTGCGCGCCCGCCACCAGGCCGCCCAGGTCCGGCGGGGCGAGCCACTCGACAACCGGCTCGATCCGGAGCGGCTCTCGGGCCTGGAGCGCGATCACCTGCGCGATGCCTTCCGGGTGGTCGATGACCACCAGCGCTGGCTGCGCGCCCACTTCGACGTCAGCGGCACCCGCTGAGATGGCCCACCTGCGCCTGTCCTGGTTCCCGCATGCCAGCTGGCTCGCGTGGCGCCGGCGCTATCACCGCCGCCGGGCCACGCCCGATTCGGCACTGCTCCACTTTCTCGACACGCCCGTGGCCGACATCGATGCCGACTGGCGCGAAGCTGAGTACCTGGTGCTCGATTTCGAGACCACCGGGCTCGATCCGCGTCACGACCGGCTGCTGAGTGTGGGCTGGGTGGGGATGCACGGCGCAACGATCGACTTGGCCACCACGCACCACGAGTTGATCAACCCGCGGATCGGCATCCCCGAGCAAAGCGCGGTGATCCACGGCATCACCGACGATGTCGCCGCGGCGGGGCTCCCCGAGCGCGTGGCGCTGGAACAGGTGCTCGAGGCGCTGACCGGCCGCGTGCTGGTCGCGCACAACGCGCGCTTCGAGATCGCCTTTCTCAACGCCGCCTGCCGGCGGCATTTCGGCGCGGGGCTGGCCCTCCCGGTGATCGACACCCTGTTGCTGGCACGACAGGGCTTCGAGCGCCGCCACCTGCACCACGGCCCCGGTGAGTTGCGCCTGGATGCCCTGCGCGGGCGCTACCACCTGCCGCGCTACCGCGCCCACCACGCCCTGATCGATGCGCTGGCCACCGCCGAACTGCACTCGGCCCTGTGCCAGGATCGGGTATCGCCCAACGGGCGGTTGGCGGTGCGGGACCTGTTGTCGGTGCTTTGAGGGTCGGGTTGGGTCCCGCGGCCAAAGCCGCTCCTGTGCCGGAATCAATGTCGCAGGCGTGGGTGTCGGCCGACATCTTCGCGGCTAAAGCCGCTCCTACGCTGGAATCGAAGCCGTAGGAGCGCCTTCAGGCGCGATGTCCAAATGAGCTAGGCAGATGCGGACTGCATTGGCACCACCCGTTGGCTGATGCTCTCGCGCAGGGAGAGCAGGGCGGGGATGACGAACAGTACGAGCAGGGTGGAATAGCCCAGGCCGAAGGCGATCGAGGTGGCCATCGGGATCAGGAATTGCGCCTGCAGGGATGTCTCGAACAGCAGCGGTGTCAGTCCGCCGATGGTGGTCAGCGAGGTGAGCATCACCGCGCGCAGGCGTTGCACGGCAGCCTGCTCGAGCGCCTCGTCGACCGATAGCCCCGCGGCGAGTTGATCGCGGTAGAAGGCGACGAGGATGATCGCGTTGTTGACCACGATCCCCGAAAGGCCGAACAGACCGAACAGCGATAGGATGGTGAGATCGATGTTCATGAGCCAGTGGCCGGCGATGGCCCCGACCAGGCCGAACGGAATCACGGTCATCACGATCAACGGCATGGTCCAGGCCGAGAACACCCACACCAGCACCACGTACATCAACGCCAGGCCGAGGTAGAGCCCGAATTTCATGTCGGCCATGGTGTCGCGCTGGTCGGCCTGGCGACCCTCGAAGCTGTAGTCGAGGCCGAAGCGGCTGGCGAGCGAGGGCAGGGTGTCTTCTTGGAGGGCGGCCTTGAGGGTCTCGGCGCTGGTCAGACTGCGATTGATCTCGGCGGAGACCTCGACCGCTCGCTTGCCCTCGGCGTGGCGGATGGCCTCGAAGCCGCGCTGCGATCCCAGGTCGACGACCTGCCGTAGCGGCACGAAGCCCCCGTCGTCGGTGCGCAGGCTGATGTCGTCGAGTGAGCCGATCTGGCGGCGTTCCTCGCGCGGCAGCAGCACGCGGACCTCGACCTCGTCGGGACCGGACTGGAAGATCTGGCTGAGCGCTCCATCGTAGGCCGCCCGCAACTGGTTGCCGACCTCGGCGGTGGTCAGGCCGAGCGCGCGGCCCTGGGCGTTGACCGAAAAGGTGATCTGCTGGCGTCCGTAGGGTAGGTCGTCGGTGACGTCGACCACGCCCGGCAGGCTCTTGAGCGTTTCGGCAAGCGAGACGGCGGCCGCCTTGAGGTCGCCGGTTTCCCCGCCCTTGAGGCGCACGGTGAGATCGGCCCCCGGCGGCCCGCCCTGGCGCGAGCTGATCGAGAAGTTCTCCATGCCCGGCGGCACCGCGGTGTTCTGCTTCCAGGTGCGGATGAACTCGGCGTTGCGGGTTTCACGGTCGTCCGGCGGGGCCAGCTCGACCAGCATCGAGCCGAGCTGGTCCCCCTGCGTGCTGTTCTGCGGTCCGAGGGTGCTGCCAAGGCGGCTGATCGCTGTCTGGACAAGTGGCTCGCCCAACTCCTTCTCGGTGCGCGCGAGACTCGCTTCGAGCTCCGCCATGAAGGCCTCCATCCGCTCGCGATCGGTGCCGGCGACAAAGGTGGCGTTGGCGTAGAGGATCTGCGATTCGGGCGTGGGAAAGAAAGTGAATCCGAGCCGCCCGCCGGCCAGTAACCCGACCGCGAGGATGACGGTTGCCACCGCGGTCGCCAGCGTCACGGTCCGGTGGCCGATGGCAAAGCGCACCGCGCGACGGAAGTGGCTGTCGCGAAATCGTTCGAACCCGCGGTCGAAGCCGGCGCGGAACCGGGCGAAACCCCCGGGGCGCCCCGGGTCGGGACGCGCGTTGTCCTGCCCGCCGAATGCCCCGCGCAGGTGGCCTGGCAGAACCAGAAACGCTTCGACCAGAGAGGCGCCGATCACGCAGATCATGACCACCGGGATGTCGCGCAGGATCTGGCCGATGGTGCCGCCGACCACCAACAGGGGCATGAAGGCGGCGATCGTGGTCAGGGACGAGGCCATCACGGGCCAGAACATGCGTCGGGCCGCCCCCTGGGAGGCCGTCAGTGCCGGCTCTCCGCCGCGAAAGTGCGCGTCTGCGTCCTCGCCCACCACGATCGCGTCATCGACGATCACGCCCAGGGCCATGATCAGGGCGAACAGCGAGATCATGTTGATCGACCCGCCGATCAGCCAGAGGATCGCCAGCGCGGCCAGGAAGGCCGCCGGGATCCCGGCAGCCACCCAGAAGGCGACGCGCCCTGGCAGGAATAGGTAGAGCAGTACCAGTACCAGGATCAGGCCACCTGCGCCGTTCGTCACCAGCAGGTTGATCCGGTCCCGGATCAGCTGCCAGGACTGGTCGTAGGCCTCGATGTTCAACTGGGGCGGCAGGGTGGGGCGGGTGTCGTCGATCCAGGTCTGCAAGGCCTTCGCCGCCTCGAGGCTGTCACCGTGCTGGGCTCGCTGGAGCACGAGTTCGGCGGCCGGTACGCCGTTGTGGCGCATGAGCAGCGAGTCGCGACGCGGTTCCTGGACGACCCGGGCGATCATGCCCAGATCGAGCCGTGCCTCGGGCCGGGCGATCACCGACAGGTCGGCGAACTCGATCGGTCGCCGGCGTTGTTCGACCGCCCGCAGTTCTCGCCCCCCGTCCGCGCTGCCGAATTCCCCCGCGGGCACGTCGCGGGAGAGCGCATTGACGGTCTCGGAGATCTGCGGCAGCGATTGGCCCAGTTGCACCAGTGTCGACGACGGCACCTCGATGGCGATCCGCTGTTCGGGTATGCCATTGACGTCGATTCGGTCGATGCCGCGATCGATCAGTTCTCGTTCGAAGCGGTCCACCCAATGGCGCAGGGCGTCGCGGTCGACGTCGCCGTAGATCAGTAACCGACCCACCGGGTCGAACTTCGGCACGCGGCTGATCCTTGGGGTTTCGGCGTCGGCCGGGAAATTGCGAAAGGTATCCACCTGCTCGCGCACGTCGTTGAGCGCGAGCACCGGGTCGGTCCCCTGGAGGAACTCGATCGTGATCGTGGAAATGCCCTGCGCCGAGGTGGAGGTCATGCTGTCGAGATTGGGCACGGAGCGCAGGCGCTCTTCGAGCGGTTCGGTGATGCCGCGCTCGATATCTTCCGCCGAGGCACCTGTCCAGACCACCGAAACGCTGACCACGTCGACGGCGAAATTGGGGAAGAACTGGATGTTCATCCGCGAGATCGCGAACAGCCCGCCGAGGATCATCAGCAGCATCACCAGGTGCGGTGCGACCCGGTGACGGGCGAAGCGCTCCAGTAGGCCCGACGCGTTCCTGTCCGTCATTCGCCGGCCGCCTCGCCCGTCTCATTCGTGCCGTCGGTCGCAGGCGGTTGTCCCTGCCAGCGGACCTTGAGGCCGTCGACGGCATTGGGCAACTGGGTAATCGCGACGCGATCGCCCGCGGCGAGGCTTGGGGCGCGTACCAGCAGTCGACCCGGCCCCCCGGCGTCGCTGCCGGCCGCGCCGAGGCGCTCGACCGTCACGCGTTCCAGCCGCCCGTCGCGCACGCGATAGATATGATCGTTCCCGTACAGGGCACTGCGCGGGATCACGATCGCTGAATCGACTGCGGGCAGTGCCAGTTCGACGCTCAGCACCTGGCCGACGCGGAGCGAGCGCTCGGTGCGGGTGAACTCGAACAACCCGGTGACGCCTTCTCCACTCGCCTCGCCAGCGAGGCGTGCCAGGCGCAGGTCGACGCCGGACTCGAGCACGCGGGCGCCCGGGGGGCTGCCTGCAGCGAGGGCGGCCGCGATGGTCTCGACCTCGCGGCTCGGGATCAGGGCGCGCAACTCGAATCCGGCCCAGGGGAAGAAATCCAGCAGCGCGGCGTTGGGATTGACCAGGGCACCTGACGTGACCGAGACCGAGCCGACCAGACCGTCGGCCGGCGCGGTGACCCGGGCGCGCTCCGCATCGCGCCTGGCGGCGGCAAGGTCGGCTCCAGCCGCGTCTCGACGAGCCTGGAGGCCGGCAAGGCGGGCGTCGAACGTCGCCAGTCGTTCGCGGCGGGTGTTCAGCGACAGGCGAGCCTGGCTCAGGGTGTCGCGGGCGGCATCGACGTCCGCCTGCGAGGCGAGGTTGCGCTTGTTCAGGTCTCGGTTGCGTTGCAGCGCGGTCTGGGCGTTGGCGACGATCTCGCGCTCGAGGGCCAGGGCGGCCTGGTCGGTCTCTTGGCTGGCGCGCGCCTGACGAATTTGGGCCTCGAGGTCGGCGAGGTTGGCCTCGGCGCGATCGACGACGGGCCGGATGTCTTGTGGATCGAGCGCGACGAGCAGGGTTCCCTGTTCGACCGGACTGCCATTTTCCATCGGCACCGACGCCACCCGCGCCGAGATCGGCGCCCGCACCGTGAGGCGGTCGGGGTTGGCGACCTCGCCATAGAGGGTCAACACCGGATGGTGCCGGGCAGGCTCGACCACCTGGGTCTCGATCAGCCAGGCACGTTCTTGGGGGGTGGCACGCGGCGGTTCGGGACGACTCGCCTTCAGGGCCAGGAAAACGCCCGCCGCGACCCCGAGGATGAGCAGCGGCAGGATCAGGCGAAACAGCCAAGGGCGCGTCTTCGGGGCGAGGTCGTCGGATCGGGACATGGTTGTCTGTGGGTCCTGGTCGCTGGCGAAACCCGCGGGTCGGCGCCCGGCGGGCTGTGGTGGGGCGTGTGCGAGCTTAGCAAAGTATTCGTGACGCAGGCGCGAGGGCGTTATCGGCCATCAGCTTCACTTATTTATCCGCCGTTTACGGTTTGCCGGCATTGTCGAGCATGGCGCGGATGGTGCTCATCGCCTCGGCGGCAGTCGCGCGATGTTCTTCCTCACTTTTTTGGACGCCGATGCCTTCCCAGCGCAACAGGTCGGCGTCTATCTCCTCAAGAAACCGGCTCGGCCGAACGTCGCGCCACTGCCCATAGCGCCGACGCCGCTTGGTCAGGGTGAAGGTCAGGCTCTTCTGGGCGCGCGTGATGCCGACGAAACACAGGCGCCGTTCCTCGGCGAGGCGGTCGTCCTCCTGGCAGTCCTGGTGGGGCAGGAGGTCTTCCTCCATCCCGGAGAGGTAGACATGCGGGAACTCCAGGCCCTTGGCTGCGTGAAGGGTCAAAAGGCGTACGGCGTCGTCGTCCTGGTCGCGTGTTTTCTGCTCGAGGATACCGAGAAGGCTCATTTTCTGCACCAGTTCGGTCAGCGAGAGCGCCTCGCCACTGTCGTTGTCGATGCCGATGCGTTCGGTCCACTCGAGCCAGTCCTGGAGGTTGGTCCAGCGCCTCTCGGCCGCCTTCGAGCTGTTTTCCTGATCGCGCAGATAAGCGGCGTAGTCGATTTCCTCGAGCAGGGTACGCATCGCCTCGGCCGCCGGGCGTGCGTTTATGTCAAGCCGGGCGGCATCGAGCCAGTCGAGAAACTGGAGCAGCTGGTGGTGTACTCGTGGATCGAGTCGCTGTTCGGCGCTGATCGAGCGTGCCGCCTCCGCGAGGTGCGTACGTCGTTCGCGCGCGATCAGGCCAAGTCGTTCGAGCGTGGTCGGCCCGATGCCGCGCCGCGGCGTGTTGATGATCCGCAGTAACGCGGCGTCATCCGAGGGGTTCGACATCAGCCGCAGATAGGCCATGGCGTCCTTGACCTCGGCGCGCTCGAAGAACGACTGCCCACCGGTCAGCTGGTAGGGGATGGAGAGCTTTCGCAACTGCTGTTCGAGCAGGCGCGCCTGATGGTTGCCGCGAAACAGGATCGCGACGTGTCGGTAAGGGGTCTGGTCCTTGAAATGGCGGTGCAGGATGTCGGTGGCGATGCGCTCGGCCTCGTCGTCGGCCGTGTCGCAGACCAGCACGCGGTGTGCCTCACCCGGTCCGACCGCGCTCCAGAGGCGCTTGGGCTGGGTGGTCGGGTCGTTGGCGATCAACTGGTTGGCGGCGGTCAGCACGGTGTTCACCGAGCGGTAGTTCTGCTCGAGCTTGATGGTCGCCAACCGGGGAAAGTCCCGCGCCAGGTGCGAAAGGTTCTCGGGACGCGCCCCGCGCCAGGCGTAGATCGACTGGTGGTCGTCGCCGACGGCCGTCAGCCGGGCGAGTGGCCCCACCAGGAGGCGAACCAGTTCGTACTGGCTCGTGTTGGTGTCCTGGTACTCGTCGACCAGCAGGTAACGCACGCGGCGCTGCCAGCGCTCGCGGGCGTCGCTATCGTCACGCAGCAGTTCCACCGGGCGCTTGATCAGATCGTCGAAATCGAGCGCGTTGCAGGCGGTCAATTGGCGATCGTAGTCGTGGTAGAGCGAGGCGATCGCGGCCTCGACCTCGTCGGCGGCAGCCGTGGCCGCCCGGGACGGGGTCAGCAGGTCGTTCTTCCAGGCCGAGATCTGTCGCTGGGCTTCCTTCGGTTCGAGCAGGCCGGCGGCGGCCTCGTTCTGCGCGAGCAGGGACTTGATCAGGTTGAGGCTGTCCTCGGCGTCCAGCACGGTGAAGCCCGGCCGGAGCCCGAAGGCGGCGGTCTCGCGGCGGATGAGCTTGAGGCCGAGGGTATGGAAGGTCGAGATGTTCAACCCCCGGCGGCGGTCGGCGGGCAGGCGTTGAGCGATGCGCTCGCCCATTTCCCGGGCGGCCTTGTTGGTGAAAGTCACCGCCCAGATGCCGTTCGCGGGGGTGCCCTTGGCCTCGATCAGGTGGACGATCTTCTCGACGATCACGCGCGTCTTGCCCGAACCGGCGCCGGCGAGCACCAGTAGCGGGGTATCGACGTGGCGCACCGCCGCCTGCTGTTGAGGGTTCAACCCGTGCATGGACGGACCGGGGGACTGTGACGTCGAGCCGTGCCGGCCTCAAGCAGGGCGGCAGTGAGTATCAGTACACCGCCGGTCCAGACATGGGCACCGTGGATGCGATCGCCCAGCCAGGTCGCCGAGGCGACGGCAACCAGCAGTTCGAGGGTCATCAGGATGGCGGTGCGCGAGGCGGGCAGGCGCTCGACGGCGTACTGTGTGGCGAGCACGGCGGCCAGCAGCATGGTCGCTCCGTAAAGCGCGCTGCTGCCCATGGCCGCGAGCGTCGGTGGGATGCCGAACTCGCTTGACAGGGCCCAGGCGGCCAGGCCAAGTGCCACGGTCGAGCCCTGCATCAGCGACAGCTTGATCGGGAGGGGTTGCTCGTGGAGAAAGCGGAACAGGGTGTTGGCGCCGGCGAGGGAAAACCCCGCAATCAGCGCAAACCAGTCGGCCGGATGCAGGCCGTCGCCGAAATCGGGGCCCAGGATCAGGAAGGCGCCGACCAGGGCACTGGCCACCGCCAACACGCGTGGCGGGCTCAGTGGTTCCTTGAGGAAAAAGCGACCGAACAGCACGCCCCAGGCGGGAATCAGGAAGAACAGCATCATAGCTCGCACCACGTCGCCGTAGACCATGGCCATGGTAAAGCCCACGCCTGAGACGCCGGAGGCGAAAGCGAGCAGGGCCAGCCACTTTCCGTTCAGCCGCGTGATCGGCGATCGGAGTGGGTCATGCCAGGCCCGCCAGGCAAATGGAAGCACGATCAGCCATTGGGTGCCATAGGCGACGACGGTGAGCAAGATCGGGCCGATGCCGAGGGCGTGCGCGTCCTTCAGCCAGATCCACGTCAGCCCCCACAGGGTGGAGCCCGTCATCAGGATCATCGTGGGCGGCATGCGCCCGCCCGCTGTCATCGCGGGCGTCACGTCAGGTGTGCCGGAGCGAGGGGTGGATCGAGAGCGGGTGACAAGTCCGGCCTCGTATCATGAGCCGTCGACCCACACCCGGGCGTTCTCGAACAGGCGCAGCCACGGGCCACGATCGCTGCTCGCGTCGCTGTGCTGGTCGGACCAGCGCGCCGGCTTCCACGAGAACTGGCTCGCCCGCCACACCCGTTCCGGGTGGGGCATCATGATGGTGAAGCGCCCGTCTTCGGTGGTGAAACCGGTTTCTCCGCCGGCAGAGCCGTTGGGATTGGCCGGATAACGCTCCGTCGCGATGCCATGGCCGTCGACGTAGCGCAATGCCGTGAAGACCTCGTCGACGTCGTCGGGACGGTGATAGGCGACCCGGCCCTCGCCGTGGGCGACGGTGATCGGCAGGCGACTGCCGGCCATCCCCGCCAGCAGAATCGAGGGCGATGGCGGGATCTCCACGAGCGAGAGGCGCGCCTCGAACTGCTCCGAGCGGTTGCGCAGGAACCGCGGCCAGTGCGCCGCCCCCGGGATCAGGTCGGAAAGCTGGGCCAGCATCTGGCAACCGTTGCACACGCCCAGGCCGAAGGTGTCTTCACGTTCGAAGAAGGCCTGCAGGGCCTCGCGGGCGCGGTCGTTGTAGCGGATGGCATGCGCCCAGCCCGAGCCGGCTCCGAGCACGTCACCGAACGAGAAGCCGCCGCAGGCAGCCAGCCCCTTCATGTCGGCAAGATCGTGGCGACCGGCGATCAGGTCGGCCATGTGGACATCGACCGCCTCGAAACCCGCGGCGGTAAAGGCGGCTGCCATCTCCACCTCGCCGTTGACACCCTGCTCGCGCAACACCGCGATCCTCGGACGTGTGCCGGTGGCGACCATCGGAGCGACCACCGACTGGCTGACATCGAAGCTCGCTCGTGCCCCCGCCAGTTGCGGGTCGTCGAAATCGGTCGCCGCGCGGTAGGCCTCCTCGGCCGTGGCCGGGTTGTCTCGCAGGGCCGCCAGGTGGTAGGACGTCGCCGACCAGAGACGCTTGAATTCGGCAAGCGGACGGTCGATCAACCGCTTGCCGCGCCAGTCGACTCGCACCGCCGGATCCGGAATTGCCCGTCCGACCTCGATCAGCCATTCGCCCAGCCCGGCATTCTCGAAACGCTCGCGAACGACGTCGACGTCGCCGGCACGCACCTGGAGGACCGCGCCGACTTCCTCGGTGAACAGGCCGGCCAGCGGATCGCCGCCGAGACCCTCGACTTCGAGCTCGAGGCCGCAGCGACCGGCGAACGCCATCTCAAGCAGGGCGACGATCGTTCCACCGTCGCTTCGGTCGTGGTAGGCGGTGAGGAAGTCGAGGCGGTTGAGGTCCTGGACTGCCTCGAAGAATGCCTTTAGGGGGCCGGGTGCCACGTCGGGAGCCGTGATGCCGGTTGCGTTGTGGACCTGGGCGAGGGCCGAGCCGCCGAGTCGGTTGTGGCCCTGGCCGAGGTCGACGACGAACAGGCGATTGTCGGCGTCGGCGACCGGTTCGGGGGTCAGCGTCCGTCGCACATCGCTGACCGGGGCGAAACCGGTCACGACCAGCGAGACCGGCGAAGCGACGGTCTTTTCGGTCGCGCCGTCGCGCCAGCGGGTCTTCATCGAAAGGGAATCCTTGCCGACCGGAATCGCGATGCCCAGCGCCGGGCAGAAGTCCATGCCGACGGTCCGCACCGTGTCGAACAGTCGGGCGTCCTCGCCGTCGTGGCCGCAGGCGGCCATCCAGTTGGCTGACAGCTTGATCTGATCGGTGCTGCCGATGGCTGTGCCGGCGAGGTTAGTGACGACCTCGGCGATCGCCAGGCGGGCCGAGGCCGGGGCATCGAGCAGGGCGACCGGGGCCCGTTCACCCATGGCCATGGCCTCGCCGTGGTGATGATAAAAATCCGTGGCGGTCACCGCACTGTCGGCCACCGGCACCTGCGCCGGGCCGACCATCTGGTCGCGGGCCACCAGGCCCCCCACCGAGCGGTCGCCGATAGTGATCAGAAAGCTCTTGTCGCCGACACCGGGCAAGGCAAGCACCCGGTCGAGGGCGGCGTTCACGTCGATGTCATCGATTGGGAACGCGTTCGGCGCATGCGGTTGGCGGAGGACGTCGCGGGACATTTTCGGGGGGTGGCCGAACAGCGTCTGCATCGGCAGGTCGACGGGGGTGTCGCCGAAATGCGGATCGGCGACCTGCAAGTGCTGTTCGGCCGTCGCGGTACCGACCACGGCGAACGGCGCGCGCTCGCGATCGCAGATGGCCGCAAAGCGTTCCAGGTCGCCCGGCTGGATGGCGAGCACGTAGCGTTCCTGCGATTCGTTACACCAGATCGCCAGCGGCGACATGCCCGGTTCAATGTTGGGAATCTTGCGGAGATCGAAGGTGCCGCCCATGCCGGCGTCGTTGATCAATTCGGGCAGGGCGTTGGACAGGCCGCCGGCACCGACGTCGTGGATCGAGACGATCGGGTTGGTGTCGCCGAGCGAGATGCAGCGGTCGATGACCTCCTGAACACGGCGCTCCATCTCGGGGTTGGCCCGTTGCACCGAGGCGAAGTCGAGCTCGGCATGGCCGGCCCCGGAATCCTGCGAGGAGGCCGCTCCCCCACCCAGCCCGATCTGCATCGCCGGACCGCCAAGTACGATCAGCAGGTGGCCCGGTGCGATCGGTTCCTTTTCGATGAGATTGGGTCGGATCACGCCGATGCCGCCAGCGATCATGATCGGCTTGTGATAGCCCCAGGCCGTCCGGCGGCCGTCGGTCTCGCTCTCGCTATCGCCGGCATTCAGCTCCAGCGTACGGAAGTAGCCGCCGAGTGCCGGGCGACCGAATTCGTTATTGAACGACGCCGCCCCGATTGGGCCCTCAAGCATGATCTCCAGCGGACTGACAATGCGTTCGGGGCGCCCGAGGTCCGCGGTGGCCGCTTCCCAGGGTTGTGGCAGATCGGGGATACGCAGGTTGGAGACCGAGAACCCCGTCAGTCCGGCCTTGGGCTTGCCGCCCCGACCGGTGGCGCCCTCGTCGCGAATCTCGCCACCGGCACCGGTCGCCGCGCCCGGGTCTGGCGAGATGGCAGTAGGGTGATTGTGGGTCTCGACCTTGGCGAGAAAATCGATGCGCTCGTCGACGGTCTCGTACCGGCCGGTTTCCGGGTTGACGGCAAAGCGGGTGCCGTCCTGGCCCTGGATCACCGCCGCGTTGTCCTTGTAGGCGCTCAATGTGCCTTCCGGATGGCGACGGTGGGTGTTGCGGATCATGGCGAACAGCGAGAGGTCGTGGTCCTCGCCATCGATGGTCCAGTCGGCGTTGAAGATCTTGTGGCGGCAGTGCTCGGAGTTGGCCTGGGCGAACATCATCAGTTCGACGTCGCTCGGATCCCGGGCGAGACGCCGGAAGGACTCGGCGAGGTACGCGACCTCGTCGTTGCTCAGGGCGAGGCCCATGTCCCGGTTGGCGCGGGCAATCGCCGCCTCGGCGTCTTCACCCAGGGGGATGCGCCTCAGCGGGGCCGGGTCGCTGTGAATGAAAAGGGATTCAAGGGCTTCGGCGGTCGGATAGACCGCTTCGGTCATCCGGTCGTGCAACACATCGAGAAGCTCGGGGCGCCAAGTGAAGCCTACATGCTTGAGCCCTGGCCCGGAGACGGCAAACTCGATACCGCGCTCGATACGCTCGATACCCGCAATTCCGCAAATACGGGCGATTTCGGTCGCCTTGCTCGACCACGGGGAGATGGTCCCTGCCCGGGGCGCAACGATCAGGCTCGGCCAGTCATCCCGCCATTTTGTCTTGCTCTCACCGTAGTCGAGCAACTCGTCGAGCCGGGACTCGTCGAGCGATGCGGATGGATGATGATCGACCAGGTGAACGAATCGGGCGTGTACCGCCTCGATCTCGGGGTGGAGCCCCCGCAGACGCTCGGCGAGCTTGGCGAGGCGGAAGGGAGATCGGGCGGCGTTGCCGGTAATGATTCGCATAGGGCGTGGAATGGTTGACTTGGGTTCGGATTTGGCGGGGAAGCCGTCGGTCGGCACCCGGTTCGCTTTCGGCGAGCGAGAATTGTACATCAGCCCGATCCCTGTGCCGGCCGGATTTGACCGGCAGCCCCGGTTGGGCGAGGCGTGCAGCCTTGACCGGAATACGTGGCCCGGCATCGCGCGGGCCAGGCTGACCGATGGGCCAAGGCCGTGGCCGAGCTCGGGCATATCGCAATCGATGCAATCCGGGCCCGGGCAATCCATGCAGTTGGGGCAATCCATGCAATTCGGATAGCCCCGGGCACTTGGGCGATCCCGGGGATGCCTGGCCGGCTCAGGCCAGGAAGAGGGCCCGCCAGTCTCGGTTGTCGTTGACCGGCGTGCCGGCCGTGTCGGCGCGCGGGGGGAGTTCGATGCCGATCTGGCATTGCTCGGGCGGCTGCTGACGGCGCCAGATGACGTGTCCTAACAGGAAGAAAGGCTCACTGCTCTCGTCGAGTCGAGCGACGATCTCGACGGGTGTGCCCGGACCCAAAGATGCGGTCAAGGTGGCCTCACAGAGGAGGTTCAGACCATTGGCGCTGATGTCGAGGATTCGCCCGCTGGCCACCGGGCGCCGCTCGCCGCGCCGCCTCACCAGACCGCTCCCCGACTTGTCGAGTCGCATGAAATCCCGGCGGTCCATGAAGCGCTCGTTACCGAGCGAGGAAAAGGCGTGATCAGTTTTCATCACGAGGGGTCTCAAGATCGCTACGCAATCGTTCCAGGGCGTGGATGAAGCGTGGGTTGTCGAATACCAACCGTGTGCGTTCCTCGAGCAGGTCGTCGGTTACCTGCGCCACAGGCAGGGAAAGCCTGGCCTGGCCCGTGCGATTGGCGAACTGGACCACGCCGTTTTCCGCGTCCAGCTCGCGGATCTTCAAGCGGCGCAGGGCCCGGCCGGGCCCGGTGAAGACCTCGAACCACTCGTCGCTGAGTGCCTGCTGGCGAAAAAACGCCTGCACCGACTCTAGTGACGCGAGGTACAAGCCGTCGCGCGGTATGGCATGGGAAACGGGCGCATCGGACCCGTCGGGCCCGCCAGTGTGATGATCGTGGACCATCGTGCCGGCAGTTTCGGTCATGGATGAATCGATCCGCTCGGCTTTCGCTTCCGCTGCGGGCGCGGAGACGGTCGATCGCAAAGCCGCGCCGGTGTCACCACCGGGGGCCGGCACCGACTCGGGCCTTTCCCGGATCGCCGTCTGCTCCGAGAGATGAGCTTGCAGAACGATCGACGTGTCCGTCGCGTTGACTGAAGCCGGCTCCTGCGATTGCGTGACGCTGGTTTGCTCGGCGTTGGCAGGGGCGACCGGGGGCGTCAGGTCCGGGCCCGTCGCAGCCTCCTGCGCCCGTTCAATAAGGTAGTCGATGAACCGGTTCAGCACTTGCTGCTCCTCGGTGAGCAGCCCGTCGCCGCTTGTCCCCTCGAACAGTGACATGGCCTTGCGACGGAACCCATCGACGTCCTTGCGCTCAATGTCCGGGTCGACCTGCAGCGCGATGCTGTCGACCAGCAACTCGATGATTCCCGCCCAGGGTGCGCTTTGCCGTCCCTGATTGATCATGGTGCGGACCATGAATGGCCGGAATACCGCGTCGAGCAACGCGCGCGTCGGGGCGCGCAGTGGCACGTCGGCAACGTGCCCGGCGAGGATCTTTGCCACCCGGTCCCGGCAGCGATCCTCGATCAGCGCCAAACGATCCTGCGCCGGGGTGGGGCGAAGGGGTTCCGGTTCGACCGGCTTGCCGCGTGATACGTCCCTCAGCCGGTCGGCGAGCGACGGCAAACGCTCGGGATGGTCCAGAATCGCCTGCTGGATCGGTCCGAGCATGTCGGCGGTTACCTGGACCTGCGATCTGAGTTCGGGGTCCGATCCGATCAGCGCCATCAGGTTGATCAGGCGCCGAGCGGGATGGTCGGCGTCGGCAAGGAAATGGCGGTCGCGTGCGGCGAGGAACAGGATGGCGAGCTGAAGGGTGGCGATTTGCCGCCGGTAGCGCGGATCGATCAACTCGTCGTTGAGCACGTCACCGAAGGTCATGCCCACCAGCCGGATCAACTCGCGGCTGCGCGGCGGCCAATGCGTCGCCGGCGTACCGGGTTGGACGCGATCCATGAGGAATTCGGCAAAGGCCTCGGCCTGCCAATCGTGGTCCCGCTCGAAGCGGAACAGGTATTGATCGTCACCGTTGATCGTGGTGCGAATCATCGGGATGAGACGATCGGCGAGTTCCCCTGGCGACGGCCCGTTTTCGCTTGGGGTCTGTTCGGCATCCCCGGTGGGCGGTGCAGGAACGAGCCGGTCGGTCGGCTCGACGATGGCGAGGGGATCGCGAAGGCGCTTGATGCCGGGGAGCACACCCACCTGGATCAGGTAGTCATTGAGCACGGCGTAGATGGGCGCAAGGCGGGCGAGAACCTGATCGCCCCAGTGGGCGACCAGCCGGTGGCGAAGCGGGGCAGGCAGGGTCGCGGCCTGGTCGACAAAGACACGGCTGATCGAGTCGATCGTGAACAGGCCGGCTGGAACGGCTTCAGGATCATCGCCGTGCAGTTGTTCGATCCGCGCCTGAAATTGGGCGTGTTCGGTGCCGCAGTGCCGCCTCGCCTCGGCAAGGGCGTCCTCGAAGTGCAGCGCGAGCGATCGATCGCCGATCCGCTCGTGCCAGTTGTCGGGGCCGCCCTTGCTCTCGTGGTCGACGAGTCGCCTGGCCAGCCCGCGGAAGAAGGCCTCCTGCGCGCCTCGTGCGCTAGCGACGGCCTCGAAGGCCTCGGTGCGCTGTCCGTCGTCGGCGTCGGAGACGTCGGTCGAGGCGATCTCGAACAGCTCGTGCTCTACCCGGGCAAACAGTCGCCGAACGGCCTCGTGAAGGGCGGCGCCAATCAATTGCGCCAGCTCGTCGCGGACCAGGGCGGGGCGGGTCTGGAATCGGTTCATCATTCCGGTTCGTCGATCGCGGTCTCGCGGTAGAGTGCGAGATATGAACGGGCGCTTGCCCCCCAGCCGTAGTGCTGTGCCATTGCGTTCTGCCGGACCCGAGCAAGATTGTCGGGGCGATGGAACAGCGCGCTGAACTCGTCGATCGACCAGAGAATGGCGTTCATGTCCAGGTGGCTCATGACCACGCCAGTGGCCGTGCCGTCGCGCAGGGTCGCCGGCGTGACCGGCGTCACGGTGTCGGCTAGCCCGCCGACGTGATGAACGAGCGGCACGGTCCCGTATCGCAGGCTGTAGAGCTGGTTCAGCCCGCAGGGTTCGAAACGGCTCGGCATGATGAACGCGTCGCCACCTCCTTCCATCCGGTGGGCCAGGCCCTCATCGTAGCCGATGCGTACCGCGATCCGCTCCGGATCCGCCTCGGCGCGGGCGCGCAAGGCCTGTTCGAACCGCGACTCGCCGCTGCCCAGACAGGCGAACTGCACGTCGCGCTGCCCCAGCATCGACAAGGCCTGGATCAGCAGGTCGGTGCCCTTCTGCTCCACCAGGCGGCCGACGTGGACGATCAGGGGGACGTCGTCACGAATTGGCAGGCCGAGCTCCTTCTGCAGGGCTGCCTTGTTTGTCTGCTTCCCTTCGAGCGCGCTGCTGGAGTAAGTCGCCACCAGGGCGCTGTCCGTCTCCGGTTCCCAGTCCGAGCCGATCCCGTTGAGGATGCCCACCAGGGACTCGCTGCGGTGGCGCAGCAGGCCGTCCAGGCCGTAGCCGAACTCATGGGTCTGGATCTCGCGGGCGTAATTGGGGCTCACCGTGGTGATGCGGTCGGAGAACACGATGCCCCCCTTGATGAAAGACATGTTGCCCCAGAACTCCAGCCCATCCGAACGCCAGAGGCTCCAGGGCAAACCAAGACGCTCGAAGGTCGATCGGTCGAATACGCCTTGGTAGGCGAGGTTGTGCAAGGTGAAGACGGTCTTGGGCGTGTCCGCTTCGTGGAGCAGCGCCGGGATCAACCCAGTCTGCCAATCGTTGGCATGCACCACGTCGGGCAGCCAGTCCGGGTCCGCCTGGCCGGTGGCCAGGGCGACTGCGGCGCGTGCGAACAGGGCGAAGCGATCGGGATTGTCGTGCCACGAATTGCCGTCCGGCCCCATGTAGGGATTGCCTTGACGCGCGGAAAAGGTCGGGTGGTCGACGAGATAGACCGGCACCCCGCTGTCGGGCATTGCGGTCCGGAGGATGTCCACCGGCTGACCGAGGACGTCAAGGCGCGCGACCTGTTCGGTCGTCTGGTCCTCGCGCAGGGCGAGATCACCATAGCGGGGCATGACGATGCGAACATCAACGCCAAGTTCGGTCAGGGCCGCCGGCAACGCCCCGGAGACGTCGGCGAGCCCCCCGGTCTTCATCAGGGGATAGGCTTCACTGGTCGCGAACAACACACTCAGCGACACGTCGGTCTCTCCTCGATTTCGGGTGAACGGTCGTTACAGGCAGGTCTTTAAGGACGGAGTATCGCATGTTATCCCAAGACGGTGTTTCCGGGTCGACGCGCGCCTCTCGGCCATGCGGTCAAGGTCCGCCGTGTTTGAGGATCACCGCGCTCAGCCCGGGCAGATCGAGTTCAAGGCTGGCCGGCTGGCCGTGCCAGGGAGTGTCGTCGGCCGCAGTGGGAGATGGGTCGTGTCCTCCGCCGCCGAATGCTTCGCCGTCGGTGTTCAGTAGTACCTGATAGCGGCCTGTCCGGGGCACGCCGATCCGATAGTCGGACCGTGTGACAGGGGTGAAATTCATCACGACCACGAGGCTTTCGTCGTCGCCGTGCCGGTAGAAACTGATTACCGACTGGCTGCGGTCGTTGCAGTCGATCCATTCAAACCCGTCGGGTCGGAAGTCGCGCTGATGCAGCGCCGGTTCCTGGCGGTAGCGGCTGTTGAGTTGATCGACGAGGGTCAGGATGCCCCGGTGAAGCGGATAGTCGAGCATCCACCAGTCGAGCTCACGCTCGTGGGACCATTCATTGCCCTGACCGAACTCCGTGCCCATGAACATCAGTTTCTTGCCAGGAAACGTGAACTGCCAGGCAAACAGCAGGCGCAGGTTGGCGAACCGTTGCCATTCGTCGCCCGGCATCTTGTCGGGCAGCGAGCGCTTGCCGTGCACCACCTCGTCGTGGGAGAGCGGCAGCACGAAGTTCTCGGAAAATGCGTAAAGCAACCCGAAGGTCAGCAGGTTGTGATGATACGGGCGGTGCAACGGGTCTTCGCTGAAATAGGCTAGCGAATCGTTCATCCAGCCCATGTTCCACTTGATGGAGAAGCCGAGCCCGCCGTGATCGGGCGGGCGGGAGACCATCGGCCAGGCCGTGGATTCCTCGGCCATCATCAGGGTGCCGGGGTTGCGCGACAGGATCGTGTGATTGAGCCGCTGGAGGAAGGCGATTGCCTCCAGGTTCTCGCGTCCGCCGTGCTGGTTGGGAAGCCAGTCGTCGGCCTCCCGGGAGTAGTCGAGATAGAGCATCGAGGCGACAGCGTCGACGCGCAGACCGTCGAGGTGCAGATGCTCGATCCAGTACTGGGCCGAGGCGATCAGGAAGTTCTCCACCTCGCGGCGGCCGAAGTTGAAGATCAGCGTGCCCCAGTCGCGGTGCTCTCCACGGCGAGGATCCTCGTGTTCGTAGAGCGCGCTTCCGTCGAAGCGTGCCAGGGCGAACTCGTCACGCGGGAAATGTGCCGGCACCCAGTCGAGGATTACGCCGATACCGGCGGCATGGCAGCGGTCGACCAGTCGGCAAAAGGCCTCCGGCGAGCCAAATCGGCTGGTCGGCGCGAAATAGCCGGTGGTCTGATAGCCCCAGGACCCGTCGAAGGGGTGCTCGGTGACCGGGAGCAACTCGACGTGCGTGAAACCGCGGTCCCGCACGTAGGGAATCAGCCGGTCGGCCAGCTCGTCGTAGCCTAGAAACGCGTCGTCGCCTCGCTGCCAGGAACCGAGGTGGACCTCGTAGATCGAGATCGGTGCCTGGTCCCATTGCCACTGTTCGCGTCGTGCGATCCAGTCGTGATCCTGCCAGTCGTGGCCCTGGAACTCGGGCACGATGGCGGCCGTGTCGGGGCGCATCTCGAACCGGCGACCGACCGGGTCGGTCCGCAGGCGGGTCTCGCCGGTCAAGCGGCTGTGGATTTCGTACTTGTAGAGATCGCCGACATTCACGCCCGGGACGAACAACTCCCATACGCCACTGTCGCCGAGCACGCGCATCGGATGACGCCGGCCGTCCCAGTCGTTGAAGCTCCCGACCACGCTGACTCGGGCGGCATTCGGTGCCCAGACGGCGAAGCGTGTGCCGACGATGCCATCGACGGACAGGACCTGGGCGCCCAGCATCTGCCACAGTTGCAGGTGACGCCCCTCGGCGAACAGGTGCAGGTCGAGTTCGCCCACGGTGGGGAGAAAGCTGTAGGGATCGACCATCCAGTAGGCGTACCCGTCCGGCAGAGTGACCCGGTATTCGGGGTGGGCGGGTACCCAGCGCCGGGGCAGGGTGACCTCGAACAGTCCCGGACAGTCCGGATGAGCTGTGAGACCGACCGGTTCCCCGTCGCGGTCGCAGGTGTCCACCTGCGAGGCATGCGGTTGGAAGGTGCGTAGCCGGACGTTGTCCGCGTCGCTGCCATGCACGCCGAGCACTCGGTGCGGGTCGTGGTGACGAACGTCGATCAGGGCTTGAAGGTCGTTTTCCATATGGTCTCGATTCGACAAGGGGCTGACGGGTGGCGTGCCGGACCCCCGCGTGGGCGGGCTTTCTCCGGGAACCCCGCACCGATCGATAATGCCCTCGGTGGCGTTCGCGCGACAAGGGCATGATCGACTCGTGCAGAGGTTCCTGCCTATCGACTATGGCATAGCACGCCAGTAGCGGCGAATTGGCTGGCGATGCAGCCCGTTGAGAATTGTTATCCAACCGAAACGCGAATGCGCTAGTCTCTGACTGGTAACGTTCGACGGCGGGTCGTCCCGGGGCGTAGGCCGGGGGGGCGTTGGCCCGAATTGCTCGGGGCAGGCTCAGGGGCCGTCCCATGCCCGAGAACATCGTGCAATGGACGCAGCTGGAGAGGTCAGGCCACATGATTGTTGATAGCCCGCAACGACTGGTCAGTCGCATCACCCGAGACACGCTGGCCCTGGTGCTTGCCGGTGGCCGCGGCTCTCGGCTCAAGCAGTTGACCGACTGGCGAGCAAAGCCAGCCGTGCCGTTCGGGGGCAAGTTTCGCATCATCGATTTTCCCCTTTCGAACTGCGTGAATTCCGGGATCCGGCGCATGGGCGTGCTCACCCAGTACAAGGCGCATTCCTTGATCAAGCACGTGCAGCTTGGTTGGGGTGGCAATCATGTGGCGCGCGGGGAGTTCGTCGAGTTGCTCCCCGCTCAGCAGCGTGTCAACGATCAGTCCTGGTATTCCGGCACGGCTGACGCGGTCTACCAGAACATCGACATCCTCCGGGCCCACGATGCCGAGTACACGCTTATCCTCGCTGGCGATCACGTCTACAAGATGGACTACGGCCCCATGATCGCCTACCACGTGGAAAAGGGGGCGGACCTGACCGTCGGCTGCATCGAGGTGCCGATCGAACAGGCGCGGTCGTTTGGCGTAATGGGAATCGACGAGGCGGGACGCATCGAGAGTTTCGTCGAAAAGCCGGATAACCCGCCGACCCTGCCCAACGACTCGAATCAGGCGCTCGCCTCCATGGGCATCTACGTCTTCCGCACCGCGTTCCTGTTCGACCAGCTCATCCGGGACGCCGATGATCCCGAGTCCGATCACGATTTCGGCAAGAACGTCATCCCGCGCCTGATCGAGCAGCACCAGGTCTTCGCCTACCCGTTCCGCGAGCCCGGCCAGGAGCAGCAGTCCTACTGGCGCGATGTCGGTACCATCGATTCGTACTGGTCGGCGAATCTCGAGCTGATCGGCGTGGAGCCGGATCTCAACCTTTACGACACCGAATGGCCCATCTGGACCTACCAGGAGCAGTTGCCGCCGGCCAAGTTCGTCTTCGACGAGGACGGGCGACGGGGCTCAGCCATCGATTCCATGGTGAGTGGCGGCTGCATCATATCCGGGGCGGTCGTCCGTCACTCGTTGCTGTTCTCGAACGTGATGATCCGCGAGCAGGCCTACGTCCAGGACGCGGTCGTCTTACCGAATGTCGAGGTGGGCGAGGGCGCTGAAATCCACCGAGCGGTGATCGACAAGGGTTGCGTTATCCCGCCCGGCATGAAGATCGGGCTCGACCTCGAGACCGATCGTGAGCGTTTCGAGGTCAGTCCCAACGGCGTGGTGCTGGTCACTCCGCAGATGCTGGGCCAGAAACTGCACATGGTTCGTTGATCTCTCCGCCGGGCGACCCGTTCGGGGCCCTACGCCGGGCCCGCTGCCCCTGCCGCTCGTCTCAGAGGAAATGACCGCAATGACCGACAAGCTACCCGTGGTGTTTTTCTGGCACATGCACCAGCCGGAATACCGCGACCCCCGCGACGGCGTGTACCAGCAGCCCTGGACCTACCTGCACGCGATCAAGGACTACGCGGACATGGCCGCGCACCTCGAGCGTTGGCCTGCGGCGCGTGCCGTGGTTAATTTCGTCCCCGTCCTCCTCGAGCAGCTCGAGGACTACGCGACCCAGATCGGGCGGTATCGTTCGACCGGCTCGAGCTCCGAACTGCGCGACCCGGTCCTGAAAAGCCTGGTCGACCCGGGGGCACTCGACGGAGAGGAACGGAGTCGCGTGCTCGCTGCATTGCAACGGGCCAATCGGGAACGGATGGTGGATCGCTTCCCGGCCTTCGCCCGCCTGATACGTGTGGCCGAGTCGCTGGAGCAAACCGCCTCCCCGGGGCGTTATGTCGACGACGCGTTCATCGGTGATCTCTCGACCTGGTACCACCTGGCTTGGTGTGGTGAGACGCTGCGCCAATCGCAGCCGCTGATCGCCTCTCTGATCGAGCGGCAATCCGACTACCCTGTCGAGGAGCGCGTCGCATTGCTCGACCTGATCGGCGAGACCATTGCCGGGTTGTTCGATCGCTACCGCGCCTTGGCCGATCGCGGCCAGGTGGAATTGTCGATGACGCCGTACGCGCATCCGATTATGCCCTTGCTCCAGGACATGCGTGCCGGTCTCGAATCCGAGCCGGCCGCCCCGCAGCCGGAAGCGGTGAGCTACCCGGGCGGACACGAGCGAGTGCAATGGCACATCGAGCATGGGCGGACCGTCTTCCAGCGCTTGCTGGGGCGCGAACCGTCTGGCTGTTGGCCGTCGGAGGGGGCTGTGTCCGATGCTACCGTTCGTCTGCTCGACGAGGCCGGATTCTCCTGGGCGGCCAGTGGCCAGCAGGTGTTGCGCAATAGCCTTAATCACCTTCGTCAGGAGGTGCATTGCCAGCACCAGTCCTACGAGCTCGAGGCGGGCTCCATTCGGCTGTTCTTCCGTGACGACGGACTGTCCGATCGGATCGGGTTCGACTACCAGAATTGGCACGCCGACGATGCCATCGACGACCTGATCCACCACCTGGTGTCGATCGCCGATACCTGTTCCCATCTGGACGTCGCCAACCCGATCGTTCCGATCATCCTCGACGGCGAAAATGCCTGGGAGCACTACCCGGACAACGGCTTCTGGCTGCTCGATGGGCTCTACAAACGTCTCTCAGACCACCCGCGCCTGATGCTGACCACCCTGGGCGAGTACCTGGAAACCCGACCGGCGGCCGTGACGCTGCCCTCCCTGGTAGCCGGCAGCTGGGTCTACGGCAATCTCTCCACCTGGATCGGGGAGAGTGCCAAGAATCGGGCCTGGGATCGACTGGTCGAGGCGCGCGAGGCCTATATCGACGCGGAGGAGAACGACGGCTGGGATGCAGAGACCGCGCGGCTCAACGCGCATCAGCTGGCGGTGTGCGAGGGCTCGGACTGGTTCTGGTGGTTCGACGATAGCAGTCCCGCCGATGCGGTTCGCGACTTCGATCGCCTCTACCGGTTGCAATTGGTGCGTCTCTACGAACTGATCGATCGACCGGTGCCCGAGGTGTTGGTCGAGCCCATCTGTGAGCCCGTTCCCGACGACGAGCGGATCAAGACCGGTGGAACCATGCGTCGAGGGCAGGCGTGACCGCAGGAGGCACCTCATGACCGCAAGGGATATCCCGCTCGTGGCCACGACCTGCGAGGCCCCCGCGACGCGCCGACGCGCCGGCCTCCTGATGCCGGTGGCCAGCCTGAGCGAGCCTGGGTTCGGCGCAGCGGCCCGGGATCTGATCGGTTTTCTCGATGGCGCCGGGTTCTCGGTCTGGCAGGTGTTGCCGCTCGGCCCCACCCATCCCGATGGATCTCCCTACCAATGCCTGTCCTCCTTCGCGATCGAGCCCTCGTTGTTGGACGAGCACGATCTGGCTGAAGATGAAGGCTTCCGTACCGGGACTCCGATTGCGGAACGCCGCCGGGGCGAGGGGGCGTCGCCGTCACTGCGGGAGGCGTTCCGCCGATTTCGGGAAGCCGAAGCCGACTGGATCGACGACTACTGCCGATTCATGGTGTCGCGGGCCGAGCAGCAGGGCCGCGCCTGGTTCGACTGGCCGCCTGAGCTGCGCGACCGGCAGCCGGCAGCCATACGCGCCCTGGAACAACGCCATGCCGCGCGGATCGACGCGGTGGCCTTCGAGCAGTTCCTGCTCGACCGCCAGTGGCGGGCCTTGCGATACCGGGCAGGATCGAAGGGGATCTGCTTGTTCGGAGACTTGCCGATTTTCGTCGCGGGCGACTCTGCGGACGTGTGGGCTAACCGGTCGCTGTTCGACCTTGACCAGGCCGGCCAGCCGAGCGTCGTGGCCGGCGTTCCGCCGGATTATTTCTCGGCGACCGGGCAACGCTGGGGCAACCCGCTGTTCGATTTCGCGCGGATGGCCCAGGACGATTTCGCCTGGTGGCGGTCACGCCTGGCCCGTCATCTGGAGCTCTACGATTGGGTCCGCATCGATCATTTCCGTGCCTTCTCCGCGTACTGGGCAATACCCGCCGACTCGCCCGATGCCGTCAGCGGCCGTTGGGTCGAAGCCCCAGGTGACGCCGTACTGGCGTCGTTGCGGCAGGTCAGTGAGGCCGATCTGCCGCTGGTTGCGGAGGACCTGGGCGTGATCACGCCCGAGGTGACCGCACTGCGCGACCGCTTCGGGCTCCCCGGCATGGTCGTGCTCCAGTTCGCCTTCGGCGGTGGCGAGGACAACCCGCATCGCCCCGATCGGCACCGGCACCACAGCGTGGTCTATACCGGCACGCACGACAACGACACCACCCTGGGCTGGTGGCGGTCGCTGAGCGACGAGGAGCGGGCTCGCGTGCGCCGTGACATCGAGGAACAGGCGGGCATCGATCCGTCCCTGCCGATGCCGGAAGCCCTGGTCGAGACGGCTCTGGCCTCGACCGCCGCCCTGGCGATCCTGCCGGTCGCCGATCTGTTGGGCCTGGGTTCAGAGGCCCGCATCAACGTGCCGGGCACCACGGCGGGAAACTGGACGTGGCGAGCCTCAGACGCTGCGCTCGATGAGCAACTGGCGGCGCGGATTCGCGAGCGACTCGCCTGCCACGATCGACTCGGCTGACGTGCCTCAATAAAAAAACGCCACCGGAACGGTGGCGTCATATCGTGGGTGGGTCGAGCTAGCCCGTGTTACGCATCCCGGCGGCAATCGCGTTGATGCTGCGCAATAGCGGCGGCAACCATTTCTCGCGCTCGGCCTCCGGCACGCTCTCGTCGCGATGTCGGGCGAGTAGCGTGATCTGGATGTGGTTCAACACGTCGAGATAGGGATTGCGACGTTTCATCGAGGTGCCGATGTATTCGTCGATCTCGATCAGGTCGGCGGTGCGGGCGACCCCCAGGAGTTGTTCGACGGTTCGGTCGTATTCCTCGCGGATCTTCTGGTAGACCGCTTCCGCCTGTTCCTGGTCCGAGACCAGGCCGGCGTATTCGCGCGCAATGTTCATCTCGCCCTTGGTCAGCGACAGCTGCGTGTTGCGCAACACGCTGTGGAAGAATGGCCACTGTTCGAACAGTTCGTGCAGCATGTCGTCGCGGCCGGGGTTGTCGTCTCGCCAGCGCTCGAGCGCCGAGCCGATCCCGTACCAGGCCGGCAGGGTGTGACGCGATTGCGACCAGCCGAAGACCCAGGGAATCGCCCGCACCGACGCCTTGGAGAGGTCGCCTTTCTTGCGCGAGGTCGGCCGGGAACCGATGTTGAGCAGGCCGAGCTCGCGGACCGGCGTCGCTTCGTGGAAGTAGCGGAAGAAGAACGGCGTATGGTCGGTCAGCTCGCGGTAGCTTTCCTCGCCGAAGCGGGCCAGGTCGTTGACCACGGTTTCGTAGTCGGCCGGGACCGGGTCCTCCGCCACCACCTGGTGGCGAGCCGCCTTCATCAGGCCGGTCGCGCCCATGGTCAGTTCGTAGATCGCCGTTTCGTTGTTGCTGTACTTCGAAGAGAGCACTTCCCCCTGCTCGGTGAACTTGATCTGCCCCTCGACCGTACCCTGGGGCAGCGACAAGATCGACTCGTGGGTCGGTCCGCCGCCACGCGCGACCGTGCCTCCGCGGCCGTGGAACAACCGACACTCGATACCGTGGCTGCGCGTGAGCCGAATCACGCGCTTCTGGGCGTTGTACAGGCTCCAGGTGGAGGCCAACGAGCCGCCGTCCTTGCAGGAGTCCGAGTAGCCGAGCATGACTTCCTGCAAATCGCCCGCCGCGCTCACCAGGCCCCGGTAGGTCGGGTTGTCGAACAGCCGACCGAGCACGTGCTCGATGTGCTTGAGATCCTCGATGGTCTCGAACAGCGGTGATACCTGGATGTCGCTGAACCACCCTCCATTCTCGTTCCGACCCACCAGGCCGGTTATCGAGGCGAGATACATCACCTCCATAACGTGGCTCGCCGAATGTGTCATCGAGATCACGTAGGTGCCGAAGCACTCGCTGCTGATGTGGTCGATCAGCTGGCGCTTGACCTCCAGGACCTTGATCACCTCCCGGCTTTTCTCGCTCAGCCCGTCGAGCGAATCGGCGCGATGGTTGCCGGCTTCGATCAATTCGCCGAGCACGCGCGTGCGCTCGTCTTCGGCCAGATTCGCGTAGTCGATTTCGGGGGCGAGCTGCGCAAGGATCTCGGTGACCGTCTCGGAGTGCTCGGTGGACTCCTGGCGAATGTCCAGGCGGACGAGGTGCCAGCCGAAAGTCTCGGCGAGCCGGATCAGATCCTTGAGATTGCCGTCGGCCAGCAGGTGGTCGCCGATGCCGACGAGCGAGTCGCGCAGGCGGTACAGATCGTTGAGGAACGCGTCCTTGCTCTGGTAGGCGCGCGGGTCGAGTTGGGTGGGCTTCCGGTCGAGCTCGCTGTGTATGTAGGCGAGGTTGTAACCGAGACGCTTGCGGATCGCGAGCAACTTCAGGCGGTAGGGCTCCTCAGGGAAGAAATCGCCGTCCTGCTGGTTGTTGTCTAGCAGCTCGAGCGCCGCGGCATCCGATTCGAGCTGCAACTGGTGGCAGTCGATCTCCGGCACCAGTTGCAGGGAATGCGTCAGAATCCGATTGAGCGTTTCGAGCTGTTCGAGGTATTCATTGATGATGGTTTCCGAGGCGAGACAGACAGCTTGGATGGTAACGTCGTGCGTGACGTATGGGTTGCCGTCACGATCGCCTCCGATCCATGAGCCGAACTTGAACAGGCTCGGTACGGTGACCGGGGTGTCAGGGCTGTTGTCGTTGTAGTTGAGGTTCACCGCCCGCTCGAGGTAGCGGTAGGCCTTGGGCACCGCGGCGAAGATCGAGGTGCGGAAGTAGTACATGCCGAGACGGATCTCGTCTGCCACTTCGGGACGCGTCGTGCGCACCTCGTTGGTGCGCAGCAAGGCGAGTATGATGGATTTGACCTCGTCGAGCAGTCGCTCGCGCTCGACACCGGTCGCCTCGGGACGGTCGAGCTCGCCGCAGAGCAGGAAGATCCGGCGCTGGAGGTCCATTACCGTGCGTCGCTTGGCTTCCGTCGGGTGGGCGGTGAATACCGGCATGTAGACGAGCTGGTCGAGCAGCCCCTGCAATTGCTGGGCGGTCATTCCCTCTCGCTGAAAGCCGCGGATGGTGTCGTAGAACGAACCGCGCCATAGGCGCAGGCCACGACGAATCTGGCGGCGGCGGTGCTGGTGGGAATAGTCTTCCTCGGCGATGTTGACCAGGTTGAAGTACAAGCCGTAGGCACGCACGACCAGGTTCAGGCTGTTGGCGTCGAGGCCTTCGATCTCGTCCATCAGTTGGCGATAGAGCGCTTCGTCGTGGCTCTTGCGCAGGTGAATGAAACCGCGCCGCAGGCTTTCGACGGTATCGAACACGGTCTCGCCGGCTTGCTCGCGCAGCACTTCACCCAGGAGGTTGCCGAACAGGCGTACTCGGGCGCGCAGGGCCTTGTCCTTGTCTTTGCTTGTCGTCATCGCGTCTGTTGGTCTCGCGGCTTGATGTAGGCGGCTCCGAGCCGGGGATCACGGTCGTCGGAGTGGGCATCCGACACTTGGGGGTGGCCCTGAGAGATCGTCGAATGCGTCGAGAAAATCGCAGGTATTATATCGATTTCTCACCGTTCTTGCGCCACCGGGCCCGGACGCCGCTTCCCTCGCCATCGGGGTGCCCTCGCAAGACCGTCTGGATGATCTCGATGCGAGACGTCGGGATGAGCCCGAACCCCGGGGCAGCCCGGGGCTGCCCCGGAGTTGCCCTGGGTTGCCCCGGGCTGCCCGGATTTTGAGATGGTCCGGTGTTCGGAGTGTCACATAAACGTCCGATCTGCTCGTCTACCCTGTTCTCAGGGTACGCTGATAGCCGGGACCTCGCCTGGGGCGCCGCGTAAACGCTGCGCGCCTACTCGGCGAAGCGCGCGGAAAACATTGTGCTGCGTGCTCCAACCACTGGGTATGCATGTGCTTGACAAGTCGTGGCGCGGAGATTGCATCGCTACCGACATCGATCGGGGCCGCCCACTGCTCCGGTCGTCGTCATTTTTCTCACTCGATTCGAATTCAGGATGGTTCAGGTATGAAACTCGCGATTATCGGTCTGGGGCGCATGGGCGCCAACATGGCGCGGCGCCTTTCCCGCGGCGGCATCACGGTGGTGGCGCACAATCGCAGCCGCGACCCGATCGACGAACTGGTCCGGGACGAGGACAACGTGGTGCCGGCCTACACCGAGGCGCAGGTGCTCGAGTCACTCGACGGGCCCCGCGTGATCTGGCTCATGTTGCCTGCAGGCGAGGTGACCCGTGCGGCGATCGAGCGATTGCTGCCCCAGTTGCAGTCGGGTGACGTGTTGGTGGACGGGGGCAACTCCCGTTACACCGAGACCATGGCGCACGCCGAGCGCGTCGAGGCGGCCGGGGTCCACTTCCTTGACTGCGGCACCTCGGGGGGTGTCTGGGGCCTGAAGAACGGTTACAGCCTGATGGTGGGTGGGTCCGATGAGGGGTTCGCCCATATCGAACCGGCGATTCGCGTGCTTGCTCCCAGCCCGGACAGCGGCTGGGGACATGTGGGCCCGGCCGGTTCGGGCCACTTCGTCAAGATGATCCACAACGGCATCGAATACGGGATGATGCAGGCCATGGCCGAAGGCCTGGCCGTGCTGAGAAAGAAGGAGGCCTTCGACCTCGACCTCGCCCAGGTGACCGAGTTGTGGCGCGAGGGGTCGGTGGTGCAGAGCTGGTTGCTCGACCTGACCGCGGAGGCGTTGAAGACCGAGGGGCAGACGCTGGAGGCCATCCAGCCACGAGTCGCGGATTCCGGCGAGGGTCGCTGGACGGCGATCGAGGCGATCGACCTCGGGGTGGCCGCACCCGTGATGACGCTGGCGCTGCAGATGCGATTCGCCAGCCAGGATGACGAGGGCTACGGCAACCGGGTGTTGGCGATGATGCGCAATGCCTTCGGTGGGCACGCGGTCGAGCGCCGTGAGGGCTGAATGGACGATGCCCGGGGCCGAGCGTCCCGAGCGTCCCAGGCGGCAGACGAGTCGGGCGAACAGCCGTCATGCCTTACCTGTAACAACAACAGTCGGAACGACCCTGTCATGCGCAAGCCAGTAAACCGTAATCCGCCCACGCCGGTCACCATCGTGATCTTCGGCGCGACGGGCAGCCTGTCGCGCCAGAAGCTCTTGCCAGCGCTCTACCAGCTTGAACGCGCGGGGCGCCTGGCCGAGGGGTCCTGTATCATCGGTTTCGGCCGCCGCGACTGGGACGATGATGCCTGGCGCGAGGAGGTACGGCAGCTGTGCCTCGCTGGCACCGGCGAGACGTCCTCGTCGGATGCCGCGATCACGACCCTGTTGCCCAAGCTGCGTTTCCAGAACGGCGATCTCAATGACGCCGACTGCTTTAGGTCTTTGGCCGATCGCCTCGGGCAGGACGATTTCCCCGACTGCGTCGTGTTCTATTTCGCAGTCGCACCATCGGCGTTTCCCGCGATCTGCCGGAATCTCGGCGCTTGTGGCCTGAACGACGAAACCCTCGGTTGCCGGCGCGCGGTCATCGAGAAGCCATTCGGCAACGATCTCGAGAGTGCCCGCGCCCTCGACGGCCTGTTGCACCAGTATTTCAGCGAAAGCCAGATATTCCGCATCGATCATTACCTGGGCAAGGGGACGGTGCAGAACATCATGGTGATGCGGTTTGCCAACCTGTTGCTCGAGCCGCTCTGGAATCGCAACCACATCGATCATGTGCAGATATCGCATGCCGAGCAACAAGGGATTGCCGGGCGGGGTGAGTACTACGACTCGGCCGGTGCGCTACGCGACATGGTGCAGAGCCACCTGATGCAGATGTTGGCGCTGACCGCGATGGAACCTCCTGCCTCGATGGATGCCGAAGCGGTGCGTGACGAGAAGGTCAAGGTATTGCGTTGCATCCGCCCGATTTCCAATCGCAGCGTTCATGCTCAGGCCTTTCGCGCCCAGTACGGGCGCGGCTCGATCAACGGTGTGAACGAGCCGGGATACCTGGACGAGCCGGGCGTGCCGAAGGATTCGGTTACCGAGACCTTCGCGGCGCTCAAGCTCTACATCGACAACTGGCGGTGGCGCGACGTGCCGTTCTATCTGCGGACCGGCAAACGGCTGTCCAAGAGCCACTCGCAGATATCGATTCGGTTCCGCGAGCCGCCGCAGCAGTTGTTTCGCGAGACCCAGATCGCGCATACCGCACCCAACTGGTTGCTCATCGGCATTCAGCCGGAGGAGAACTTCCGCTTCGAGTTGCAGATCAAGACCGAGGGGCTGGAAATGCGCACGCGCACCGTGCAGATGGATGCCAGTTACACCGGCCCCGAACCGCCGAACCTGGACGCCTACGCGAGCCTGCTGCTCGACGCGATCAACGGCGATCAGACCCTCTTTCTTCGCTACGATGAGGTGTCATGGGCCTGGCGCGTGGTCGACCCGGTCCTGCGCAACTGGGCGGTCGAGCGGGACTACATCCCCACCTACCCGGCGGGCAGTTGGGGGCCACCCGAGGCCGACCGGTTGTTCGATGCCGATTCGCACCGTTGGCGAAACAATCTCAAGATTCCCGGGGAAGACTGATGCGAAAGGAACGATACGCCGGTCGAATGAGTCCGATCTGGCAACTGCTCGAGGTCAAGGCGACCGAACACATGCGCCGCCACCCGAACGAGTGGTTCGAGACAGACCCGACGCGTGCCGACCGGCTGAGCGGTCGGGCGGCTGGGCTGTCGATCGATTATTCCAAGCAACGCGTCACGGACGACGTGATCGACGGGCTGCTCGCCCTGGCCGATGAACGGCGCGTGCTGGCGTTGCGCGATGCGATGTTCGCCGGCGAGCACATCAACGGCAGTGAGGACCGTGCCGTGCTGCATGTCGCGCTGCGAAATCGATCGAACCGCCCGATCCGCTTCGACGGCGTCGATGTGATGCCCGAGGTCAATGCCGTTCTCGATCACATGGAGTCGTTCGTCGAGGCGGTGCATTCCGGCGCGTGGCGCGGCTTTGCCGGTGATCGGATCACCGACGTGGTCAACATCGGCGTGGGTGGATCGGACCTCGGCACGCGTATGGTCTGTCGTGCGCTCGGTTCCTACGCCGACCGGGGTATTCGGGTGCACTTCGTCTCCAACATCGCACCGAGCGATCTTGCCTCCAAGCTTGCCGTCCTCGACCCGAAAACCACGCTGTTCGTGGTCGCGTCCAAGAGTTTCGGTACGCAGGAAACCCTGGCCAACGCGCGCTCCGCCCGGCGCTGGTTTCTTCGGAGTGCGCCGGACGAAGCGGCGATCAAGAAGCACTTCGTCGCCGTTTCCACGCACACCGAGCGGGTGCGCGAGTTCGGTATCGACCCGGCCAATATGTTCCCGATTTGGGATTGGGTTGGCGGTCGGTATTCGCTCTGGTCGGCCATCGGCCTGCCGATCGCACTGTTTCTCGGCATGGATCGGTTCAAGGCTCTGCTCGACGGGGCTCACGCGCTCGACGAGGAGTTCCGCCTCACTAGCGGGCGCGACAATTTAGCCCTGATACTAGGCCTGATCGATGTCTGGAATGCCGACTTCCTCGGCTCGGACTCCCTGGCAATCTTTCCCTACGGGACACGGTTAGGTTTTTTGCCGGCCCACCTGCAACAGGTGATGATGGAATCCAACGGCAAGCGAGTGCGCATCGACGGCCAGCCGGTCGATTCCCACACCAGCCCGGTTCTCTGGGGCGGGCTCGGTACCAACGGCCAGCATGCGTTCTACCAGCTGCTCCACCAGGGTACCCGCCTGATCCCGTCGGACTTCATCAGTGCCATTCGCACCCATTCGCCGATTGGTGGACAGCAGCGCCAGTTGCTGGCCAACCTGGTCGCGCAGAGCCGGGCACTGATGCTTGGTCGGACGTTGGAGGAGGTCGAGGCTCAGATGCGGGCGGAGGGAGCGGCTGAATCGACGATCGAACGCATCGCGTCGCACCGAGTCTGTCCGGGCGGTCAACCGTCGAACACCATCCTGTTTCCACAGATGACGCCCGAAGCCGTCGGCGCGCTACTGGCGTTGTACGAGCACCGCGTGTTCGTGGCAGGTGCGGTGTGGCAGATTGATTCGTTCGACCAATGGGGGGTCGAACTGGGCAAGCAGATGGCCGATGAAGTCGAGCCGTTTATTGGCACCGACGAACCGGCCGAGCCCTTCGACGGTTCGACCCAGTGGCTTCTCGACGAGATCAGAGCGCACTGGCAGGCCGATCAGAACGCTGATTGACCGCTTCCAGCCCGTCTGGGGATTGCCCCTAACTCCTGGCCCGTCTGGTCAAAAAGCTCGACGCACGGGTAGACTCTCCGCGGCCAAAAACGGCTAGGAACGGCAACAGACGCCCACACAGACTCGAACGGCTGGATTGCACTTGCGACAGGCACTTGCGTGAACATTCTCTACTTGGACTCATCGACCGAGGCGTGTACCGCCGGCGTGGCGATCAATGACCGGATCATCGCGGATTTCGCCATCGCCCCACGTGGCCACGCCCAGCGGCTGTTGCCGATGGCTGAAGAAATGCTGGCGAGGGCGGGCATCGGTTACCCGGATCTCGACCTGGTTGCCTTCGGTCGCGGGCCGGGTTCGTTCACCGGCGTGCGTATCGCCACGGCGATGGCGCAGGGGATTGCGATGGCGCGGGACTTGCCGATGATGGGGATGTCGTCACTCGAGTGCCTGGCCTGGGGTGCCTGGCGGCGATTCAAGGACGGAACCGGTCCGCTGGGAGGGCCTGTTGAACACAGTGGGTCCGGACCGATGGACGGCCTTGACGTGCTTGTCGCGATCGACGCGCGGATGGGGGAAATCTATCGGGCGGGTTATCGAATAATCGACGGACAGCTGACCGTGATCGAGCCGGAGAGCGTGGGCCCGCCGGGCCTTCCGAGGCGACGGGATCGCTTGGTGCCCGTGGTCGCGGTGGGCAGCGGGTTTGCCCGCTATCCCGAACTGCTCGATGACGGTTTGGCCTGTTCACACGATTCCCAGGCGCTGCCGCAGGCAGACGATGCGCTGGATTTCCTGTCGCGGACTGGACGGCAGCAATGGCTGGCGCCGGACCAGGCCATTCCTCACTACCTGCGCAACCAGGTGGCCACCGTGGCGACTTGAGCCGACGCAAAAGCGCCCTGGGGAACGAACAAGCCCCCTGAGAAAGGGGGCTTGGATCGATCGTTGGGGCGAAGCGGCCCATTCGGCTTGTGACGAGCTCAAGCCTGGGGTGGCCACCCTAATGCCTATAGGGCTCCTTACTGGATATTGCCGCAGGCGGTAAGGGTGTCACCGTCGTAGATGGCGACCGAGCGGGGTTGGCCCATCATCTCGCCGACCGTGATGTCGAGGGTCGCCGTGGCCTCGCCGTCCTTGAAGGACGCGGCCGGGAATTCCGGCTCCTTCTTGAACCCGAAATGATCCGGCGCTTTCTCTTCGCTGCCACTGTCGGCGTATCGGCAGACGCCGCGATGGACTCCCACGGACATGCCCTCGGCGTTCTTGGCCTCGACCGTCATCTCCATCTTGCCGTCATTCGGGTCGAAGACCGCGGTGCCGGACACACCGGAGTCGCCTCGTTCCGAGAGCGACGCCTGGTAGGCTTCGTACTGATCTTCAGCGGCCATCGTCGGCGCGCTGAGTGCGAGCGACAGACCGGCAATGCTGGTGGCGAGTAGCAGTTTCTTCATGCGATCTCCTTGAGGTTGAAGGGTGAGTCAATCTGCTCGAGCGCCGAGACGCTCTGGCACGAATGGGGTGTCACTCTGGCATAGCGTGTTCCCGGTAAGGCGCTGGCCTTGTCAAGAACGCTAAAGCCAATGCCGGACCCGTCCCGATTTAGCGGCGGATTTACCCGGGTCGGCATCTAACATTCGGGCCGGTCTCCTGCCGCGTCGTTTCCATCCCTCGACATCCGATTCGTGCATCGCGTCTCTGGGCGCCCCGGCGGCGCGATTGCTATCGTATGCGCATCGCATCACCGAGCCCGCCTCGGAGCTTAGGATACTTGGGCGAACATGCAACCATGCGCGTTCTTGCCGAGGGGATCTGACAGATCGTACCGGGCCGGGTTCAATCACCAGTGAGTGGCCGGGGGCTAAACCGGGGCTAAACCCTCGCGAATCACGCTTCAAGGGGACAGGACAACAGGATGAAGATTTATCTGCTGATCGGCATGGCGGGCGGACTGGGCGCCATGGCCCGCTACCTGGTCACCTCGACGCTCACCCAGGTTGCGGGTCGCTCGTTTCCGTGGGGCACGTTCACGGTCAACGTGGTCGGCTCGGCCCTGATGGGTTTTCTGGCAGTCTGGCTGGTCGCCCGTTGGCAGGTGCCACTCGAGTATCGCCTGGCGATACTGACGGGGTTTCTGGGCGCCTTCACGACCATGTCGGCGTTTTCGGTCGATACCCTGGCGCTGATGGAACGCCAGCAATGGCTCGCGGTACTGGCCTATGCCGGCGGCACGATCATCCTGTGTCTGCTCGCGGCTCGTGCGGGCATGCTGGTCGCCGAGCGCCTGACGGCCTGACGAATGACTTTGACCCGAGAGCCAGCCGAGCTCAAGCGCCAGATCGTCGAGTGGGCCGAGGAACTCGGCTTCACGGACGCCCGCATCACGGACACGGATCTGTCGCGCTACGAACAGGGTTTCAAGGACTGGCTCGCCGCCGGTCATGCCGGATCGATGTCCTATCTCGAACGCCACGGCCTGCTGCGGTTTCGTCCCGAGGAACTGGTGCCGGGGACCCGCCGCGTGTTGATGGTCAGCCGCGACTACCTGCCTCCGGAAAGCACTGGCCCGCGAGAGGTACTGGGTGATCCCGCGTCCGCTTACGTCAGTCGGTACGCCCTCGGGCGCGATTATCACAAGCTGATCCGCAAGCGGCTGGCGCAGTTGGCACGAAGGATCAGTGACGAGGTCGGTCCATTCACCTATCGCGCGTTCTGCGATTCCGCTCCGGTCTACGAGACCGGGCTGGCCGAACGGGCGGGCCTGGGGTGGAAGGGCAAGCATTCGCTGGTGCTAAATCGCAGCGGAGGTTCGTGGTTCTTTCTGGGCGCCTTGTTTCTCGATCTCGATCTGCCCGTCGACCAGCCGGTTGGCGATCATTGCGGCACCTGCACGGCCTGCATCGATGTCTGCCCGACCGGCGCCATCGTCGCCGACGGCGTGGTGGATGCCCGCCGTTGCATTTCCTACCTCACCATCGAGGCCGACGAGGACATTCCCGAGTCCCTGCGTCCCTTGATGGGCAACCGCATCTACGGGTGCGACGACTGCCAGCTCGTCTGCCCCTGGAACCGCTTTGCCCGGCTGACCGGGGACCGCGATTTTCACGCGCGCCACGGCCTGGACGCCCCCGATCTGATCGAGCTGTTTCAGTGGGACGAAGCGACGTTCCTGCAGCGGACCGAGGGTTCGGCGATCCGGCGGATCGGCTGGCGGCGCTGGCGCCGCAATCTCGCCGTGGCGCTGGGTAACGTGCCGCCCGACCATGGCAAGGCCGCCGAGGCGCGGCAAGCCTTGCAAGCCGAGCTGGGAGTGGCCGGCGACCAGGTGGATCGGCACATTCGATGGGCGCTCGGTCGCCTCGAGCACGCGCCCTTCGGTGTAGCGTTGGCCCAAGCACGCGGGCGGGCGCCCGGATAGGGTCAGTCGTCGCTGGTCATGGGCGGGTGGAGCTCGAGCACCTCCAGGACCGTTTCGCTTGAGAGCGAGGCGTTCCCGCGGCAACAAAGGGTCGACACCAACGCACCGTTGACGGCCAGAGGCACGATGATCAACCGCCCGCGCGCCGCCCGGGCAAGGGTTGCGTCGAGATACCCGCCCAGCCGATCGAGATTGTCGGTGTCGACGGTCAGCGGCTCGAGTCGCGCCTGCAAGCGCGACAGCAACGGCGAGGCGTCGAGATCGATGGAACCAGGGAGTTCACGTTCGCCATCTCGGCGACACCAGTGAAATCGCCGGTCTGCGCGCGATTCCGAGGCTTGTCCGTACAAGGCGATCTCGAGGACCCCGTCGAGCGTCGCGAGTTGCCGGATCATGTCTCCCCACCGGCGTGCCGGATCGCGGGTCGTTTCGTTCGACGACACCCCGGAGCCCGCCGCGCGGAGGTCGTAATCGGCGGGTGGGGGCCAGCATCGCTCGCGTCCATCGGCATGCTCGACGAGCATGTGGGCCGGGTGATAGAGCGGGATATCTGCGAATTCGTGCGCATCGCGCAGGGATTGCTCCACGGTCAGCTGCCAACAGGCCGTGGGCGAACGGTGCAATTGCACGCTCAGCTGCTCGATCAGGTGTCGGATGAGCGGGTGGTACCAACCGGATTCGCTGGCGAAGGCGAGCCGCCGCGCGAGCACGAGAATGGCCTGGTGGTGCGCGCCCAGGACGGGGACGCTCGCTTGTTCGGCCAGCAGCATCACCGGCAGGTAGTAGCGCTCGGTGAGGGTTGTCTCCAGCGCACCGAGGTCGATGCCCACCGAGGCGAGCGTCACCTCGAAGGCCCGGCCGAGCGAGAAGCGGTCGGGAAGGTCCCGGTCGGCGGCCGAGTCGGCCCTGGTCTGGCCCACGGTTTGGACCAAGCTGTTTCTTGCTTGCGCCAGCGCCAGGCGTGCCAGCGCGGGATCGTCCCGCCACAGGGCCAGCTCGACCAGGTTGTGGAGCAGGGCGGCGATCGCGACCATCTCGACCCCGGTCTCGCGCCGCTCCACCAGCCATCGTTCGGTCAGCCGGGCCGCGCGCAATGCCCGTGAGGAGGCGGCGAGATAACCGCTGCGTTGCGCGGGCTGGGTGAGCGTGTCCTCGACGATCGGCAGGTCGGCGAGCCGTGTTCGGGCCCAGTCGCTACCCAGCAGCGAGAGGGCGTGCTCGAGGTTGTGCGGGGCGCTCCGGTGGTGCTCTCGTTGACGGCCGGCGGCTGCCCCGAGCACCATGCTCGAGGCCGCCGGATCACGACGAAGCCACCCGACCAGTCGCGGGAAATCGGGTGTCTCGCTCCGGAGTTCGCCGACCATGCCCTCGTGAATCGCTCGCCGGACCGGCAAGGGGTGTTCGAGCAGGTAGTCGCTCCAGTTTTCGGGCAGGGCCATGCTTGGTTCTCCCCCGGATCATCCCGGATCGCCCCGGATCTGCTTGGGTCGTTCACGGCCGCTGGCGATCGCTTGCGGTCAGCCTCGACACGGCCGGGTCATATGCGCTCGGCCATGTCCTTGGCGTTTCCGATGTAATCCCCGGGCGCCATCGAGGCGAGTCGTTCGCGTGCCTCGGGCGGCAACTCGCCGATTCCCTCGATAAAGGCTCGCATCGCCGGGCCGTCGACCCGCTGACCGCGGGTGAGCGCCTTGAGTTTCTCGTAGGGCTTCTCGACACCGTAGCGCCGCATCACGGTCTGGACGGCCTCGCCGAGGACCTCCCAGTTGCCGTCAAGTTCGGCGGCAAGCCGCTCGGCGTTTATCTCGAGTTTGGACAATCCCTTCGCCAGCGACCGGTAGGCGATCAGC
The DNA here is from genome assembly GCA_016938615.1 of Halothiobacillaceae bacterium. Classification (GTDB taxonomy): domain Bacteria; phylum Pseudomonadota; class Gammaproteobacteria; order Halothiobacillales; family Halothiobacillaceae; genus Guyparkeria. The sequence continues at coordinate 25,269 of JAFGUH010000189.1, read as the reverse complement.
GAGTGGCCCACACCCACGCCCAGCGTGCGCAGCACGGTCGAGTCGGTCAGGTCCCGTTGCCAGCGGCTGATGGGCAGTTTTCCCGCCAGGTGGTTCATTACCGCGTTGCCGACCCCGAGGTTGCCTTCCGCGTTCTCGAAATCGATCGGATTGACCTTGTGCGGCATCGTCGACGAGCCGACCTCGCCCTCGACCAGTCGCTGCTTGAAGTGTCCCAGCGCGATCTGGCCCCAGATGTCGCGGGCGAAGTCGATCAGTATCGTGTTGGCACGGGCCAGGGCGTCGAACAACTCGGCGATGTAGTCGTGTGGCTCGATCTGGATGGTGTAGGGGTTGTGCACGAGTCCGAGGTGTTCGACGAACCGCTGCGAAAAGCCGGGCCAGTCCACTTCCGGGTAGGCGGCCAGGTGGGCGTTGAAGTTGCCCACCGCGCCGTTGATCTTGCCCATCAGCTCGACGTCGGCGATCTGCTGGCGCTGGCGGGTCAGGCGGGCGACCACGTTGGCGATCTCCTTGCCGATGGTCGACGGCGACGCCGGCTGGCCGTGGGTGCGCGAGAGCAGGGAAACGGCCGCCCACTCGTGCGCCATCCCGCGCAACGTCCCGATGATGCCGTCGAGTTCCGGCAGGACGACCTCCTCGCGGGCCTTCTTGAGCATCAACCCGTAGGCAAGGTTGTTGATGTCCTCGGAGGTGCAGGCGAAGTGGAAGAACTCGCTGATCCGCGCCAGTCGCGGGTGGTCAGCAACCTGTTCCTTCAGGAAGTACTCGACTGCCTTCACATCGTGGTTGGTGGTCGCTTCAAACGCCTTGACGCGCATCGCGGCGTCGACGTCGAAGCCGTCGGCGATCGCGTCCAGTGCGGCCCGGTCCTCGTCGTTCAACGCGGGCACCTCGGCGATCGCCGGCTCATCGGCCAATGCCTTGAACCACTCCACCTCGACCAATACTCGGTGCCTGATCAGGGCGTATTCGCTGAAACAGTCGGTCAGCGCCCGGGTGTGGCGGGCATAACGGCCGTCGAGAGGAGACACGGCGGTCAGGGCGAAGGCGGCTTGGGCGTGGTCAGTCATGCGGTTTCCTGTCGAAAATCGGTGGCCGGCGGCGCGAGCGCGGCCTGCGTCGGTAACGGAGACGGCCCGCCGGCCGATCCAGTCGAGTCGGTTCAATCGAAATTATGCGGGCGGGCGTTCCCGGTGCCAAATGCCATCGTAGGGTGCCTGTTGGCGCCAGGTTCAACCGGACTCGGGGCGGGCCAATGCCTCGTGGAGCGTGCGTGTGAGCTCGCGGAGCACGTCGAGCGTGAGTCGCTGCTCGGCCTCCAGCCGTGTTGCCGGATCGTCGAGGCCGTCGTCGTCGAACTCCTCGTCGAGTGTCTCGAGCGCCTTGACCTTGGTCAGGTGGCCGTCGGCACGCATGGTAAACCGCAGACGATCGCGCCAGACGAGCTCGAGTTGCTCGACGGTCATCCCGTCGCGCAGGTGGGCGAGCACGTTCTCGTCCGGCAGGCCGAGGCGGGTGACGGTGATGCTGCCGCCGTCACGCGGTTCGAGCAACTTGGCCGAATCGCCAAGCTCGAAACCGGCCGGCGGCCCTTCGAGCAGCCAGCGCGACAGCCGGCTGCCGTGCTCCTCGGAGCCAAATGCCGGCGTGATCCGCCACTGGCCTAGAGTCTCGCGCAGCAGGGAGCTGATCTGGCTGTTGCGCTTTTCGGCGGCGTTCGCCATCCACACCTGCTTGTTGCGTGCGTCGATCAGTACCCGGGTCTCGGACTGGCGGGGGAATGCCTGCGGCAGCAGTTCAAGCAGGGCGGATTCGCGTGCCTGGCGTAGCTCGTCACGCGATGGCTCGCGCTCACCGGATTCCTCGGCCAGTTTCTTGGCGGCGTGGTCCTGGATCACGCGAGGCGGCACGGCCCGTTCCTCGCGGCGGAACAACAGGCCGAAGGCCCCGTCGGTTTCCAATGCGAGCGCATCACTGACGACCGGCGCCCAGCCCATCGATTCGACCTGTTGCGAAAGGGTGGGCGCGAACCGTTTTTCGGCCAGTCGGTCGACGAGCGTGTCGAGCGAGGGGTCCGGCCAGTCAGCGAGGTCGAAGGCGGCAATCTGCGAGAAAAGCATGGTGTCAGCGGCTCCGGAAAATCGGATTGGGTCAACGGGTTTTGGGTCGAGGTGGCCGGGGATGGTCGCCTGGTAGGTCGGTCGGCGTTCGCGGCCCCTCGGGATCGAAGGGGGCGCATTATGCCTGATGCCGGCGGCGAATGTCTTTCTCCGGGCGCTTGGGCGCGGCAGGTAAATCATCCGCTTCCTGATATGCTGGCGCACGAGTCGCGACCCCGTTCCACGACGATGCGCCAGGCATGGTTGAACCGTGTGGCGGGCGAACCTGCGATCGCACCTTCCGCTTTCCTTCATCACGTCATCTTTGCCGGGTTCCCATGACTGAACGTCAAGCGCACACCATTCGTCTCGCCGACTATCGTCCCCCCGCCTATCTTGTCGACCATGTCGACCTGACCTTCGAGCTCGCCCCACACGGCACACGGGTCGTCTCGGAGCTGACTTGCCGACGCAACGCCAACAGCGACGGCGACGGCCCATCCCCGCTGTGGCTCGATGGCGACGACCTAGAACTCGAGTCGGTCTCGCTCGACGGCCAGCCGTTGGCCGCGAACCGCTACCAGCGTCGAAAGGACGGGCTGGAGATCGCCGAGGTGCCGGAACGATTCACCCTCACGGTGGTGACGCGCGTCGATCCGGTAGACAACACCACGCTTGACGGCCTGTACCAGTCGTCCGGCAACTTCTGCACGCAGTGCGAGGCCGAGGGCTTCCGCCGGATCACCTTCTTCCCGGACCGGCCGGACGTACTCAGCCGCTACCGTGTCACGGTGGTCGCCGAGAAGGCGAGTTGCCCGGTGCTGCTGAGCAACGGCAACCCGGTCGAGCAACGCGATCTCGACGACGGCCGCCATCTGGCCATCTGGGAAGACCCGTTCCCGAAACCGTCCTACCTGTTCGCGCTGGTGGCGGGCGATCTCAAATCCATTCACGACCAGTTCACTACCCTGTCCGGTCGGACGATCGAACTCGGCATCTACGTCGAGCCGCACAACATCGATCGTTGCGACCACGCGATGCGCTCGCTGATCAAGGCGATGACCTGGGACGAGGAAAGTTACGGCCGGGAATACGACCTGGACGTGTTCAACATCGTCGCGGTCGACGATTTCAACATGGGCGCGATGGAGAACAAGGGGCTGAACATCTTCAACTCGAAGTTCGTCCTCGCCCGCTCAGAGACCGCGACCGACCAGGATTACGAGGGCATCGAATCGGTGGTCGCCCACGAGTACTTCCACAACTGGTCGGGTAATCGCGTCACCTGTCGCGACTGGTTCCAGCTCTCGCTCAAGGAGGGATTCACGGTCTTTCGTGATCAGGAATTCTCGGCGGACATGGGCTCGCGCGCCGTCAAGCGGATCCAGGAGGTCAACCTGTTGCGTCAGGCGCAGTTTCCCGAGGACGCCGGGCCACAGGCCCATCCCGTCCAGCCGAAGGAATACCAACAGATCAACAATTTCTACACCGCCACCGTCTACAACAAGGGGGCGGAGGTGGTCCGGATGTGGCACAGCCTGTTGGGCTGGGAGGCATTCCGGTGTGCCACGGACCGCTACTTCGATCGATTCGACGGTCAGGCCGTCACCATCGAGGATTTCATCGAGGCCATGGCCGAGCAGGCCGATTTCGATACGGCCCAGTTCCGCCGCTGGTATGACCGAGCCGGCACGCCAATCCTGCACGTACGAAAACGGATCGAAGGCGAGGCGCTGGTGGTCGAATTCGAGCAGGAGATACCCGCGGTCGGTGGGCAGTCCGACGATGCCCCGTTTCTGATCCCGCTGCGGATCGGGGCCTTCGACCCGTCGGGCAAGCCCGTTTGCATAAGCGAGCTGGGTGAATCGGGCGTTTCGGGGCGTGATGGTGTCGAGGAATCGACCCTTGTACTGGCCGCGAGCAAAGAAACGCGTCGATTCCGCCTGCCGGCGGGCGTGGATGACGTTGTCTTGTCGATCAACCGCGGTTTTACCGCGCCGATCAAGATCGAACACGCCTACCGCGATGACGAACTGGCCGTGCTCGCCTCGGCAGATACCGATGAATTCAACCGCTGGGACGCCTTCCAGCGACTGGTGCTGAAGATCCTGGTTGCCCGGGTGCGGGAGGCCGGAGACGTCGGGGAGTGGCCCGACACCACCCTGCCCGAGGGGTTGAGCCGGGCGTTCGGCGAATTGCTGCACGCGGCGGTGAGCGCCGAGGGCGGTGTCGACGCACGGTTCGTCGCCGAATGCATCACGCTTCCCCCGGAGAGCACCATCGCCGAACAATTCGCCGGCGACGTGCCGGTCGATGCCATTCATCGCGCCCGGATCGAGTTGCGCGAGCAACTCGCGAACGAATGGTCGCAGACCCTGATGCTGGTACACGGCAAAGCGGTCATAGAGGGCGAATACCAGTTCGACGGTGCCGACGTCGGTCGCCGGGCCTTCCGCGCACAGGCGCTGGCCTACCTCAACGCACTCGACCACCCGGCGTGGCGTCGCCTGGCAATCGACCAGCTCGCCGAGGCGGACAACATGACCGAGCGTTTCAACGCCCTGGTCGCCCTGGCGGTACGCGAGAGCGCCGAGCGTGATGAGGCGTTGGCCTCTTTTGCCGAGGAGTGGGCCGATGACCCGTTGGTGATGGACAAGTGGCTGGCGCTGCGGGCGCGGATCGTCGCGCCGGACGACACCGAGACCCTGGCAGACCTGGAGGCGCATCCGGCGTTCTCGATCCGCAATCCGAACCGCGTGCGGGCCCTGGTTGGGACGTTTTCCCGGGCCAACCCGGTCGCTTTTCATGCCGCGACCGGTTCAGGATATCGCTGGGTTGCCGACAAGATCATCGAGATCGACGGATTCAACCCGCAAATCGCCGCCCGGCTGGCGACCGTTTTCAGTCGTTGGCGGCGCTTCGACGGGGCTCGTGCCGATCGGATGCGTACCGAGCTTGAGCGCATGATCGGCCGTCCCGGTTGTTCTCGCGATTTGGCAGAAATTGCCGGCAAGGCACTGAAATAAATCCTCGTTGGAGACTGACACGCGATGATGGTGGCAATTGGCTGGCTGGTGGTGCTGGGGAGTGTCGTCGGCGGGTTTCTGCTCGCCGGGGGCCATCTGATCATCCTGTTCCAGCCGATCGAATACCTGATCATCTTCGGGTCGGCCATCGCCGCCCTGGTGGCGGGCAACTCCCCCAAGACACTCAAGGCGACCCTGGGTGGCTTCGGGGCCGCGTTCAAGGGATCGCGCCACGGCAAGCGGCTCAACATGGAGACGCTCGGACTTCTCTACGCGATCTTCACCCGGGCCCGCAAGGAGGGCCTGATGGCGATCGAGGAGGATATCGACGACCCGGAGAACAGTACGCTTTTCCAGAGCGCGCCCACGGTGATGAAGGATCATCACACGGTAGAGTTCATTACCGATTACCTGCGTCTGATGGTCTCGAGCACGCTCGACGTACACCAGATCGACAACCTGATGGATCTGGACATCGACACGCACCACGAGGAGGCGGACTTGCCGCGGGCCTCGATCACCAAACTCGGTGAGGCGTTGCCGGCATTCGGTATCGTGGCGGCGGTACTCGGGGTGGTGCACACGCTCGAATCGGTACACCTGCCGCCAAGCGAGCTCGGCAAACTGATCGCTGCCGCGCTGGTGGGCACCTTCCTCGGCATTCTCGCGGCGTACGCCTTCGTCAATCCGGTGGCGAACAACCTCGAGCACAAGATCAACGATGCGACCAAGTACCAGCAAAGCATCAAGGCGGCGCTGATCGCCTTCATGAACGGCTACCCGCCCCAGGTGGCAGTCGAGTTTGGCCGCAAGGTGCTGTACGCCTCCGAACGGCCCGGTTTCACCGAGCTCGAAGACTACCTCAAGCAGAACAAGTGACCCGGTCGAGAGTGGAGTAGCTGCGACGTGGCCGAAAAGCCGGATCAGAACAAGCAGATCGTCATCAAGAAAGTCAGGAAGGGCCACGCCGCCCACCACGGCGGTGCCTGGAAGATCGCCTACGCCGATTTCGTCACCGCGATGATGGCCTTCTTCCTCCTGATGTGGCTGCTGGGTTCGCTTGGCGAGGAGGATCTGAAGGGAATATCCGACTACTTCGCCAACCCCACCAAGGTGACGTTGGAGGGCGGAAAGAACGCCGGTATGAGCGAGAGCCTGATCGATGGCGGCGGCGATGATCTGACCCGCAAGGAAGGGCAGGTCCATGCCGGGGAAACACCGACGATCGAAAAACGCGATACGCAGGCGATGACCGAGGAAGAGATTCGCCAACGGGTCGAGGAACTCGAACGCGAACAGATGGAGGCGCTCAAGGAACGCGTCGAATCACTCATCGAGGTCGATCCGGCACTGCGGGCGCACAAGGACCAGATCAAGCTCGACATCACCCGCGACGGATTGCGCATCCAGATCGTCGACAAGAAAAATCGGCCGATGTTCGAACTTGGCTCGGACGAGCTGCAACCCTACGCCGATGAGATCCTGCACTCGCTCGCCCCGATTCTCGACGAGATGCCCAATCGCCTGTCGATCGTCGGACATACCGACGCCCGTGCCTTCGGTCGCTCCGGGCGCAGCAATTGGGAGCTGTCTTCGGAACGCGCGAACTCGGCCCGTCGCACCTTGTTGGGGTACGGCTACGGCGAAGGGAAGGTGTTGCGCGTGATCGGCATGGCAGCGGCGTTGCCCTTTACCGAGGCAGACCCGCTCGACCCCCAGAATCGGCGTATCTCCCTGACCGTGATGAAGGAGTCGGCGTCACGGCGGATCCTCGAACCGACCGGCCAAGGCGGGCTGGATGCAAGTGAGTGGATCGATGCCGAGGATTCGGCCGGGAATCCCCCCAAGGCGGAGTCGATCAAGCCGGCGGAGCCAGCCGCGCCTACCAAGGCTTCGCCGGAGCGGCCGACGCCGGCTGACGGGCAGTCCTCGTGACGCGAGGTTAGGGGTGGGTCGCGCCCTTAGCCTCGTGGGCGGTTTCGCCGTGCTCGGGCTGGGCACGCTCGGCAGCCTGCTGCTGTTGCGGGCTTACGTCGAGTGGAGTGGCCAGGGCGTCCCGCCCTGGCTTGTAGCGGCGGTCGCCGGGTTGCTGTCGATGGCACTGGGGTGGTTCACGTTGCCGGCCTGGTGGCGGGGCGTGCTTCTGATTGCTCCCGTGATTGGCTGGGGTGGGCTCCAATTGCACCCGGGCTGGTTTCTCGCAGCTGCGGTCGTCATCTTGCTGGTCCAATTTAACGCGATCCGCCACCGCGTCCCGTTGTACCGATCCGGGCGGGACGTGATCGAGGCACTCTCGGCGGAGATCGAGGCCCGCCGACCCGGCGCGTTCGTCGACCTCGGCTGCGGTGACGCCTTGGTCATCGCCAAATTGGCCCGTCGCCACCCGAGCGTTCGCTTCACCGGCTTCGAAACCGCCCCGCTGCTCTACCTGTGGGCACGATGGCGCTGTCGATCATTGGACAATTGCCACGTCTGTTACCGCGACTTCTGGTCGGCCTCCTGGCGTGACTACGAGATGGCGTTCACGTTTCTTTCCCCTCAGCCGATGCTCCGCGTCTGGCGAAAATGCCAGCGCGAGATGAGCGCCGGGGCCGGCTTGTATTCACTGGCCTTCGAGGTTCCGGGGGTGGCTGCCGACGCGGTAATCGAGGCGGGCCGCTTCGACCTGATGCGTTACGCGGTGCTCGTCGAAGCGCGAGAAACTCGATGAGTCGGCCATGCACGGATCGCAACGGTCGTGGAAAACACAAAAGCCGGCCCTGAGGCCGGCTTTTTCGTTACGCCCGTTCAGACAGAGGCGTTAGTAGCGCGAGCCGAAACCGTCACGACTGGGGCTGCGTTCGCGAGGACGTGCCTCGTTTACACGCAGGTTGCGGCCGTCCATCTCGGTATCGTTCAATGCTTCGATCGCCTGCATGCCGGCATCCTTGTCGACCATTTCGACAAAGCCAAAGCCTTTGGAACGGCCGGTGGCCATGTCCTTGATGACCTTGGCCGACTTGACCTCGCCAAAGGCCTCGAAAGCGGTCTGAAGATCCTGGTCTTCCTGGGAGTAGGGCAGGTTGCCCACATAAATATTGATCATCTCGAAAACAAACTCTCAAACTCGTGCTGATGCTGACGGCCGGTCGGGACATTCAGCACGCACAGGCCCCAACCGGGTGACGGTCGGGCAGCCATTTTGCCGACACGACGATCACGAGCCGACACTAACCGATCTGCACCGGAACGCAAGCACTCCCGATGCGACGGTGAACGGGCCTGTGGTTTTTCTACATCATGCAACCGCCCGCGCCGAACGGCGGAGGGATGCGTGTTGGGTAGGTCCGCCCGTAGGCCATTGCCTTTTCGCGTCGTTCGTCGGACTTGCTCTGCGGGTCTGGTTGCGACTCGTGCAACGCGCCTTTCGCCAACCTCTCGACTTGTGCTCAATGGCGTCACCGTGAACGGGCAAATCGCCGTTGTTTGTCTACGATTGGGTTCATCGTGTGCGGCCGTTCTTTCCGGGTAGCCTGGATTAGCACCACCGTGACCGCGGGAACGTCAACCAAGTCAGGATCGAGAATGCATCAAGGTCGGGATAGGCAGGTGCGCGGGGCATGGAGTGCCGCGCCAAGGCGAGGGGCTCGCGAAACAATCGCCTGGACGCGCTTGGGCGGCGTCCGGCTCGCTTCGATCCTGCCGTTCGTTCGGCTTGGCAGGTTCGCCTCGCTTGCCGGGCTCGCCCAGCTCGCCCAGCTCGCCCGGCTCTTCCGGCTCGCCTGGCTCGTCACGGCGGTGGCTGTCGCCACAGGGTGTTCCGCGAATCCGCCCTCGATCGGTGCCTCGCCTGGCCAATGGGTTGACCGGAACGGCCAGCCCGTCTCTGAACAGCAGGCGTGGCAGACGATTCGCTCGGCGGACGTTCTACTCCTGGGTGAGGTTCACGATTCTCGGGACGTTCATCGCCGGCAGGTCGATCTCCTCGAACGGATTGACGGCCCGGTCGTGCTCGGCATGGAGCAACTGGACCTTGGTGAGCCTTCCCCCGCCTTGCACTCGAATTCGTCGGCCGACGATGCCCGTGAGCGTGCCAAGCTCGCCGGGTTCGATCCCGATGCCTGGGGATGGGACGCATACCGAGGCCTGTTCGAGCTGGCTTTCCAGAAGGATTGGCCGCTCTGGCCGCTGAATCTGCCCCGTCGGCAGGCCTTTGCCGTCGGCACGGCGGCTGCCGATGCCTGGGGTGAGCCGCTGTCGAGCGATCAGCGTGCAGCGATCGAGCGGCTGGGGGCGCCGCCGCAGTTGCCGGCCGATCCCCAGGCCGATCTCGTGAACGTGCTGGTCGCCTCTCACTGCGGGCGTCTGGATCGACGGGCGGCGCGTGGAATCGCCCGGGCGCAGGTGGCCCGGGACATGCTGATGGCGGACGCACTGGTGCGGGCCGTAGCGGCCTACCCCGACCACCGGGTCGTCGGCGTGATGGGCAACCAGCACGCCCGGCGCGACCGCGGCGTGGGGTACTGGTTGCAGCGACCCGAGGTACGGGGCGTGGGAACGGTGGTGTCCATCGGCTTGTTGCCGTCGGATACCATCCAGTCCCTGACCGAGGAGGCCCGGGCCTACGACCTGGTTCGTATCACCGCCCCGGTCGACCGTGAAGAACCCTGTCGGACCGGCTCCTGAGCGGGGACGACGTTAAAGCGGCATGCGCTACCGCCGAATCGGGGGGTTGATGTGCATGTTAGCGTATGACCAAGCGGCGACAACGAATGAGCGGCGCCGCGGTAGACAACCAACGATAAAGAGGGATCGATGATGAAAAAGCAGTTGTTGGCGTTCTCGATCGGCGTGGCGCTCGGCACCGTGCCCCTGTCCGGCATAGCCGCGGAGCATGGTTCGAGCGCCGAGCAGATCATGCAGGAACTCGAGGCGCTCAAGCAGCGGGTCGAGAACCTGCAGGGCGAGCTCGAGAAGGAGCGCGCTCGTAACGATCAGATCGAGGAGACGCAGGCCGAACAGGCGGAGAAGGTCGCGAAGGCCGAGAAGAAGGCGGAAGCCGCCAAGCCGGACATCAACGTCGGTGGTGCCGTGCGCTTCAACTATACCGTCGCTGACAATGACGATGCCGGCAAGGACCGGGGCGGCGACCTGGCATTCGACACCTTCCGGCTTAACTTCGACGGAGAGATCGGCGGCGTGATCCTCTCGGCGGAATGGCGCTGGTACGAATACATGTCTGTGATCCACCACGCCTGGGTCGGTTACGAATTCACCGACGATCTGATGGCGAGGGCGGGTATCTTCCAGGTGCCGTTCGGCGTCCTGCCGTACAACTCGCACAACTTCTACTTCTCGTCCCTGTACTACGTCGGGCTCGAGGACAACTACGATTTCGGCGTCGGCACCACCTACACGCCTGGCGACTGGCGCTTCGATCTCGCGCTTCTGAAGAACGACGAGCGCGGCGGCTCCAGCCTCGAGTCGTATTCGGCGAATGTCGTCGGCTATAACTACGACGATACGGACGATATCGACACCGCAGACGGCGCACGGAACTCCCAAACCGTAAACACGGTCGCGGCGAGAGCCGAGTACGACTACAAGGTCGGGGACAAGCTGACACTCAAGCCCGGCGCCTCGGTCAAGTACGGTCAGCTTGACGGCGCCAGTCCGAGCGGTGACGGCGACTATTACGCGGCCGCCGCGCACCTGGTCGCGGACTACGATCGCTGGAACCTCCAGTTGCAATACACGGACTGGGAATACGACTTCGACGATTCCAATGCCGATTTCATCAACTACGGCTATTACGCCGGGTTGTTCACCGGCCCGCTTTCCGCCAAGGCACTGACGGCCAATGTCGCCTACACGCTGCCGGTCGAATGGGGCCCGGTCTCCTCGTTGACGTTCTACAACGATTACAGCCTGATCTACGACAAGAACGCCGATTTCGAGGACACCTACATGAACGTGACCGGCATGGCCGTATCGGCGGGTGGGTTGTACACCTACTTCGATATCATCAACGGTCGCAACCAGCCGTTCGTGGGAGGCAGCATGACCGGCGATGGCGAGTCCAACACGGTCTTCAACATCAACGTCGGCTACTACTTCTAAGCGACGCTCGGAGAAGACCGGGAAACGATTGCGCAAGGCGGGCCTCGGGCCCGCCTTTTTCGTGCGCGAGTCGCTCGAAAAAGCGCCCGTAACTGCCACACTGTTGTCAGTGACGCACAGCTTGAGCGCGCGGCGAGCGAGGACATCATGGAAGCGGAAGTGCAGGAAATTCGGGAACACTTGCGGCGGTTCCCGCCGTTCGACCGGCTCGAATCGGCTTGGCTCGATCGGATTGCCGCCTCCGTGGAGGTGGCCTACTACCGCGACGGTACGTCAATTCAAGCGTATGGCGAGCCGATCGATTCGCTGCGTTATGTCCGCAGCGGGGCAGTGGAGGTCTATCGCCACAACGGCGAACTCTACAACCGCTTGAGCGAGGGCGACATCTTCGGCCAGGCCGGGCTGCTGCACAAGCAGCGGGTCCGGTTTCCGGCGAAGGCCATCGAGGACACCTTGCTCTACCTCATCCCGGCCGAGGTGTTCGACCGGCTCTGCCAGGAGGACGACCACTTCGCGGATTTCGTCGAGCTGTCCGGTCCCCGCCTGAAGGCCACCGTCGAGCAGAACGAACGCGAGAACGACATGATGGTCACGCGGGTCCGTCGGCTGGTGAGTCGTTCGCCGGTACTGATCGAGCAGACTGGCCTGGTGCGCGATGCCGCCCGATTGATGACCGAGCAGCAGGTCTCGGCGATCTTGCTGACCGAACGCTCGTCCATTGAGGACGATCGCGCCTTCGTCGGTGAAGATGGTAGCCACTGGCGGGTTGCCGGGATACTGACCGACCACGATTTCCGGGTGCGGGTGCTTGCCGCCGGCGGCTCGGGCGACACGCGACTCGACCAGATCAAGCATGCGCAAGTCATCGCGATCCAGGCGGACGAATCGGTGTACGAGGCGATGCTCGCCATGCTGCGCAACAATGTTCACCATCTCCCGGTCCTGCAACGGCGGCGACCGATCGGGGTCGTGCACCTGTCCGATATCGTCCGCTACGAGACACACAGCAGTCTCTACCTCGTTAGCAACATATTCAGCCAAGGGAGTGTCAAGGGACTGGTCCGATTGATGCCGGACGTGCGCGCCGCGTTTCTCAGGCTGGTTGACGAGGGCGCTACCTCGCAAATGGTCGGGGAGGCGATGTCGAGCATCGGCCGCAGTCTGATCCGCCGTCTGATCGAACTGGCCGAACAGGAACTGGGCCCGCCGCCCGTTCCGTACTGTTTCATGGTCAATGGTTCGATGGCCCGCAACGACCAGACCATCTCCACCGACCAGGACAACGCACTGATCCTCGATGACACCTTTGATCCCGAGCGCCACGACGCGTGGTTCAAGGCCTTGGCCAGCCGTGTGAGCGACGGGCTCGACGCCTGCGGTTACCCGTACTGTGACGGCGGGATCATGGCGACCAACGACAAGTGGCGGCAACCGCTGTCGGTCTGGCGGGGCTATTTCGAGGAATGGATCAGCGAACCGGATCCCGAGCGGCTGCTACACAGCTCGATCTTCTTCGACCTCGACCCGGTGCACGGCGAGGAACGGTTCGTGGAGCAGCTGCAGGACCTGGTCGCCGAGCGCGCGAGCCGGAGCCCCCGATTTCTCGCCGCGATGGCACGCAACGCCCTCAACCGGACACCGCCGCTCGGCTTCTTCCGGACCTTCGTCATGGAGGAAGACGGGAAGCACAACAACTCGATCAACATCAAGCGCCGCGGCACGGCGCCGTTGGTCGATGTCATTCGCGTGCATGCGCTGGCGGTCGGCTCGCGGTCTCAGAACTCGTTTGATCGTCTCGACGACATCACCCGGGCGGACACGCTCCCGGCAGGACAGGCTGACAAGTTGCGCTACGCACTCGAATTCCTGTCGATGGTGCGCATTCGCCACCAGGCACATGACTTAAAGCACCATCACAGCCCCGACAACAATATCGAGCCGGAAAACGTTTCCGACGCCGAACGACACAATCTCAAGGACGCGTTCCAGGTGCTCAGCAACGCACAGAAATTCCTGCGTTTCCGCTACCCGACCCCAGGCCGCTAATGGCACGGCGAGACACCACCGATCCGAGCGTGACCTGGCCGCGATATGTCGCCGACCGGGCTGACCGATGCCGGGACCCGGCACTGCGCGCGTTTTACGCCGCGGGGCTGCCCAACCCGGCCACGCCGATCGCGGATGTCGAGATGGTCGCGCTCGATTTCGAGACCAGTGGGTTGGACGTGCACGACCATGCAATCGTCTCGGTCGGACTGGTGCCGTTCACCCTCGGCCGGATTCGCCCGGCCGCGGGGCGCTATTGGGTCGTCCGCCCGCCGCGCCCGCTGGATGAACGCTCGATCCGCTTTCACCGTATCACCCACGCCGAAGTGGCTCGAGCACCGGATCTTGAGGCCATTCTCGACGAGTTGTTGTCCCAACTGGCCGGCAAGATCGTCGTGGTGCACTACCGCGGCATCGAACGTCCATTCCTCGATGCCGCAGTGCTTGCCCGTCGGGGCGAGCGTTGCCTGTTTCCGGTGATCGACACCATGCAACTCGAGGCCCAGTTCGTTCGGCGAGGTGGGTGGTCACGGCTTCGCCGGTTTTTCGGATCACCGGCCGCCTCGATCCGGCTGGGCGATTGTCGGGCCCGGTACGGTCTGCCGACGTACTCCGCCCATCACGCCAAGCTCGATGCGCTGGCGACCGCCGAGCTGCTTCAAGCCCAGATTGCCCGGCATTATTCCCCCGACACTCCGATCGGCGAACTCTGGACCTGATCAGCGGGCAAGAAAAAGCCCCGCGCGAGGCGGGGCATGGTCAGGCTCGCTCAGCCTTGGGCAAGACTGAAGGCGGAACGCTCCGTCAGGTAGCGCGCGGTTCGGTCATCAGCCCCTTCACGATCGCGTAGCAGCCCACCAGTAGCACGACGGTGAACGGCAGTCCGACCGACACGGCGGCCGACTGCAGGGCGACGAGGCCGCCGCCGATCAGGAGCGCAATCGCGATGGCACCCTCGATGACACCCCAGAAGACACGCTGAGGCTTGGGCGCGTCGATCTTGCCGCCGGCGGTGATCGTGTCGATGACCAGCGAGCCGGAGTCCGAGGAGGTCACGAAGAACACGATGACCAGCACGATGCCGATGAACGAGGTGATATCGGCGAGCGGCAACTGCCCCAGAACCTCGAACAACTTGACCGCGAGATCGGCGTTCTGTGCGCCCTCGAAGCCGTTCTGCAGCTGATGGATCGCGGTGGTGCCGAACGCGGTCATCCAGAGCACCGAGACGATTGACGGCACCAGCAACACGGCCGTGAGGAATTCGCGTACCGATCGACCCCGCGACACCCGGGCGATGAACATGCCGACGAACGGCGACCAGCTGATCCACCAGGCCCAGTAGAACGTGGTCCAGCCCTGGCTGAAGTTCGCGTCCTCCCGGCCGAAGGGGTTGGCCAGGAAGGGCAGTTCGGTCACGTAGGAGCCGAGATTCTTGAAGAACCCGGTCACGATCAGGAGCGTCGGGCCGACGAAGATCACGAACATCAGCAGCAGGAAGGCCAACACCAGGTTGAACTCAGAGAGCCGTTTGACCCCCTTGTCGACGCCGGCGACGATCGAGATCACCGCCACGCTGGTGATGGCCGCGATCAACAGCACCAGGGTGGTGTTGCCACCGGGAATGCCGAACAGGTGGTTGAGTCCGGCCGCCGCCTGCTGTGCGCCGATGCCCAGCGAGGTTGCGAGACCGAACAGGGTGGCGAACACGGCGAGGATGTCGATCAAGTGCCCAGGCCAGCCCCAGATGCGTTCGCCCAGGATCGGGTAGAACATGGAGCGCACGGTCAGCGGCAGGCCCTTGTTGTAGGCGAACAGCGCGAGCGACAGCGCGACGATGGCGTAGATCGCCCAGGGATGCAGGCCCCAGTGGAAGATCGTGGCGGCCATGCCGAGGCTCATCGCGGCCGACGAGTCACCCTCGGCCGCGCCCAGAGGTGCCCAGTCGGTCCGAACCCCGTTGTCACCCATGCTTACGCCACCCAGCGAGGTGCCGTAGTGGGTGAGTGGTTCGGAGACGCCGTAGAACATCAGGCCGACGCCCATGCCCGCGGCGAACAGCATCGCGAACCACGAGAGGTAGCTGTAATCCGGTTTGGCCTTCGCCCCGCCGATGCGCACCTTGCCGAGCGGCGAGACGATCAGCGCGATGCAGAGCACCACGAACACGTTGGCGGCGAACAGGAAAAACCAGGTCATGTGGCTGTTGATCCAATCCTTCGCCGCCCCGAACCAGTTGGTCGACTGCTCCGGAAGGGCGAGACTCAGGATCACGAAGGCGAGGATCACTAGGGAGGAAAAGACGAAGACCGCCCCGTGAATGTCGATCGTCACGCCCATTGGGCTCGCCTGGTAGTTGTCCTGACCGATCTGGTAATCGGTGTTGATCAGATTGGCTGGACCTTCCGGCGCCGGTACGCCAACGGACTCATGATGCGCGTCCGTGGAATTATCGGGTTTCTTGTCCACGAGAATCTCTCCGTTCGATGGTTCAGGTTGGTGAAAATGGCTCGTTAGATCTGGGCTTCGGCCTTAGGGCCGAACCAGAAAGACCGATACGTCGGTGTGTGCGGCGACCTTGCTGCCGTTGGCCGGCATGATCGCGTCGATATGTCGTGGCAGGTGGGTACCCATCACCACGAGATCCGCCTCGAGTTCGTCGATGGCCCGCAGCAGTATGTCGTCGAGGTCGGTGACCGGGTCGTGGCTCCGGTAGACGCGCACGCTGGGTGCCTGACCGTTGACGGGCGCGTGCTCCCTGGCGAAGGCCTGAAGCTTGTCCTCGTACTCCTCGGGGGTGCGAGCGACCTCGCCCGGCTGCGACGTGGTGACGCCGACGTAGCAGAGTGCGGCGTGATAGTGCGCCGCCATGTCCGCCGCTACGGACAGCGACTTCTGCAGCGCCTCGAGATGGGCGAGGTCTACCGGCACCATGATTGTCTTGAAAATGCGGCTGCCTCCTCGATGAACGATCCTTGGGGTCTCCGGCCGGATGGTCCGCCGCGCACGGGCACCCGCCCCGGCGTTTTTTATACGATTTCGAGTATAGGGACCTAACCCGATGTTTGCGCAAGACGCACAAAACCGACCTGCGGGTATAGCGTAAACGCCTTGTCAAATTTTGTTTAAGGCAAAGCCATCCCGAGACGATTGGACGGCGACATTGCCCGGAACGCGGCCGTGGCCATTCGTCAGGCGATCACGCTGCTTCCTGACTGGGCGGGAGCGGGTCACGCAAGGTGGCCACCCCCCGTCTTGTCGATACCGATCGTGCCTGTGAGCGTGGGATCCTCGCTGTCCAGTTGCCATAGCCGCTGGCCGCTCGCCTGGTACTTACGCTCGAAGGCGGTCAGTGGACGGTCTTGGAAGGCAAGGGGTTTCAGGCGTGCACCGCGACCGTGAAAGGCCAGCGCTATCGCGAGCTCCTCCAGGTATACCCGCCAGTTGCTGCGCGACTCAAAATGCCCGCCAAGCATGACCAGGTCGGGGAAGACGGGGTGGGCGTGAAACCGTCGTTGGAGGTGGCGCGCCTTGGGCTCCGGATTGGGGTAGAGCAGATAGTGTCGAGCCAGTCGCCATTGGCTTTCGCGGGCCAGTCGCCAGAAGTCGATCAGGTCGGCACGGAGCAAGAGGCAGTTTGATGGGGTAACGTCCCGTCGGCGGGAAAGGCGGTCGGCAGAACGGTCCACGCCGATCACCAGGTGATCAGGATGGCTGCGGGCCAATAGGCGCGAGCTGTCGCCTGTGCCGCAACCCGAGTCCAGGATCAGGGGACGGCCGTCCTCCTGCACGCGCGATTCGATGGTGGCGAAGGCGGCGCGGTTGTGTTCGGCGATCGGCTTGCGGAACGTGGTCGCGGCGTGGCGCTCGAGTCGCTCGCGCAATGCCTCGTGGGGGCCGCTCTGGCCGGAGGTCACGGCGCGCGAGTTGCCCTCGAGCTGACCGTGGCCGTATTGCCGGGCGGCGCGGTCACTCGCCATGCCGTCCCGAGGGCGTTTCGCGGTCGATCGGCAGGCGCCGCACGCGGTCGCTGAGCAGGATACCCGCCCAGCGGGTCTGTGGGCTGGAGTCGAGCGCGAGCTTGGCGATCATGGTCAGCGGGACCGCCAGAAGCATGCCGATCGGGCCGAACACCCATCCCCAGACCAGCAGGGAGATCAGCACGATCACCGGCGACAGCCCCAGGGTGCGCCCGAGCAAGCGCGGCTCGAGGATGCTGCCGATCGAGAGGTTGACCACGAGGTAGAGACTGCCGACCAGCAACAGGTCGAGCGGCGTGCCGCTGACCACGGTAACCAGCAGTGCCGGGATTGCGGCGATGAACGAGCCGATGGTGGGGATGAAGTTGAGCAGACCGGCGACGATGCCCCACAGGATGGCGAAATCGATGCCCAGCGCGCTCAGGCCCGCGCCAACGAGCAGGCCGGTCAGCACGCTGGCCCCGGTCTTGATCAGCAGGTAGCGATAGACCGAGCGCAGGAATCGCCGGGTCCGCACTCGTGCCCTGCGCCGCCCGGGGAATGCCGCCTCCAGCTTTTCGGCGAGCGTACGTTCCTCCAACAGCAGAAACATGAAAGCGAGCAGGACCAGCAACGTGCTGGCGGTGAACTGGCCCAGGCCCGTGGCGATCTCGGTCGCGGTGCCGGTGATAGTGCTGGTCTGCGGCAGCGGGATGCGGTCGGGCAAGAGCCCGGGCGGGGCGCCGCGGGCGGCGAGCAACGAGCGGATCTGATCGAGCCAGCCGGCCAGCTTGGCCTGGTAGGCCGGCGCCTGGGTGGCGAGGCTCTCGACAGCCCCCTGGAGGGCCAGGAAAAGCAGAAAGAAGGCCAGTCCCACGAGCAAGAACAGGAGCAGGATCGACACGATCCCGGGCACGCCCCGGCGTTGCATCCAGGCGAGTGGTGGCGCGCTGATGATCGCGAGAAAGGCAGCCAACAGGAAGGGCGTGACGATGTGACTCACCGTCTGCAGGCCCGCGAGCAGGATGAACACGGCGGCCCCGCCGACCAGCCAGTGCAGTGCGCTTGGCTTGGCGCGAGGTTCGGCGGTCGGGGTCATGGGTGGTGGTCCGGCGCGTTCACGATGCCGTGCTGGCGCAACAGCGGTTCAATACTCGGTGCGCGGCCGCGGAACGCCCGGAAGAGCGTCATGGGATCCTCGCTGCCACCTCGTTCGAGGATGTGCACCAGAAAATCCGCCCCGGTGCGTTCGTTGAATACCCCGTCTTCCTCGAACCGCGACCAGGCATCCGCCGAGAGCACCTCGGCCCACTTGTAGCTGTAGTAACCCGCGGCGTAACCACCGGCAAAAATATGCGCAAAACCGTGCTGGAAGCGATTGTAGGCCGGAGCCTCGATCACCGCGACCGATCGGCGCACCTCGTCGAGCGTCTCCTGAATACGCGCGCCCGTGGCCGGGTCGTAGTCCTGGTGCAGCAGCAGGTCGAACAGCGAAAACTCGAGTTGTCGGACCATCTGCATACCGGCCTGGAACTGGCGCGACGCCCGAAGCCGCTCGAACAATTCTTGCGGCAAGGGCTCGCCGGTCTCGTGGTGGCGGGCGAACAGGTCGAGTGCCTCGCGCTCCCAGCACCAGTTCTCCAGGAACTGACTGGGCAGTTCGACCGCATCCCAGGCCACACCGCTGATACCGGCGACGCCGGCGGTGTCCACCTGCGTAAGCAGATGGTGAAGGCCGTGGCCGAACTCGTGGAACAGGGTGGTCACCTCGTCATGGCTCAGCAACGCGGGGTTGCCATCGACAGGCGGCGTGAAGTTGCAGGTTAGAAACGCCGCTGGCTGCTGGATGCCCCCATCGGGGCGACGGCGGCGCTGAATCGCGCCGGCCATCCAGGCCCCGCCGCGCTTGTGGGCACGCGCATAGAGATCAAGGTAGAAGCGTCCGCGGGGCTGCCCGTCACGGTCCTCGATCTCGAAAAAGCGCACGTCGCGATGCCAGGTCGGGGCATCGGTCCGTTCGCGCACTCGAATACCGAACAGGCGGCCGACCACGGCAAACAGCCCCTCGACCACGCGGTCAGCGGGAAAGTAAGGCTTGAGCTGTTCCTGCGAGATCGCGTAGCGCGACTCGCGCATCTTCTCGGCGTAGAAGGCGATGTCCCACGGGCGGAGGGTATCCGGTCCGCCGGCATCGCGCGCGAACGCCTCGAGTTCCGCGAGTTCGTCGCGTGCGCGGGGCACGGCCTGGCCGGCAAGCTCGCGGAGGAAGGTCAGCACCTCGGCCGGATCGCTCGCCATCTTGGTGACCAGCGATCGTTGGGCATAATTGTCGAAGCCCAGCAACTGCGCCAGTTCGTGGCGGATGGCGAGGATGCGCTCCATGACCGGGCCGTTGTCCCATTCGCCCGCGTGCGGGCCGACGTCCGAAGCCCGCGTGACGAAGGCCTCGTAGATTGTCTCGCGCAGCGAGCGGTCCTCGGCGTGGGTCATTACGGCGAGAAAGCTCGGCATCTGCAAGGTCACCCGCCAGCCGCGGATACCCTCGCGCTCGGCGGCGTCGCGAAACATGGCGCGCGCCGAGTCGGGCAGGCCGGCGAGGCGGGATTCGTCCTCGATGTCCAGCGACCAGGCGTTGGTCGCATCGAGCAGGTTGTTCGCGAACCGGGTGGTCAGCTGCGACAGCTCGCTTTTCAGGCGCTTGTATTGAGCCTTGTCGTCGTGTGGAAGATCGACTCCGGCGAGGCGGAAATCGCGGATGGCGTTTTCCACCACACGGCGCTGTTCCACCGAGAGGGCCTCGAAGTCGTCACGCTCGCTGACCGCGCGGTAGGCCGCGAACAGGGCCTCGTTCTGGCCCAGATCGGTCGAGTAGTCGGAGAGTTTGGGCAGGCAGGTCTCGTAGGCGGCACGCAGTTCCGGGGTGTTGACCACCGCGTTGAGGTGGCTGACAGGCGACCAGGCCCGATCCCGGCGGTCTTCCAGCGCCTCCATGGGGGCGACGAAGTTATCCCAGGTGAACGGCGCGCCCTGGGCGAGACGCGTGTCGATGGTGGCCCGGTTGTCGCTGAGAATCTGCTCGATGGCCGGCTCGACGTGTTCCGGTGCGATGCGATCGAAGGCCGGCAGGTCGGGGGTATCCAGCAAGGGGTTGGACATGCGTGTCTCTCGACGTGATGGGTGAACGATTGACCCGCCAGATTAGCATTTTTGCCTAGGGAACCTCTGCACGGATGCCATGCCACTCTGGCTGGTCGAGCCGCTCGTAATAAGGGCGTGCCGCCGCTGGCGTGCCGGTGGCCACGTCAAGGTTACGCAACCCCGAGCACGCGCGGCACGACCGGCCCCGAAGCGCGCGCCTTGAGCCGGACACCTGCTGTGTTGTCGTCCTTGGAAAGGGGATGATCCTTCCACCGCGGACGAACGCCTTGCATCTGTCCGCCTCAAGACGCGCAGAGCGGCATGGCATTCGTGCAGAGGCTCCCTATGAATCCCCGTGGCAGGGACGCCGGCTTGCCACTACCCTGAATACGTTTGCTCGGATCCATCGGCACCGATGACGGTGCGCGAGTCGCGAGCAACCATTCCATGGGTCATCCCGTCCGTCCGACGGGTGCCCGTTCCGCCTCCCGAACCGGTATCGCAATGAAGTCTCGTCATCGATCTCCGTCACGCGTCCTGGTCACGATTCCCGCCCTCGCGGCACTCCTGTTTTCGGCGGTCTCATCGGCCTTGCTGGCAGCCGAGCCGCCCCGCGTTGCCACCGAGACGGCCACGGTCGCCGAGATCGTCGACGTCGTCGAACTGGACGGGACGGCCAACAGCCTGCACACCGCGGCGTTGTCGGTGGAGATCGCGGGCCTGGTCGACGAGGTGATGGTGGAGACGGGGGATCGGGTCACCGCGGGCACCCCACTGTTCGCACTGAACAGCGATCTCGAGCGATTGGCCGTGGCCGGCCTGGAGGCCGAGCGTCGGCAGGCCGTTGCCTCCCGCCGGGAGGCGGTACGTCGACTCGACGAGGCACGCTCTGTGGGGGCCGGGCGCAATATCCCCGAAACCGAGGTGCAGGCGCGTGCCAGCGCGGTCGACGAAGCCGAGGCGCGTCTTGCCGCGGTGTCGGCCGACCTCGAGCGGGGCCAGGCCCGGCTCGAACGCCACCGGCTGGTCGCGCCGTTCGACGGCGTGGTCACCGAACGGCTGGCCGAACGGGGCGAGTGGGTGGTGCCCGGCGTGGCGCTGGTCCACCTGGTCGACCGGGACGCCCTGCGGCTGGATTTCCCGGTGCCGCAGCGCTACTACCCCCTCGTGGGCGACCAGGCGACTCTGCATTACCGCCTGGACGGCACTCGGATGGACTGGCAGGAGGGCCGCATCGCCACCGTGGTGCCGGTCACCGATCCGACCTCGCGCATGTTCCTGGTGCGTGGCGAGTCCACCGATAGCAATCCGGTGCTGCCCGGCATGGCGATCGAGGGACGGTTGCGATTGCCCACGGGACGAGAGGGCCTGACCGTCACCCGGGATGCCGTGCAGCGTTACCCGGATGGCCGGACCACGGTGTGGGTGATCGACGATGCCGACGAGCAAACGGTGGCCGAGCGGCAGGTCGAGCTCGCCGACGGCTTCGACGATCGGGTGGTGGTCACCGCCGGGATCGAGGCGGGCGACCAGGTGATCGTCCGTGGTAACGAGGCCCTAGAACGGGGCATGGAGGTCCGCGTCGAGCCGCGTGATTCCGGGGAAACGGGCTGATGTTCGCGGCGGTGGTCCGGCACGGCACGCTGGTCACGGTGATCACCCTGATCATCTCGATACTCGGTGCCGTGGCGGCGTTGCGGATTCCGGTGCAGATGATCCCGGATCTCGATGTGCGCACCATCACGGTCGAGACGCGCTGGCCCGGCGCGACGCCGCAGGACATCGAGAAGGACATCCTGATCGAGCAGGAACGCTACCTGCGCAACATCCCGGGACTGGCGGAGCTCAACGCCACGGCCACCAGCGACTCGGCCGAGATCGAACTGGAATTTCCGTTCGGCACCGACATTACCGAGGCACTGATCGAGGTCAACAATGCCCTGAGCCAGGTGCCGGACTACCCGCGCAACGTCGACGAGCCGAGGATCGCGGCCACGTCGTTCTCCTCGAACGCCTTCATGTACTTCCGGGTGGCGACCCTGCCCGACAACCCGCACGGGCTCGACATCGACCTGATGCGGGACTTCATCGACGACGAGGTCCGTCCGCGCATGGAGAGCGTGCCCGGGGTTTCGGAGGTCACCATGCGGGGTGGGGCGGAACGGCAGATGCAGATCCACGTCGACGAGCGCCAGCTCGCACGGCGTGGGCTGACCCTGCTCGATTTGCGTGATGCCATCCGGGCACGCAACCAGGACATCTCCGGCGGGGAGCTGGATGCGGGCAAGCGTCGTTACCTGTTGCGCACGGTGGGTCGTTTCGCCAGTGCCGAGGAGCTTGAACGCCTGGTGATCGCCCGGCGGGGCGATGCCGTGATCCGCCTGGGTGATGTCGCCGAGGTCGAGCAGGGCGGTTCACGCCAGCGGGCGCTGGCGTTCACCAATGGCCAGAAGGTGATCGGGCTGCAGGTGCGGCGCGAGAGCGGCTCGAACGTCATCGACATCAAGTACGCGATGATCGAGGAGGTCGAGCGGATCAACGACGAGGTGCTCGAGCCGGCCGGCATGGTGCTCGAGCTCAACACCGACGACGCGCGTTACGTGCAGGCCTCGATTCAGAACGTCTGGACCAACCTCGGGCTGGGCGCGGCGCTCGCGACGCTGGTGATGTTCCTGTTCCTGCGCTCGCCCCGGGCGACCCTGGTCGGCGTGATCGGGATTCCGCTCTGCGCGATCGCGGCATTCCTGGGTCTTCTGGTCACGGGGCGTACGATCAATGTCATCTCGCTTGCGGGCGTCGCCTTCGCCATCGGCATGATCGTCGACAACAGCATCGTGGTGCTGGAGAACATCGAGCGCCTGCGGCGGCGCGGGATGGCGCGGCTGGAATCGGCAGTCGAGGGCGTGCGCGATGTCTGGCCGGCGGTGCTGGCCTCCACGGCCACCACGGTGCTGGTTTTCCTGCCGATCCTGTTCATCCAGGAAGAAGCGGGGCAATTGTATTCGGATGTCGCGATCGCGATCACTTCGGCCATCGTCGCCTCCATGCTGGTCGCAGTGATGCTGGTGCCAACGTTGAGCGCACATCTCGACTTCGGGCGTTCGGAACCGCGGGGCAGCCCATCTCCTCGCTGGTCGCGCGCCGTCGAAGCCGCTGTGCGAGGCATGATCGAGTCACGCGCACGCCGTGGGATCACCATGGTCCTGGTGCTGGCAGGGAGCGCATCGATCGTGGCCTTTCTCACCCCGCCGGCGGAATACCTGCCGGAAGGCGAAGAACCCAAGACCTTCGCGGTGATGAATGCGCCGCCGGGCTACAACCTCGACGAGATGGCGCGCATCGCCGAGGAAGTCGAGGCGCACCTGCTCCCGGCGGTCGATGCCGACCCGGGTGCGTTCGAGCGTGGTGAGACGCCGGTGCCGCCGGTCCGCAACCTCGTCATGCAGGTGCAGCCCACCCAGATCCGGGTGATCTCGGAGACGATCGATCCCGATCACATCGAGCCGCTGATGGAGGAGATCACCCGCTTCTACGAGCAATACCCCGGCATGCGGGCATTTGCCGCCAAGGGTTCGATCATCTCGAGCAACGATGGCGGCACGCGCAGCATTTCGCTGGACATCGCCGGCTCGGACCTCGCCGATATTTACGCGGTGGCCAATCGCGCCTACGAGCGTGCCGAGACCATCTTCGACGACCCGCGCATCCAGACCCGTCCCTCGACGCTGGAGCTGGCCCAGCCGCTGGTCGAGATTCGTCCGGACTGGGACCGGGCAGCGGAACTGGGATTGAGCATGGAGGCGATCGGCTTTTCCGTCTCGGCGCTCACCGAAGGGGCCTACGTTGACGATTTCTTCCTCGACGACGACAAGATCGACATCTACCTCTACGGCTCGGGGGGCAGCGATCCGCGCCTCGCTCGACTGGACGAGATCCTGCTGAAAAGCCCGCAGGGCGCGAGCCTGCCGCTTTCCTCGGTGGCGCGCATCGACACGCGCGTCGACACCAGCATCGTTCGTCGCGTCGACGGCAAGCGGATGGTGACGCTCGATATCATCCCGCCGGAATCCGTCGCACTCGAGTCGGGTGTCGAGCGGGTGCGCGAGCGACTGGTCGGCGAGATGCGTGCCTCGGGCGAGATCCCGGTCGGCGTGAGCCTGTCGATTTCCGGCGCGTCGGACCAGCTCAAAGCCACTCAAGAGGCGCTCTCCGGCAACTTCGTCATTGCACTGGCGATCATCTACCTGCTGCTGGTGGCGATCTTCACGCACTGGCGCTACCCGTTGCTGATCATGACCGCCATTCCGCTGGGTATCGCCGGGGGCATCGCGGGGCTTGCGCTGATGAACCTGGTGGGCGGCCTGCTGCCGATGGTCGGCTTGAAGGCCATCAGTCAGCCGTTCGACATGATCACCATGCTCGGCTTCCTGATCCTGATGGGCACGGTGGTCAACAACCCCATTCTTCTGGTCGAGCAGGCGCGGCGGAGCTTCGCCGAGGGCCGTGACGCGGTCGAGGCGGTCATGGAGGCGGTGGCGGTACGCCTGCGTCCGATCGTGATGACCACACTTACCACCATCAGCGGACTGACCCCGCTGGTGTTGATCCCGGGCGAGGGCACCGAGCTGTATCGCGGGGTCGGCGCGATCGTGATGTTCGGTCTGCTGGGCGCGACCATCGTGACCCTGACCTTCCTGCCCGCGCTGACGGCGAGCGTGCTCGGGATTGCCCAGCGACGGCGTCCGCGAACGGCCTGAACGACGGCACAAACAAAAAGCCCCGGGGCGAGGCCCGGGGCTTTTCTGATCTGGTTGCGGGAGCAGGATTCGAACCTGCGACCTTCGGGTTATGAGCCCGACGAGCTACCGGACTGCTCCATCCCGCGTCTGGTATGGCGCG
>JAFGUH010000188.1 GCA_016938615.1 Halothiobacillaceae bacterium | reverse complement strand
CGTGGCGCTGACCGACGAGATGGCCGCCCTGTTCCGGGTCGTGCCGCCGGCCCTGGCGCTGGCCCTGGCGATGACGGAAAAGGAGGAGAAAGCCGCGCGCCGCGCCCTGATGCGAAAACACGGCTGCGATGAGCTGACAGCGGCGCTCAGGATGGCCGAGCAAATCGCCGAAAAAAGGAGGGCGACATGCTGAAAGCACACCGTTTGCTTGCGCTCCTGCTGGCGCTGGCGGTCTGTCCAGCCGCCTGGGCGGCCGATCCCCCGCCGGCCCGGATCGAGGTCTTTTACGATGCCTCGACGGCGCCCCTGTCCGTCGAGGCGGTCCGGCAAGAGCTGCCGGACGTGCCGATTGCATTATACGATCTGAACGTCCCGGACGCGCTGGAAAAAGAACTGAGCCGGGGGCTGCCGGCGGATTTGGAGCAGGCCAGGCGAATCGCCTTGAAACGCCTCGAAGCCATGGGCCGCGACGCCTTGAAAGAGCGTTTCGCGGCCGCCTACCGGGGCCATGTCAAGGCAGTCGAATACGGCCTCGACCGCTACCCGGCCGTGGTGTTCGATGGAGGCGAAAGCGTCGTATACGGCGTTAGGGACCTGCGCGAGGCGCTGGCTTTGTACCGGCGCGCGAAGGAGGTGCCGTGAGCCGCTACGCCGCCCTCTTGATGCTGCTGCTGTCGGCGCCGATCCCCGCGCCCGCGGCCGATACACCGGGCTGGTCGACGCCGCTCTCCCTCAACATGCCGCTTTCGTGCTTCCAGTTCATGCCGGTGGGCCTGTGCGTGTGGATCACCTGCACGCCGTTCGGATGCGATATCGACACCTCAATCAAGTTCGGCCACTTCAACCCGGACGCCACGGTGGAACTTGTCAACCCCCAAGGCATCAACCGGGTGGAGGCCCCAAGGCGGCCCGACATGCGCAACCGCAACCACAACCACCTGATCTACAAGGACGCCCACGCGCTCGGGCATCCGCTGGCCGGGCAATTCTACTGCCCCTCGCAGGCCATTCCGTTGATGCCGTATTTCTACTCGCCGGCCGATCCGCTCGGCTGGCGCTGGGGCCTTCCCGACGCGCTGACGCCGGCGGCCCTCGTGCCGGGCCTTCGGGAAATCGGCCACTGGCCCATCAACACCTGGAGCGCCGTGTTCCCGCGCACCGG
>JAFGUH010000187.1 GCA_016938615.1 Halothiobacillaceae bacterium | reverse complement strand
TTACGAGAAGAACGCGCTGACGGCCGAGTCGAGGGTGTCGCGCATGTCCGGGTCGTCGGTGATCGGACGGACCAGGGTCATGGAGCAGGCGGCGCGCGGGTCGACGCCCTTGGCGATCAGGCTGCCGGCGTAGACCAGCAGACGGGTGGAGACGCCCTCGTCGAGGCCGTGGCCCTTGAGGTTGCGCGCGCGCTGGGCGATCTCGACCAGCTTGCCGGCGGTGTCGCGGTCGACGCCGGTCTCGTGGGCGACGATCTCGATTTCGGTGTCCGGGTCCGGGTAGTCGAAGTCGAGCGCGCCGAAACGCTGCTTGGTCGACTGCTTCAGATCCTTCATCAGGTTCTGGTAGCCCGGGTTGTAGGAGATGACGATCTGGAAGTCGGGGTGCGCCTCGACCAGCTCGCCCTTCTTCTCCAGCGGCAGGACGCGGCGGTGGTCGGTCAGCGGGTGGATGACGACGGTGGTGTCCTGGCGGGCCTCGACGATCTCGTCGAGGTAGCAGATCGCGCCCATGCGCGCGGCGGTGGTCAGCGGGCCGTCCTGCCAGCGGGTGCCGTCCTTGTCGAGCAGGTAGCGGCCGACGAGATCCGAGGCGGTCATGTCCTCGTTGCAGGCGACGCTGATCAGCGGGCGCTGGAGCTTCCAGGCCATGTACTCGATAAAGCGGGTCTTGCCCGAGCCGGTGGGCCCCTTGAGCATCATCGGCATGCGGGCCTTGTAGGCGGCGTCGTACAGCTCGATCTCGTCGTTGACCGGGCGGTAGTAGGGCTCGGTCTGGATGCGGTACTGTCCCGCGTCGGCGCTGTCGGTGCCTTTCTGGGTAGGCTGGTCAAACAACATGGTAGCGGTCTCGATTCGGTGTTGGGTGTCGGTGGTGACGGTAATCCTAACGCGATCAGCTCTTGAACTTCACCAGGCGGCTGACCTGGATGTCTGAGACGAAGACCACGCCGCTGTGCTTGTCGAAGAACGGGGCAAAACCCTCGAGCAGGGGCTCGACCAGTTCTTCCGGCACGGCGGCGATGATCATGTTCAGGACTTCGTCCTCGTTGAACATCAGGTGGCCTTCGTGGAAGCCCTGGCTGCCCTTGCCGGAGAGGTTGCCGACGATGGTGTAGCCCTTGACCTCGGCGCGGTCGAGCAGGTCGGTGGCGAATTCCTGGTGCTGGCCTTCGATGATGATCTCGAGCTTTTTCAGCGGATTGAGTTTGAGATTGCTCATGCAGGGCTCTCCTCTGCGTCAATGGATTCAGTTTGCCTGGCGCGCTGGGGTGCCGGACCCAGGTCGTGCCATTCACCGCGATCGAAGTAGTGCAGGTGACCGGATTCGGGGTCGGCGACCACGACGTTGATCCAGCCGTTGACGATCAGGCTCAGCGCCTTGGGTACCCGGCCGGCCGCGGCCAGCACGTGCGGCACCGGCGCCTCGATGATCACCAGCAGTCGCAGCGGTTCATGGTACGGGCGGCCGTCCTTGAGCACCGTCTGCGAGGGCAGGCCGGTGCGGATGTCGGATAGGTTGCCCGTCATCACGCCAAAGCGTCCGGCGACGTTGTGGTAGGCCTTGGAGCCGCTGCCGAAGCCCTCGTTGTCAACCGCGGAGAAGTAGTGCTCGAGGTTGATCCACTCGCCGATGATCAGCGGGCCGGAGAGGATCGTGTCGAGCAGCCGGCCCTTGGGATCGAGCTTGTAGTCGTAGGAGAGCAGGAAGCTGCGGCCCTCCATGTCCATGTCCTCGGTCAGGTGCCGGCCACCGACGACCACCGCGGCGTTGCGCGCCAGCCCCCATTCGGGGCGGACTTGTGTCCAGTCGCTGATGTTGCGCTGGATATGGCGGAATGCCGTGGTGGTGTCGAGGTGCGGGTCGACGTTGTCTTCCAGCGTCGGCAGGCGCTCGGCGGCACACAGGCGGCTGGCGGCGCGCAGGCCGTTTCGCAGTCGCTCCATGTAGACGAGGTGGCTGGTCGGCAGCAGGTCGAGGTCGTGCAGCTGAATCACGTCCGAGGTGGTGTTGTGCTGCGCCGGCAGGAACCAGGTGTCGTCGGGGATGTCGATGCCCTGTTTTCTCAGCCGGCGGCGCACGTCGGCCTTGTTGGCCATCTGCGCGAGCACGCGGGCGGGGACCAGGCCGTGGCCGCCGCCGCAGGCACCGCAATCCAGGGCCGATTCGTAGGGGTTGTTGTCCGACTGGCTGGCGTGGCCGGCGAGGATGACGAAGCGCGAGAAGTTCTCGTTCATCCCCATCATGCGCAGTGCCTGGCCGACGAAGTACACCTGCTCGTCGAGGCTGAAGCCGATCTTGCCCAGCCGCTCCATCTGCATGGAGACGAACGAGGGGTTGATGCGGTAGTCGCGGCGCAGGGTCTCGATGAACTCCGACTCAGCGGCGGGGCTCAGGGCGAAATGGCGCGCGAATTCCGAGGTGCCCTCCTTGTTGCCCATCGCGATCTCGCGCAGTTCGCGGATCATAAGGTCGGTGATCGCGTCGCGGTCGATACCGAGCTGGTCACCGATGGCTCGCACGATCGTCACCCGCTGCAAGGAGCGCACGATCGAATCGGCCTGCTCGCGCGAGAGCTTGTCGATCAGCAGGCGGGTGGAGGCGTCCTTGGGCTCGATGCGGTTGCGCCAGCGGTTGTAGACGCGCGGCGCGATCGTGTTGCCGATCATGTCGAAGCCGAACAGCAGGCCCATCGCCTCGACCGTGAAGTACGGCGAGAGCACCGAGCTTTTCACGTCGTGCAGCACATGGCTGGCAGAGGAGTAGAAATCGGTCTCGATCTGCGTCGCGCCGGTGGGGACTTCCAGCACCAGGTTCTTGGGCGTGATCTGCACCGGGCAGAGATCGAGTTCGGTGCCCTTGCCCAGCCCGATGAAGCTGACCGGCACCCCGAAGAAGCCGGCGATCCCGAAGGTCTGGTAGTCGCCGACGTGTTCGAGTTGCCGGCGGATGCGCTCGGAGCGCACGTCGATGCAGAACAGGGCCTGGGCGAAGGGGCGCTTTTCGCGCTTGGCCGGCGGCAGGAGCTTGATCTCGTTGAGCACCGACTTGCGGTAGACCGCCTCCATCGCGCGAAGCCACATCATGCCCTCGCCACGCTCGAAATCGCGGATCAGGGCGAGCAGCGCCTCGAGTTGTTCGACGTCCAGGGCCTTGACGGCCTCGGTCTGGTCGGCCGCCTCGGCCAGTGCCAGCAGCCGGTCGGCCTGACGGTTGGCCTCGGCGACGCGCTCGTCGTGCAGGTAGTCGGGCAACAGCCGGTTGACGCGGCCGGGGTGGCGATGCGCGAGAGCATCGTCCACCCGGTGCGCCCACGCCGGCAGGATGTTGCCGCCGTGGTAGGCCTGGCGCAGGTAGCACTCGGCGGTGTGTTGCTCGAGGTAGTGTGCAAGCTCCGGGAAGGTCGCCGGCAGGCGTTTGCGCCGGGCGTGCTCGCGGATCAGTGCCAGCCCCAGCACGAGCCGGATGGCGAGGAAATCGACCAGGTCGGCCGGGTAGGCCTGCGACCAGTGGTAGCGCTTGGCCGAGGAGCGCCAGCGGATGAAGCCGGCCCAGCCGTGCAGGCGGGTAAGCTCGCGCGTGATCAGACCGTCCCAGTGGGCCTCCTCGATCCCCAGTTCGTCGAGCACGTAGGCGATCACGCCCTCGGCGCTGGCATCCTGGGCGAGGATCTGCTTGATGTGCAGACCGCGCAGGAACAGGCGCAGGTTGCGCTTGGCCAATGCGCTCCAGGCGGTGAAAAAGCCGTGATCCCGGCCCGGCATCTGCAGGGTCGACTGGCCCTCGTCGAAGAAGTCGAGGCAGCTCTTAATCACCAGCTCGTCGAGCGTGGTTCCGATCTCGGTGCCGAACAGCAGGTCCATCGATTCGTACAGCGGCCGCTCGGGGGGGAATTGTCGGACGAGCCGCCGATGCAAGGCCTCGATGTCGACGCCCGTCTCGCTGGAGGGACCGAAGCCGTCGATGACGTGCTTGGCATCTTCGGCGTCCGCGAGGTCGAGTGGCACGGCGACCGGATCGGAGAGCTCGCAGAGCAGCGACTTGAGCAGCCCCTCGAGTTCCAGCCCGCCGATGGGCTCGTGATCGTCGAGAAAGTGCGCGATGTCCGCCTGGAGGGTGGCCATGTCGACCTGGCCCTCGCGGTGGTAGCGCTGGTACTCACGCCGCGGCAGGAACCCCCGCCCGTGGAACAGCTCCTCGCCCCGGCGGACCCCCTGCTCGAAGGGCAGATGCTCCAGGCCGTGCAGCGGATTGTGGTGGATGAAGGTCCGCATCGGCCAGAAGAACGGAATCGGCTCGGCGGCCATGTGCACCATGGAACGGATTTTCAGGCGGTGGCCCAGTGTCAGTCGGCTCATGGCATCAGGCTCCTGTCCAGATCAGCTTCAACACGATCGCGAGGACGATCACGGCCGTGAACGCCCACGCCTGCGCGGGACAGATATCGGCAGTCTCCGCGCCGCTGCGCGGGCCGAATACCGTGTCCCGCAGCAGGCGGGTGCCGGCCCAGCTCCAGAGGAGCCAGGTCAGCAGCGCCAGCATGACCGGGCCGGGCGGGCTGCGGAACAGCAGGTCGAGCATGGCGAAAAAGCCCGGCGAGATGGGCAGCGCCATCGCCGCGAGCAGCACCACAGTGAGCAGTCCGGCGAGCCGGGGGACGTCTCGCGCCATGCCGGTGACCAGCCCGGAATAGGCCGCACCGATGCGGCGTTCCAGCAGCGTGGCGATGACCACCAGTAATGCCGGCGCCATGGCGAAGCCGAGCGCGAACACCTGCAGGTCGGCCGCGTGTCTACTGGCGGCGGCCATCACCCAGGTAAGCGCGAACGCGGAGGTGGCGAGCATCGCGGCCCATTGGCCGATCTCCCGCACCGTGAGCAGGCGCCAGGCGTAGAACGCGGCGGTCGCCAGCCCCCACCAGAGGAACAGTCCGCCATGCAGACCATCGAGGGGCAGGCCGGCGGCCAGCACCAGCAACACGCCCAGCTGTGGCCAGACAACGATCAGCGCCACGCGCGCGGCCGGATGGCTGAACCGTGCCAACAGGGCGTTGAAGACCATGCTCAAGGGGAACAGGGGCAGGAAAAAGCCTGCCAGCAACAGCAACAGAATGCTCATGTCAGCGCCACCTCGTCCAGACATTGATGCGCTTGGACCCCTCGAGCAGGGCCTGGCTCAGACGTTCGTACAGGTCGGAAATGTAGAGCTCGCGAGAGATCAGGGAGTAGAGCGTCAACCGCATCTCGGTGAAACGGTTGCCGAACAGGGATTCCTCGCGGCTGGCCAGGTAGCTGCCGATCCAGCCGGCCAGCACGACCAGCCCCAAGAGCACCACCAGCCCGTCGAAGGTGACCGCATCGATGCCCGCGGCGTGGTAGAGCGCGTCGCGGAACGCCGCATCCGGGTAGAGGAAAGTCTCGAAGGCGTGGCCGATGAAGCTGTAGCCGATCACGATCAGCGCGAACGACATCAGGATCATCAGCATCATTCGGATCGGGTTGGTCGCATCGAGGTGATGGGTGGCGAACAACACCTGCACGCCGGTGATCCAGCCGAAGAACAACAGCACGATCGCGCCCTGTTTCTGGAAGAAATCCGGGGAGACCGCCCAGTGCGCCAGCACCAGGATCGCCAGCGGCACGATCAGCGTCACCAGGCCGATCACGAGCCAGGGCAGGCGCGTCTTGCCGGTCTTGCGATCGACCAGGAAGGAGTAGAGCGGGTTGACCGGCACGTCGTCGTGGCGGCGCGCATCGCCGATCAGGTCGCCGGAACTGAGGAACATGGTCGCCTTGAACATGCCGTGGGCGATCAGATGGAACACGGCGAGCGAGAAGGCGCCCACGCCGCATTCCATGATCATGAAGCCCATCTGGCCCATGGTGGAGTAGCCCAGCGATTTCTTGATGTCGTTCTGGGTCAGCATCAGGATCGAGCCGATCACCGCCGTGAACAGGCCCACCACGAACAGCAGGTGCAGCACGCCGTCAGCGTTGACGAAGGCCGGTGCGAAGCGGTTGATGATGATGCCGCCGGCGTTGACGATGCCCGCGTGCATCAGCGCCGAGACCGGCGTCGGGCCGTCCATGGTGTAG
>JAFGUH010000186.1 GCA_016938615.1 Halothiobacillaceae bacterium | reverse complement strand
CGGCTCTTCCCAGTTGAGGGTGTAGCTCGAGGGTCCGGTCGTGGTTGGAGGGGTCGGCGCGTCGGTGCCTGTGGAGGGGTCGAGGTCTTCCGAGGATGGGAGTTCCGACACTGCCCACCTAGCTAGGCCGGCTTGCGGACTAGGGCCTCAAGTACGCTCAAACGGCCCTCGTCCGCACTCCGGGCCGCGTTGATCTGAAATTCCCCAATCCGCTCGCCCATGAGCGTCTGCAGCCCCAGCGGCGGCAGCCCGTGTTCCTCCAACCGCCGGCGGTTCTCCCGCAAGTCCGGCAGGACCTCCTCCGTCTTGTCCCGGAAGATCACGATCTCGAACCCCGCGGTGAGAACTTGCTCCCGTGTCTCCTCGGGCGAACACAAAAAGCTCGTGCCCGGCCCTGCCGCCCAGGGCAGCGGGTAGTCGGGCTCGCCTTTCGGCCCGGCTCCGTAGTGGGAGAATGCGAACACCGCGCCGGGGCGAAGCACACGAAGCGCCTCGGCATAGAAGCGCCGCTTGTCGTCGATGTTCATCGCCACGTTCTCGGAATAGGCTCGGTCGAACCCATCGTCCTCGAAGGGCAGATCGGTCGCGCTGCCCTCCACCACGCGCACGCGATCCGAGAGGCCGGTCGCGGCATTCAGCTCCTCCGCCGCGCGGCAGAACTCCGGCGTCAGGTCGAGCGAGGTCACGTGGCAACCGAAGTGCGTCGCGGTCCACCGCGCCGGTCCGCCGATCCCGCCGCCGATGTCGAGGATGCGCTCGCCGGAGAGGGGTTCGAGGAGCGCTACCATCTCCTTTGTCGCCTTCAGCCCCCGGCCGTGGAAGTGGTCGAGTGGGGCGAGCGCGTCGGGCGTAATCGGGCCCGCCTCGCTGCCTCCTGCCGCCCTAAGCGCAGCGAGGATGCGGGCTGCGATGCCCTCGCTGGCGTAGTGGTCTTGGACCTTGTTACCGGCTGCGGTCATGTTTTCGTTCTCCTCCCGAGCCGCCCGCGGTCCATGGCTTGAGGGGGTTCGTATGATAAATCCCTGAGAGGCTCAAGGTTAGCTAGGAAGACCTCGACGTGCCTGACGCTACCTTCGCGACCCCTGATGTGACGACGTTCTGCCGCCTCGACGAGCTGGGTCTGGTGGTGGTCGGCCAGCACCTGCAACCGGATCGGGCGGTGCTGGCCTGCCGGGTCGCCGACGACGCGGTCGAGGAGGCGGACCGCTGGTGCCGGCGCTGCGGCTGCGAGGGCAGACCCCGCGACACCGTCACGAGGAGACTGGCGCACGAGCCGCTCGGGTGGCGGCCGACCACGCTGCTGCTCACGATCCGCCGGTACCGCTGCACCGGCTGCGGGCATGTGTGGCGGCAGGACACCAGCCGCGCCGCGGGGCCGCGGGCGAAGCTGACCCGCACCGCGCTGCGGTGGGCGCTGGTCGGGCTGGTTCGTCAGCATCTCAGCGTCGCTCGTCTCGCCGAGGCCCTCGCGGTGTCGTGGACCACCGCCAACAGCGCTGTCCTGGCTGAGGGTCGGCGGGTGCTGCTCGACGACCCGGCCCGCTTCGACAACGTGCAGGTGATCGGCGTCGACGAGCACGTGTGGCGGCACACCCGTCGGGGTGACAGGTTCGTCACCGTCGTCATCGACTTGACCCCGGTCCGGGACCGGACCGGCCCGTCGCGGCTGCTGGCGATGGTCGAGGGCCGCTCCCAGCAGGCGTTCCAAGCCTGGCTCGCCGGGCGCCCCCGGGCCTGGCGGGACGGCCTGGAGGTGGTCGCGATGGACGGGTTCACCGGCTTCAAGACCGCCACCAGCCACGAGCTGCCCGAGGCGACGGCGGTGCTGGACCCCTTCCACGTCGTCCGGCTCGCCGGCGACGCTCTGGACCGCTGCCGGCGTCGGGTCCAGCAGGACCTGCACGGCCACCGCGGCCGCAGCACCGACCCGCTCTACCGCGCCCGCCGCACCCTGCACACCGGCGCCGACCTGCTCACCGACCGCCAACAGCAACGGCTGACCGCCCTGTTCGGCGATGAGGACCACATTCAGGTCCAGGCGACCTGGGGCATCTACCAACGCATGATCGCCGCCTACCGCCACCCCGACCGGGCGGCCGGCCGACACGCCATGACCCGCCTGATCATCGCGCTCAGTGCCGGCGTCCCGGCCGCCCTCACCGAACTCCGCACCCTCGGCCGGACCCTGAAGAGGCGAGCCACCGACATCCTGGCCTACTTCGACCGCCCCGGCACCAGCAACGGCCCAACCGAGGCCATGAACGGCCGCCTGGAACACCTCCGCGGCTCAGCCCTCGGCTTCCGCAACCTCACCCACTACATCGCCAGAAGCCTGCTCGAGGCCGGCGGCTTCCGGCCACAACTACACCCTCATTCGTGAAGAGCCCGAAAACGGCATCGCGGCCACGCTGCTCGAGGGAGATGCTCGTCGGCTCGCGATGTTAATCGCCGTTGTCCTGCTCACCGTTGCGACCGCGGTCGTTATTCGTTCCCGGCTGGGTCGTCAGTACGGGG
>JAFGUH010000185.1 GCA_016938615.1 Halothiobacillaceae bacterium | reverse complement strand
GGACGTGGTGGAACTGGTAGACACGCTATCTTGAGGGGGTAGTGGCGAAAGCCGTGTGGGTTCGAGTCCCACCGTCCGCACCAAACACATTTTTCCGGTTCGATTCGTTATCCTTGTGTGACTGCCGACGGTTTTTCGTCGGCAGGCGCGAGGCGATCGAACGCGCAAAAAAGACCGGCTGGTTGGCCCGGCCGGGGTTCGAGCAAAGGGGTGTCAGATGCTTGAAGGCTATGTTCCCATCCTGATCTTCTTCGTGGTGGCCACCCTGTTCTCCCTGGGTCTTCTGGTCATCGGTCAGGTGCTGGCACCCAACCGTCCGGACGCTGCCAAGCTGGATGCCTACGAGTGCGGGTTCGCGCCTTTCGAGGACGCCCGCATGAAGTTCGACATCCGCTACTACCTGGTGGCCATCCTGTTCATCATCTTCGACCTTGAGATCGCTTTCCTGTTCCCCTGGGCCGTGGCGCTCGACCACATCGGCGGCTTCGGCCTGGCGGCAATGGCGATCTTCCTTGGCGTGCTGGTCGTCGGCTTCATTTACGAGTGGAAGAAGGGGGCGCTGGAATGGGAGTAGAAGGCGTTCTGGAAAAAGGTTTCGTCACCACCTCGGCCGACAAGCTGATCAACTGGGCACGGACCGGCTCGCTGTGGCCCATGACCTTCGGTCTTGCCTGCTGCGCGGTCGAGATGATGCATGCCGGCGCGGCCCGTTACGACCTCGACCGCTTCGGCGTGGTGTTTCGTCCCAGTCCGCGTCAATCGGACGTGATGATCGTTGCCGGTACGCTGGTCAACAAGATGGCGCCGGCCCTGCGCAAGGTCTACGACCAGATGGCCGAGCCACGCTGGGTGATCTCGATGGGCTCCTGCGCCAACGGTGGCGGCTATTACCACTACTCGTACTCGGTGGTGCGTGGTTGTGACCGCATCGTGCCGGTCGACATCTACGTTCCCGGTTGTCCGCCTACCGCGGAAGCGCTCTTGTACGGCATCATCCAGTTGCAAAACAAAATTCGCCGCACCAACACCATCGCGCGTGCCTGACCGGTACCGGCAAGCACAGGGGTAGCCTGATCCATGAACCTGCAAACGGCACTCAAGGACACCATCGGCGAGTACATCGTCGCTCAGACGTTCGATCGCGGCGAGCTGACCATCGAGGTCGATGCGAAACACTGGCGTGAAGTGGCCGCCCGTCTGGAGGCGAGTGAGGCGACGCGTTTCGAGCAGTGCGTCGACATCTGCGGGATCGATTACCTCGAGTACGGGCGCGACGAGTGGGCCGGCGAGGAGACGGTCTCCTACACCGGCTACAGCCGGGGCGTGGAGCCCAACACCAGTGGCTGGCTCAAGTTTGGTGACGAGCCGGATACCGGCGATCTCGGCCGGCCCCGGTTTGCCGTCATCGCTCACCTGTTGTCCTACACCCACAACTGGCGGCTGCGCGTTCGCGTCTACTGTCCGGACGATCAGGCCCCGGTCGTCCCCTCGGTCGTGTCCGTCTGGGCCGGCGTGAACTGGTTCGAGCGCGAGGCATTCGACCTGTTCGGTATCCTGTTCGACGATCACCCGGACCTGCGCCGCATCCTCACCGATTACGGCTTCGTCGGCCATCCGTTCCGCAAGGATTTCCCGTTGATCGGCCACGTCGAAGTCCGCTACGACGCGGAGAAGCAGCGGGTAGTCTACGAGCCGGTATCGATCGAGCCGCGGGTGCTGGTGCCGAAGGTGCATCGAGACGACAGCCGCTACATTGATCTCGACGAGGGCTGACCGATGCCGGAAATCGCCAACTACACCCTGAACTTCGGTCCCCAGCATCCGTCGGCCCACGGCGTGCTCCGCCTGGTGCTCGAGATGGACGGCGAGACGGTCGTCCGTGCCGACCCGCATATCGGCCTGCTGCACCGGGCGACCGAGAAGCTCGCCGAGAGCAAGCCCTATAATCAGTCGATCGGCTACATGGACCGCCTCGACTACGTCTCGATGATGTGCAACGAGCATTCCTACGTGCGGGCCATCGAGCAGCTGCTGGATCTCGAGATCCCAGAGCGCGCCCAGTACATCCGGGTGATGTTCGACGAGATCACTCGCATCCTCAACCACCTGCTCTGGCTGGGCGCGCACGCGCTCGACATCGGCGCGATGGCGGTGTTCCTGTACGCCTTCCGCGAGCGCGAGGACCTGATGGACTGTTACGAGGCGGTCTCGGGCGCCCGGCTGCACGCCACCTACTACCGCCCGGGCGGCGTGGCGCGTGACCTGCCCGATTCGATGCCCCAGTACCGGGCCTCGAAGTGGCACAGCGAGCGCGAAGTAGGTCGAATGAACGAGGCCCGCCAGGGCTCGTTGCTCGACTTCCTCGAGGACTTCACTCAACGGTTTCCGAAATACGTTGACGAGTACGAAACCCTGTTGACGGACAACCGCATCTGGAAACAGCGGACTGTGGACATCGGCGTGGTCTCGAAGGAGCGTGCCCTGCAGATGGGGTTCACCGGTCCGATGCTGCGCGGCTCCGGCGTCGAGTGGGATCTCCGCAAGCATCAGCCGTACGCGGTCTACGACCAGCTCGACTTCGATGTCCCGGTGGGCGTGAACGGCGACTGCTATGACCGCTATCTCGTCCGTGTCGAGGAAATGCGCCAGTCCAACCGGATCATTCGTCAGTGCATCGACTGGCTGCGTGCCAATCCCGGCCCGGTGATGGCCGAAGATCACAAGGTCGCTCCGCCGCGCCGCGAGGAACTCAAGGCGGACATGGAGTCGCTGATCCACCACTTCAAGCTGTTCACCGAGGGCTACACGCTTCCCCGGGGCGAGGCGTATGCTGCGGTAGAGCACCCCAAGGGCGAATTCGGCATCTACCTGGTCTCCGACGGAGCCAACAAGCCGTACCGCCTGAAGATCCGTGCGCCGGGCTTCGCGCACCTGTCGGGCCTGGATGAAATGTCGCGCGGGCACATGCTGGCCGACGTCGTCGCGATCATCGGCACCCAGGACATCGTATTCGGAGAGGTCGACCGCTGATGACCGAGAGCAAACTCCACCTGCTGACCGATCACAGCCGTGAGGAGATCGACGCCTGGCTTGCCCGTTACCCGGAAGACCAGAAGCAGTCGGCCTCGCTGGCCGCGCTGCGGGTCGTGCAGCACCAGAACGACGGTCACGTCACCGTCGATCTGATGGATGCGATCGCCGAGTACCTGGAGATGGAGCCGATCTCGGTCTACGAGGTCGCCTCGTTCTATTCGATGATCGAGACCAAGCCCTGTGGTCGACACCATGTGTCGGTGTGCACCAACATCGCCTGCTCGCTGATGGGCTCGGACGAGATCGTCGAGCATTGCGAGAAAAAGCTCGGGATCAAGACCGGCGAATCGACGCCGGACGGCCGTATCCTGCTCAAGAAGGA
Source organism: Halothiobacillaceae bacterium (assembly GCA_016938615.1). Lineage (GTDB taxonomy): Bacteria > Pseudomonadota > Gammaproteobacteria > Halothiobacillales > Halothiobacillaceae > Guyparkeria. Next base: position 10,039 of record JAFGUH010000185.1, on the reverse strand, counting down.
AGAGGAATGCCTCGCGGCCTGCGGGGGCGGGCCGATGATGCAGGTCGATCACGTCTACTACGAGAATCTCACCCCGGACCGGGTCGACGAGATACTCGACAAGCTGGATTGACGCCATGAGTTTCAACTACGTGAGTTCCACCGCGGTCTGCTTTTCCACGCTGGGCCATGAGGCCCCCTGGTCGCTCGAGGCCTACCTCGAGGCAGGCGGGTATCAGGCGTGGCGCAAGATTCTCGAGGAGAAGACCGACCCGGCGCTGATCATCGAGGAGGTCAAGACCTCCAATCTGCGCGGACGTGGCGGCGCGGGCTTTCCGACCGGGCTCAAGTGGTCGTTCATGCCGCGTAATGCCCCGGGCCAGAAGTACATCGTCTGCAACTCGGACGAGTCCGAGCCGGGCACCTTCAAGGATCGCCAGATCCTGATGAACAACCCGCACGCCTTGGTCGAGGGCATGGCTATCGCCGGCTACGCCATGGGCGCGACCAAGGGTTACAACTACATGCGTGGCGAGTTCTCGGATCTCGTCTTCCAGCGTTTCGAACTGGCCGTCGCCGAGGCCTACGAGCAGGGCATGCTCGGTCAGGACCTGCTGGGCTCCGGCATCGATTTCGACCTCTACGGCTCGCTGGGTGCGGGTGCCTACATCTGCGGCGAAGAGACCGCGCTACTGGAATCGCTGGAGGGCAAGAAGGGTCAGCCGCGCTTCAAGCCGCCGTTCCCGGCGAACTTCGGCCTCTACGGCCGTCCGACCACGGTCAACAACACCGAGACGCTCTCCTCCGTGCCGGCGATCATGCGCAACGGCGGCCAGTGGTTCGCGGATCTGGGCGTGCCGAACAGCGGCGGCGTGAAGATCTGGTCGGTGTCGGGGCACGTCAACAAGCCGGGCGTGTTCGAGATCCCGATGGGCACGCCGTTCGCCGATCTGCTCGAGATGGCCGGCGGGATGCGCGGCGGCAAGAAATGCAAGGCCGTGATTCCGGGCGGCACGTCCTCACCGGTCATCCCGGGCGAGGTCTTCCTCGAGACCACCATGGATTACGACGCGATCGCCAAATCGGGCACCTTCCTGGGCTCGGGCGGCCTGATCGTCATGGACGAGGATACCTGCATGGTCAAGGCGCTGCGGCGCGTAGCCCAGTTCTACTACAAGGAATCCTGCGGCCAGTGCACGCCGTGCCGTGAAGGCACCGGCTGGCTGTATCGCATGCTCAACCGCATCATCGACGGCAAGGGTACGTCGGAGGACCTCGACCGCCTCGACGACGTCGCCAGCAAGATCGAAGGACGCACGATCTGCGCCTTCGGCGACGCGGCGGCCACGCCGGTCCGGAGCTTCATCAAGCACTTCCGGCCGGAATTCGAGTACTACATTTTGCACGGCCACAGCATGGTGGACCGCACCTCACAGGCGGCCTGAGTCCGGCCATGCGAGCAGGTTACCCGGTATGAATGACGAGAAGATTACCTTTGAAGTCGATGGCATGACCCTCCAGGGCAGTCCTGGCGACATGCTTATCGAGGTGACCGACAAGGCGGGAATCAACATCCCGCGCTTCTGCTATCACCGCAAGCTCTCGATCGCGGCCAACTGCCGCATGTGCCTGGTGGAAGTCGAGCGCGCGCCCAAGCCGCTGCCGGCCTGCTCGACCCCGATCTCCGAGGGCATGAAGGTCTCGACACGCAGCCGCAAGGCCATCAGCGCGCAGCGTTCGACCATGGAGTTCCTGCTGATCAACCACCCGCTCGACTGCCCGATCTGCGATCAGGGTGGCGAGTGCGAGCTTCAGGACGTGGCGATGGGCTACGGCGAGGGCGTCGGCCAGTACTCCGAGGCCAAGCGCGTGGTCAAGGACAAGGATATCGGTCCGCTGATCGCCACCGACATGACGCGCTGCATCCATTGCACCCGCTGCGTGCGCTTCGGCGAGGAAATCGCGGGTCTCAAGGAACTGGGCGCCACAGGCCGCACCGACCAGATGGAGATCGGCACCTACATCTCCAAGAGCGTGACCTCGGAACTCTCGGGCAACGTCATCGACCTGTGTCCGGTGGGGGCGCTGACCGCCAAGCCTTCGCGCTACACCCATCGGCCCTGGGAACTGGTCCAGCACAAGCACCTGTCCACCCACGACGCCTTCGGCTCGAATCTCTACGTCCACACCCGCGAAGGCCGGGTAATGCGGACCGTCCCGCGTGACAACGACGCGGTCAACGAGACCTGGATCGCCGACCGGGATCGGTACGCCTACACCGGGCTGTTCACCGAGGACCGCCTGACCCGGCCGATGGTCAAGCGCGACGGCCAGTGGGTCATCACCAGCTGGGAAGAGGCTCTCGAGGCCGCTGCCAACGGCATCCGGGAAATCGTCAACCGTCAGGGTCCGTCGGCCCTGGGCGCGCTGGTCTCGCCCAATGCCAGCCTCGAGGAGCAGTACCTCGTCGCTCGGCTGGTGCGCGGCATGGGATCGAACAACATCGATCATCGCCTGCGCCAGGTCGATTTCTCCGGGGACGCCGACGATCCTGTCATGCCCTGGCTTGGCATGGACATTCCGGCGATCGCCGAACTCGACGCCGGCCTGACTGTCGGCATGGCCGTGCGCGAGGAGGTGCCGCTGTTCGGTCATCGTCTGCGCCAGGCGGCCCTCGACAAGGGCGCCAAGCTGACACTCGTCCATCCCTACGAGCAGGGGCTGATCTTCCCGGCCCGTCAGGTCCAGGGTCAGGTGGACCAGGGCGGAATGCTGGGTACGCTGCTGGCGCTGGTAAAGGCCGCGGGCGGCGAAATCCCGGCCGGTCTGTCGAATGTCCCGACTGCCTCGGTCGAAGAGGCCGAGGCCATCGTCGCGGAACTCAAGGCCGCCCGAGCGGCCGGGATCTTCCTCGGTGCGGTGGCCCAGAACGCGCCGGATTTTGCCGCGATTCGCGCAGCGAGCATCGAGCTCGCCCGACTGACCGGCGCCCAACTGGGTATCGTGTCCCAGGGGGGCAACGCCGCCGGCGCCTGGCTGGCCGGTGCCGTGCCGCACCGTGCCGCCGGCGGCGCGGAAGCTGTTGGCCAGGGCCGGAATGCCGGCGATCTGCTGGCCGAGCCCTGCGCGGCGATGCTGTTGCAGGGAATAGAGCCTGAGCACGACTCCGCCGCCGGTCGGGCAGCTATCGATCGGCTCGAGCAGGCCGAGTGCGTGGTCTCGCTTACCAGCTACGTCACGCCGGCAATCAAGCGGTACGCCGACGTATTGCTGCCGATGGGCACGGCGGTGGAAACCGCCGGCACCTGGGTCAATGGCGAAGGGCGTTGGCAATCGGTCAACGGCACGGTTCGGGCCCTGGGCGAGTCGCGGCCGGCCTGGAAGATCCTGCGCGTGCTGGGCAACCTGCTCGACCTGAACGGCTTCGACTACATGGCCGTCACCGATGTGCGCCGCGACGTCCAGTCGCAATGCCATGCCGTGGCGCTCGAGAACAAGACGGCTGGTCTCGACAAGGCCCACGTCGAGTGGTCGTCCGGCGATGCCGGGCGGGGCGGCTACCAGCGGATCGCGCCGGTCGCGATGTACGGCATCGATCCGGTCATTCGCCGCTGCGCCCCGTTGCAGGCCACGGAAAAGGCCGAGTTGCAGCGCCACGTGCTGGTCAATCCGGCCGACGCCGAGCGCGAAGGCTGGGAAGACGACATGACCGCGGCGATCGAGCAAGGGGACGCGCGCGTCGAGTTGCCGCTTCGGGTGGACTACCGGGTCACGCCGGGCACTGTGGTCGTGTTCGGCGGCCCCCATGCCGGTGACCTGCCTCAGCGGGCCGGTGTCGTCGAGATCAAGGTGGAGGTCGCCGCATGATCACCGAATGGCTCTCCCCGGTCATCGGCTGGATGTCGCCGGCCTGGCAGTACCTTGTGGTCCATGTGCTGCTGACCCTGGTGATCATGATGCCGATCATCGTGTCGGTCGCCTATCTGACCCTGGCCGAGCGCAAGGTCATCGGCTACATGCACGTGCGTATCGGCCCCAACCGGGTCGGCCCGCGCGGGCTGTTCCAGCCGTTCGCCGACGTCTTCAAGCTGATGTTCAAGGAAGTCATCACGCCAACGGTGGCGAACAAGTTCATCTTCTACCTCGCGCCGATCCTGATCCTGGTCGCGGCACTGGTCGCCTGGGCGGTAATCCCCTTCGATGACGGCTGGGTATTGGCCGACATCAACGCCGGCCTGTTGTACGTGCTCGCCATTGGCGCGGCGGGTGTATACGGCGTGATCCTCGCCGGCTGGGCGTCGAACTCCAAGTACGCCCTGCTGGGCGGCATGCGCTCGGCGGCGCACAAGGTCGCCTACGAGCTGGCGATGGGTTTTGCGCTGGTGGGTGTGCTGATGGCGTCGGGAAGCCTCAATCTCTCCGAGATCGTCCGTGGCCAGGAGGGCAGTATCCTGCACTGGTACTGGCTGCCGCTCTTGCCGATGTTCGTGGTGTATTTCGTCTCCGGGGTGGCCGAGACCAACCGGGCGCCGTTCGACATCTCCGAGGGCGAGTCCGAGATCGTCGCCGGTTTCCACGTCGAGTACTCGGGCATGGCCTTCGCGCTGTTCATGCTGGCCGAGTACGCCAGCATGATTTTGATCTCTGCGCTGGCCGCCGTGATGTTCCTCGGCGGCTGGCTGTCGCCGTTCCAGGGCACGTTCCTCGAGCCGGTGTTCGCCTTCGTGCCGGGCATCGTCTGGTTCCTGGTCAAGATTTCGTTCCTGCTGTTCGTGTTCATCTGGTTCCGCGCGACGTTCCCGCGTTTCCGCTACGACCAGATCATGCGACTGGGCTGGAAGGTCTTCATCCCGGTGACGATCCTGTGGATCGCGGTGGAAGGCGTCTTTCACTATTTCCAAGTCGGTCCGTGGTTCTAAGAGGGCGATGCAATGAACGCCATCAAGCATTTCTTCAAGACCTGGTTTCTCTGGGAACTGTTTCTCGGCATGTCGGTGACCGGCAAGTATTTCTTCGGTCACAAGTACACTGTCCAGTACCCCGAGGAGAAGACGCCGCAATCGCCGCGCTTCCGCGGCCTGCATGCCCTGCGTCGTTATGCCAACGGCGAGGAGCGCTGCATTGCCTGCAAGCTCTGCGAAGCGGTGTGCCCGGCACTGGCGATCACGATCGAGTCCGAGCAGCGCGACGACGGGACCCGTCGCACCACGCGCTACGACATCGATTTGTTCAAGTGCATCTACTGCGGTTTCTGCGAAGAGGCCTGTCCGGTGGATTCGATCGTCGAGACCAGGGTCTTCGAGTATCACTTCGAAAACCGTGGCGAAAACATCATGACCAAGGACAAGCTTCTCGAGATCGGTGATCGCCTCGAGTCGGAGATCGCGGCGGATCGCCTGGCGGACGCCGCGTACCGCTAGGCACTGAACGGGCGCGGCGTGGTAACGTCTCGCCCGCGCTCGCGGCACAACGGACAACGAACGAAACAACGGTCAACCGGCTTCGGGGCGGGGCGCCCGCTCCCAGCAGAAGGATAGTCATGTCGCTCTACCAGATCCTTTTCTACGTGTTCGCCTCGGTGGCGGTGATTGCCGCCATCCGGGTGGTGACGGTCCGGAACCCGGTACATGCCGCGCTGTTCCTGGTGCTGACGTTCTTCTCCACCGCCCTGGTCTGGGTCCTGATGGAGGCCGAGTTTCTCGGCATCGTACTGTTGCTGGTCTACGTCGGTGCCGTGATGGTGCTGTTCCTGTTCGTGGTGATGATGCTCGACGTCAACATCGCCCCGCTGCGCGAGGGCTTCATCAAGAACCTGCCGGTGGGGGTGTTCGTCGCGCTTGTGATGATCGTCGAACTTGCCCTGATCCTGGGCCCGGCGAGCTTCGGTCTGGACATCTACCCCCCGCCGGAGCCGGCGGCCGCCCAGACGGGCAACACCCTGGCGATCGGCCAGGTGCTCTACACCAAATTCGTCTACCCGTTCGAGATCGCCGCATTCATCCTGCTGGTGGCGATCGTCGCGGCGATCGCGCTGGCTCACCGTCGGCGCCCGGGTGTCCATTACCAGGACATCGACGCGCAGGTGCGCGTGCGCGCCACGGATCGCGTCCGCATCGCCCGGTTTGACGACGACAAGACGCGCCGTGGGGATATCGCGGGTGACTCGAACGCCAACCAGGACGAGAAAAAGCCATGATCAGCCTGTCCGAATTCCTGATCTTCGGTGGTCTGCTGTTCTCGATCAGCGTCGCCGGCATCTTCCTCAACCGCAAGAACGTGCTCGTCCTGTTGATGGCGATCGAATTGATGTTGCTCGCGGTGAACGTGAACTTCGTGGCTTTCTCGCATTTCTCCGGCGACATCGACGGCCAGGCGTTCGTCTTCTTCGTCCTGACCGTGGCCGCGGCCGAGGCGGCAATCGGTCTGGCCATCCTGGTGACGTTGTTCCGCAACCGGCGCACGATCAACGTCGAAGACCTGACCGAGATGAAGGGCTGATTCCATGGAAAAGGTTTATCTTGCCGTCGTTCTCGCTCCGTTGATCGCCTCGATCGTCGCGGGCCTGTTCGGACGACAGATCGGTCGGGCCGGCGCCCACTGGGTGACGATCATCGGTGTGGCGATCGCACTGGCCGCCTCGGTGTTCGCGTTCTACATGCATGTCTTCGGCGGCCTGCCGACCTTCAACGCGGCGGTCTACACCTGGATGGCCTCTGACATGTTCACCTTCGAGGTGGGCTTTCTGATCGATCACCTTACTGTGATGATGATGGTGGTCGTCACCGCCGTCTCGCTGATGGTGCATATCTACACCATCGGCTACATGCACGACGACCCCGGCTACCAGCGGTTTTTCAGCTACATCTCGCTGTTCACCTTCTCCATGCTGATGCTGGTGATGTCGAACAACCTGCTGCAGTTGTTCTTCGGCTGGGAGGCCGTTGGCCTGGTCTCCTATCTCCTGATCGGCTTCTGGTACAAGCGCGAGTCGGCCATCTTCGCCAACCTCAAGGCGTTCCTGGTCAACCGGGTGGGTGATTTCGGCTTTCTGCTCGGCATCGCGGCGATCCTGATGTACGCCGACACGCTCGACTACGCCACCTTCTTCGAGCGCCTGCCGGAGCTGGCCGACATCCGGGTCGAATATTGGCCGGGCGTGGAGTGGTCGCTGGTCACCGTGATCTCGATCCTGTTGTTCATCGGTGCGATGGGCAAGTCCGCGCAGGTGCCGCTGCACGTCTGGCTGCCGGACTCGATGGAAGGCCCGACGCCGATCTCAGCGCTGATCCACGCGGCCACCATGGTGACCGCCGGCATCTTCATGGTGTCGCGCTTCTCACCGTTGTTCGAGCTCTCCGACGCTGCACTGTCGTTCATCCTCGTCATCGGTGCGGTGACCGCGCTGTCCATGGGGCTGCTCGGTATCGTGCAGAACGACATCAAGCGGGTGGTCGCCTACTCGACCCTCTCGCAGCTCGGCTACATGACCGTGGCGCTGGGCGTGTCGGCCTACAGCCCGGCGCTGTTCCACCTGATGACGCACGCCTTCTTCAAGGCGCTACTGTTCCTCGCTGCCGGCTCGGTGATCATCGCGCTGCACCACCAGCAGGACATGCGACAGATGGGCGGGCTGGCGAAGAAGATGCCGATCACCTTCATTACCTTCCTGATCGGGGCGCTGGCGCTGATCGGCTTCCCGGGTACCGCGGGTTTCTATTCCAAGGAGTCGATCATCTACGCGGTGCAGGCTTCGACCCTGCCGGGGGCGAGCTTCGCCTACTGGGCCGTATTCGCCGGGGTGTTCGTCACCGCCTTCTACACCTTCCGGATGGTGTTCCTGGTCTTCTTCGGCCAGCCGCGCATGAGTGATGCCGAGTACGACCACGTCAAGGAAACGCCCAGGGTGGTCACGGTGCCGTTGATGCTGCTGGCCGTTCCGTCGCTGATCGTGGGCTTTATCGTGATCGAGCCCTTGCTCTTCGGCAGCTACTTCGACGACTCGCTACGGGTGTTGGCGACGCACGGCGCCATGGCCTCCCTGGAAAGCCAGTTCAGCGGTGCCTGGGTGATGTTCACGCACGGCTGGGTCACCCCGGTGGTCTGGATGGCGCTGGGCGGCGTGGCGGTTGCCGCGATCATGTACCTCCTGCTGCCGACCGTGTTGCCGCCGCTGTTCGCCCGCGTGTTCGCCTGGCCAAGGCGAGTCATGCAGGACGGGTACGGCTTCGACGGCTTTAACAGCGTGTTCGTCGCCGGTGGCTCGCGACTGTTGGGTCGCGGCCTGTGGCAGATCGGCGATGTGCGTGCCATCGACGGCTTGATGGTCAACGGCTCGGCCGCGGTGGTCGGCTACATGGCCCGCACCTGGCGCCTGGTACAGACCGGCTACCTCTATCACTACGCGTTCGTGATGATCCTCGGCCTGATCGGGCTGTTGACCTGGATCGTCTTCATCGGCGCGTGACACCCAACGGATAACAAGCCCAATGGATAACAAGCAAAGGGTAATGGTTCGATGCTGACCTCCTGGCCGATACTGAGCCTGCTCGTCTGGTTACCGATCGCGGCGGGCCTCGCCGTGATGCTGTTCGGCGAGCGGCGTGCGCCTGCCGCACGCCTGTTCGCCCTGATCGTCTCCGTGCTGGTCTTCGTGATCAGCCTGGGGCTGATCCTGGGCTTCAATACCCAGACCGCCGCGATGCAGTTCGTCGAGCACATGCCCTGGATCCCGGCGTTCGGTATCGACTATGCGCTGGGCGTCGACGGCATCTCGATGCCGCTGATCGTGCTGACCACCTTCACGACCATTCTCGTGGTGGTCGCTGCCTGGGACGTGATCAAGGACAAGGCGCACCAGTACCTCGCGGCCTTCCTGATCATGGAAGGCATGATGAACGGCACCTTCGCCGCGATGGACGCGATCGTCTTCTACTTCTTCTTCGAAGGCATGCTGATTCCGATGTTCATCATCATCGGTGTCTGGGGCGGCGCGCGCCGGGTGTACGCGACCATCAAGTTCTTCCTCTACACCTTCCTCGGCTCGGTATTCATGCTGGTCGCGCTGATCTACATGTACTTCCAGGCCGGCACCTTCGCCATCCCGGTCCTGCACGACCTGCCGCTCACGCTGACCGAACAGATACTGATCTTCCTCGCCTTCCTGATCGCGTTTGCAGTCAAGATCCCGATGTGGCCGGTGCACACCTGGTTGCCGGACGCCCACGTCGAGGCCCCGACGGGCGGTTCGGTGATCCTGGCGGCGATCATGCTCAAGATCGGCGGCTACGGCTTTCTGCGGTTCTCGTTGCCGATCACGCCGGATGCCGCCGCCGAGCTCGACTGGCTGATGATCTTCCTCTCGTTGGTGGCGATCGTGTACATCGGCTTCGTCGCCATGGTCCAGTCGGACATGAAGAAGCTGGTCGCCTACTCGTCGATCTCGCACATGGGTTTCGTGACGCTGGGCCTGTTCGTGATCTACATGGTCGTCGCCAATCCGGACAACGCCTCGGCGAGTGGCGTGACCCTAGCGCTCGAGGGCGCGATGGTGCAGATGATCTCCCACGGCCTGATCTCCGCGGCGATGTTCCTCTCCATCGGGGTGCTCTACGACCGCCTGCACACCCGCGAGATTTCGGCCTATGGCGGGGTGGTCAACACCATGCCGTGGTTCGGCGCACTCGTGGTGGTGTTCGCCATGGCCAACGTCGGTCTGCCGGGCACGTCGGGCTTCGTCGGCGAGTTCATGGTCATCCTGGCCTCGTTCAAGGCCCATTTCTGGATCGCGCTGATCGCCGCACTGACGCTGATCATCGGCGCGGCCTACACCTTGTGGATGGTCAAGCGCGTGATCTTCGGCGAGGTGACGAACGAGGGCGTGAAGACCCTCGAGGATCTCAATTTTCGCGAGGCCTGGGTCCTGGGCGTGCTCGCCTTCCTGATCGTGTTGATCGGCGTCTGGCCGAACCCGCTGGTCGAGGTCATGCACGCCTCGATCGAGAACCTGGCGCAACAGGCGCTGACCACCAAGTTGTAAGACGTTCCCTATGACACTCGCCTC
>JAFGUH010000184.1 GCA_016938615.1 Halothiobacillaceae bacterium | reverse complement strand
TGAATCGCCCTGGAAATCCCGGAGACTCCTGACCTTGGAAACGAGGATGCAGGGATGAAGGAACAGTTGCCGGGGAAGTCCACGGCGCGTCGATACAGCCCGGAGGAGAAGGCCGCAGCGGTGCGGATGGTCCGCGCCCTGCGTGCGGAGTTGGGAAACGAGCAGGGAACGGTGTCGCGGGTGGCCCGCCAGCTCGGCTATGGGGTCGAGTCGGTGCGCTCCTGGGTGCGCCAAGCCGACATCGACGACGGGTACGCCCCTGGAGTGTCCACCGCGGAGTCGGCCAGGATCAGAGAGCTTGAGCAAGAGATCCGAGAACTCAAGCGCGCCAACGAGATTCTGAAGCGAGCAGCGAGTTTCTTCGGGGCGGAGCTCGACCGCCAACACAAGAAGTAGTCGATTTCATCGACACTCATCGCGCCGAGTTCGGGGTCGAGCCCATCTGCACCGTCCTGCACACCGCAGGGGTGTCGGTGGCCCCGAGCACCTACTACGACACCAAAACCCGGCCGCCCTCGGCACGGGCCTGTCGCGACGCAGAGTTGGGCCCGGCCCTGGTGGCGCTGTGGGAGGACAACTATCGGGTCTACGGGGCGCGCAAGCTGTGGAAAGCCGCCCGTAGGGCCGGTCACGACGTGGGCCGCGACCAGGTCGCCCGCCTGATGCGGTCCGCCGGGATCCAAGGAGCGCGGCGCGGCAAACGGGTGCGTACCACCACCAAACCCGACCCCGCTGCGGCGCGGCACCCGGATCTGGTCAACCGTCGTTTCGTGGCTTCCGCGCCAAATCAGCGGTGGGTCACCGGATTTAACGTTCGTGCCGACCTGGGCTGGGGTGGCGTACGTGTGCTTCCTCATCGACGCGTTCAGCCGGATGATCGTCGGGTGGCGGGTCGCCTCCCACCTGCGTACCACGATGGTCCTCAATGCGATCGAGATGGCCCGCTGGTCGCGTGGAAACCTGTTGCCGGACTTGGTATGTCACTCCGACGCCGGATCGCAATTCACCTCCATCCGCTACGGCGAACGGCTCGCCGAGATCGGTGCGACCCCGTCTATCGGCACCGTCGGGGACAGCTACGACAATGCGTTGGCCGAAACGGTGAACGGGTACTACAAGGCCGAACTCATCTACGGACCCGCCCGCGCCGAGCCGTGGAAGACCGTCGAGGACGTCCGAGCTGGCCACCCTGGGCTGGGTGCACTGGCACAACACCAGCCGCCTGCACGGCTACCTCAACGACGTTCCGCCGACCGAGTTCGAAGCCGCGTTCTACGATGCATCACGGAACGACCAAACCCTGGTCGCAATCCAATA
>JAFGUH010000020.1 GCA_016938615.1 Halothiobacillaceae bacterium | reverse complement strand
CGCTGCCGGATGGGAAGGGGGAGGCCCCATGCAGACTGCATTTCCGGAACGAACAGTTCGCGTCTTGCGCCGACTGGCGTGGCCGCTGTTAATCCTTGTCGGGTTGATCTGGCTGGCGGTCGCCGCCGCTCAGGACGAACGCCGCGAGGCCGTGCTACTGACCGTGCAGGACGCGATCACGCCGGCGACTGCCGACTATGTGATCCGCGGTATCGAGTCGGCCGAAACCCGTGGCGCTGCGCTGGTGATCCTGCAACTCGATACCCCCGGCGGGCTCGACTCCAGCATGCGCTCGATCATCCAGGCGATCCTCCAGGCACAGGTCCCGGTGGCGAGCTACGTCCACCCAGCCGGCGCGCGGGCTGCCAGTGCCGGCACTTATATTCTCTATGGCTCGCCGATCGCGGCGATGACCCCCTCGACCAACCTCGGCTCGGCCACGCCAGTGCAACTGGGCGGTGGCGGTTTGCCGGGCATGCCCTCACCGGATGAGGCTGGCGGAAAAGAGGATGGCGGAAAAGACGACACGCCCGACAAGGGGGGCGCCGAAAGCGACGGCGACTCTCGCCCGGCAAGCGCCATGGAACGCAAGGTCCTCGAGGACGCGGTGGCCTACATTCGCGGACTGGCCGAGCGCCATGGTCGCAATGCCGACTGGGCGGAAAAGGCGGTCCGTGAAGGCGCCAACCTTGGCGCGCGCGAAGCGCTCGAACAGAACGTGATCGACCTTGTCGCCACGGACGCATCCGACCTTCTTGCCCAGTTAGACGGCCGTGAGGTGCTCGTCGACGGCGCGGAACGCACGCTCTCGACCGAGGGTATCGAGGTAGTGCGCGAGGACCCGGGCTGGCGCACCGAACTGCTCGCGATCATCACCAATCCCAACATCGCGTATATCCTGCTCCTGGTCGGGATTTACGGCATCATTTTCGAGCTGGCCAACCCCGGCGCGATCGTGCCGGGGACGATCGGCTCGATCGCGCTGATCCTGGCCTTCTTCGCCCTGCAGGTCATGCCCCTGAACTACGCGGGCCTGGCGCTGATCCTGCTTGGCGTCATCTTCATGATCGCCGAGGCGTTCGTGCCCAGTTTCGGCGCACTCGGCATCGGCGGTCTGGCCGCCTTCACCGCAGGATCGATCATGCTCTGGGACGACCCCAACCTGAACGTGGCCTTACCGCTGATCATCGGCGTGGCGATCGCGCTCGCCGGCTTTTCCATCTGGGTGCTAGGCCGGTTCCTCGGACTGCGCGGCAAACGCCCGTCCACCGGCTACGAGGAAATGCTCGGCATGGAAGGCACGGCGCGCGAGGATTTTTCGGATGCCGGCCGGGTGTGGGTGCACAGTGAGCAGTGGAACGCGCGGACTCGCTCGCCGGTCCGGGAGGGCCAGACGGTTCGCGTGGTAGCGATCGACGGGCTCACGCTGACCGTCGAACCCGTGGAATAGACCTCGTGGAATAAAAGCGGACTGACACGAAAAGAACGAGGGCCGATCGGCCCGGGAGGAAATGGACGATGCTCGGCAATTTCGGTTTTCTGGTGGTGCCCCTGGTCATCCTCATCGCGATCATCGCGATGTCGCTCAAGGTGCTGCGCGAGTACGAGCGTGGCGTGGTGTTCTTTCTCGGACGATTCCAGCGGGTCAAGGGGCCGGGGTTGATCATCGTCGTGCCGGTGATCCAGCAGATGGTCAAGGTCGATCTGCGGATCATCACGCTGGATGTGCCCAGTCAGGACGTCATCTCGCAGGACAACGTCACCGTGCGGGTCAATGCCGTGCTCTATTTCCGGGTGGTCGATTCGGAAAAGGCGGTGATCCAGGTGGAGAACTACTACGCCGCCACCAGCCAGCTTGCCCAGACCACGCTGCGCTCCGTGCTCGGCAAGCACGATCTCGACGAGATGCTCTCCGAGCGGGACAAGCTCAACAACGACATCCAGTCCATTCTCGACCAGCAGACCGACGCCTGGGGCATCAAGGTCACCAACGTCGAGATCAAGCACGTCGACCTCGACGAATCGATGATCCGCGCGATCGCCCGCCAGGCCGAGGCCGAACGCGAGCGACGCGCCAAGGTCATCCACGCCGAGGGCGAGTTTCAGGCCGCCGAGCAACTGGTCAACGCCGCGAAGATGATGGAGGAAAGCCCGGCCGCGCTGCAGCTGCGCTACCTCCAGACCATGGCCGACATGTCGACCAGCGGCAAATCGAGCTCGATCTTCTTCCCCATGCCGATCGAATTGACCAACGCCTTCCAGGAATTCGCCCGGCAGTTCCACCCCGCCGACCGCAGGGACTGAGCCTCCGACCGACGACTCGCGTTGCCCGGCCCGTCCGTCCCTCGATGACCTTAGGGAGCCGCAAGGCAAGGAGTGCAGGGCATGGACCGCCTCGCGCTCCCCGTGCCCGTGGCACTGAACCGGGAATGAACTAGATCGCCCCAGTTCACCGGCGTTCCCCGCGCACACAACCATCTTCGAAGGGCTTGGGCGCGACGGCGTTCTCGTGCGCGCGGTGTTTGCCCGCTCAGCGCGGGTGAGCCCCAGTTGCCGAATCACCCCAGTCGTTGCGGTGGTGCGGTCGCGCCTCTATATAATATTTTATATAGTTTCGGGCACGGACAGGGGTGGTCGAGAAGTTCTCGAGTTTCGCGGGCGGTCATTGGACGACTTGAGGGCCTTTCCGGAAACGGCTCGGCGACGGGCGGGCTATGAACTGTACCGGGTAGAGCAAGGTCGCGAACCAATCGATTGGAAGTCGATTCGGATGGTAGGCGCAGGAGTTGATGAGATTCGGATTCGAGATGACTCGGGCGCGTTTAGGGTGTTGTACGTTGCAAAGCGGGCCGGGGTTGTTTTCGTTCTGCACTGCTTCCAGAAAAAGAGGCAAAAGATGAGCCGACGCGACCTTGATCTAGCCGGTAAACGCTACCGGGAGTTGATGCGGGAGATAGGACCATGAGCGACCGTTTTGGCAGCGTATGGAAGGCCATCGAGAACACTCACGCTCAAGCGGAGAACATGCGACTTCGCAGTAGCTTGATGATGGCCCTGGAAGGTCACATTACTCGGGCGGGAATGACGCAGGCGGAGGCCGCCCGCGTTCTTGGTGTGACACAACCCCGGGTCTCGGACCTGATGCGCGGAAAGATCGACCGTTTCGGTTTGGACACTCTAGTGAACATGGCCGCCGCCGCAGGGCTGCATGTTCATATATCCGTGAATGACGACGTCGCCTGATCACATCACCTCGGGAGCCTGACCCGATAATTGGCGTTAACCGACATCTCAAATCGGTAGCCCACTTTTGCCGCCGGCGGGAGCGTTCTTGCTTGTAGCGCTCCCGGTGTCAGCGCGCCTGACCGGCGGAGTCGTATATTGTCCAGAGCAACAAAAGGCCCGACATGATGTCGAGCCTTTTCGCCTAGTCTGTCCCGTGTCTGTCGTTTAGAAGACGTCGTCGAGCAACTCGGTGAATGCCTGCCAGGACTGCTCGTCGGCGCGTTCCTGGTAGGCGCCGGTGTCGAATACGGTGAAGGCGTGCGGGGCGCGTGAGTAGACGTTGATGGTGTAGGTGGCGTCAACGGCCTCGAGTTCGCCCGAGAGATTGGCGACATCGGCCATCGAGATCATCGAGTCGGCCCCGCCGTGGGCGATCAGCAGGGGTGCGCCCGGGTCCGACCAGCTCTGGCCCTCGGGCGTGCCCAGCCCGCCGTGGAAGGTGGCAAAGCCACGTGCCTGGTCGATCAGCCCGTTGCGGGCGGCCTCGAGTACCACCGCGCCGCCGAAGCAGTACCCCATCACGACCGTTTCCTCGTTGACCCCTTGCTCGCGGGCGAACTCGAGCCCGGAGCGGGTGAGATGCTGCATGCGTTCACGATCCTGGTAGAGCCGCTGGGTCTCGGCCTTCTTTGCCCCGGTTTCCTGCGGGCGATTGCCCTTGCCGTAGAGGTCGACGGCGAAGGCGTCGTATCCCATTGCGGCGATCATGTCGGCGCGCTTTCGTTCATAGTCATCGATGCCGTCCCAGTCGTGGACGACCAGCACTGTGCCGCGCGATTCGCCGTCGGCCGGTGACAGATACCCGGTAAAGGCCTCGTCATCCACCTGGTAACCGATGTCCTTCCCGTGCGCCTGCCAGTTTTCGTCCATGGCGCTCGCGGGGAGTTGCCAACCCAGTGCGGCGGCAAGCAAGGGGGTGGCGTAGAGAAGGGATGTTCGTTGGCTCGGCGTGGTCGGCATGGGGGGACTCCTTCGGAATGGGGCGGGAATGTCGGGTGGGACTGTCGGAAGTATAGGCGCCGCCATCGTGTTTCGTCCGGCGGTTAGTCGAGACGACGGACATGGGGAAGCGGCGCGGGGATATGCGTGCCGGAGGGTGGATACGGGTGGCCGGAACGATCCCGCGAGTCCCGCCCGCGGGCGGAGGACGGGCTTGCGCGGATTGACAGTGGCCGCGCCGCTCCTTACTGTTTGTACCCTTTGTCCGCGCCCGGCCTACCGCGCCTCGCCGCGCGCGATCCGTCCACCTTCCCACACGCGTCAGAGACCAAGTGAACGAACATTTCGCCCGCATCAAGCGCTTGCCGCCCTACGTCTTCAACATCACCGGCGAGCTCAAGGCAAAGGCGCGTGCCGCCGGCGAGGACATCGTCGACTTCGGCATGGGCAACCCGGACCAGCCGACGCCGCCGCACATCGTCGAGAAGATGGTCGAGGCGGCCCGCCGCGGCGACACGCATCGGTATTCGCAGTCCAAGGGCATTCCGCGCCTGCGCCGCGCGATCGCCAACTGGTACCGCAGTCGCTTTGATGTCGAGATCGATCCCGACTCCGAGGCGATCGTCACCATCGGATCGAAAGAGGGCCTCGGCCATCTGGCGATGGCGACCCTGTCGGCGGGTGATACCGTGCTGGTCCCGAACCCGGCCTATCCGATCCACCCCTATGGCTCGGTGATTGCGGATGCCGACATCCGCCACGTGCGCCTGACGCCAGACGTCGACTTCTTCGAGGAGCTCACGCGGGCGATCAAGGAGACCTGGCCGAAGCCGAAGATGCTGATTCTCAACTTCCCCGGCAACCCGACCACGCAGTGCGTCGAGCTGGAGTTCTTCGAGAAGGTCGTCGATATCTGCCGCGAGGCGGGCATCTGGGTGATCCACGATCTCGCCTACGCCGACATCGTCTTCGACGGCTACAAGGCGCCATCGATCATGGAAGTGCCGGGGGCGAAGGACGTCGCGGTGGAATTTTTCACGCTGTCGAAGAGCTACAACATGCCCGGCTGGCGCGTGGGTTTCATGGTGGGCAACCCGACGCTGGTCAACGCGCTCGCGCGGATCAAGTCGTACTTCGACTACGGCACGTTCACGCCGATCCAGGTCGCCTCGATCCTCGCGCTGGAGGGCGACCAGAGCTGCGTCGACGAGATCTGCGACATGTACCGTCGCCGTCGCGACGTGCTCTGCGAGGGACTGAACGCGGCTGGCTGGCCGGTCGAGCCGCCCAAGGCGACCATGTTCGTCTGGGCGAAGATCCCGGAGCCGTTCGCGCACCTGGGCTCTCTGGAGTTTTCCAAGCTGCTGCTCGCCGAGGCCAAGGTGGCCGTCTCGCCGGGTATCGGTTTCGGCGACTACGGCGATGATCACGTACGCTTCTCGCTGATCGAGAACGAACACCGCACCCGTCAGGCGATACGGGGCATCAAGGCGATGTTCCGCGCCCACGGGATCACCCCACCATCGGAGGGAGGCCAATGAGCCAGATGCAGAGAGGCGGGGATCGGGCACTGCCGCCGGTGCGTGTCGGCCTGTTGGGGCTGGGGACCGTCGGTGGCGGTGTCGTCAACGTGCTCAACCGAAACGCCGAGGAGATCGCGCGTCGGGCCGGACGCCGTGTCGAGATCGTGCACGCCTCGGCGCGCAATCTCGACACGCCGCGGATATGTCCGCTCGACGGCATCACCCTGACGACCGACCCGATGGAGGTGGTCGAGAACGGTGAAGTCGATGTGGTGGTCGAGCTGATTGGCGGCATGCAGCCAGCCAGCGACCTGATTCGGCGTGCCCTCGAGCTGGGCAAGCCGGTGGTCACTGCCAACAAGGCACTGATCGCCCACGAGGGCATGGAGCTGTTCGAGTTGGCGCAGCGCCACCGCACCATGGTCGCCTTCGAGGCGGCGGTGGCCGGTGGCATCCCCATCATCAAGGCGATCCGCGAAGGGCTGGCCGGCAATCGCATCGAGTGGCTGGCGGGCATCATCAACGGCACCGGCAACTACATCCTCACCGCCATGCGCGACGAGGGCCGGGCGTTCGCCGAGGTGCTCGCCGAAGCGCAGTACCTCGGTTTCGCCGAGGCCGATCCGACCTTCGACGTCGAGGGCATCGACGCGGCGCACAAGCTCACCATCCTCGCTGCGATCGCCTTCGGCATGCCGCTGAAGTTCGACGAGGTCTATACGGAAGGCATCTCCGGCATCGAGACCGAGGACGTCCAGTATGCCGGTGAGTTCGGATACCAGATCAAGCACTTGGGAATAGCGCGGCAGCGCAACGACGGCGTCGAGCTCCGCGTTCACCCGACCCTGATTCCCGAGCGTCGCCTGTTGGCGAATGTCGACGGGGTGCAGAACGCGATACTGGTCTGGGGCGACGCGGTCGGTCCGACCATGTACTACGGCGCTGGTGCCGGGGCGGATCCGACCGCCTCGGCGGTGGTCGCCGACCTCGTCGACGTCGTTCGCACGCTCACCGCCGATCCGATGCATCGCGTGCCGCATCTCGCGGTGGTGCCGGATGAGATCAGTGATCTGCCGGTGGCGCCCATGGATTCCATCGAGACGGCCTATTACCTGCGCATCGCGGTCGAGGACAAGACGGGCGTGCTGGCGCGCATCGCCCAGATACTCGCCGATCACGAAATCTCGATCGAGGCGATGATGCAAAAGGAGATGAGCGAGGACGAGCGCACCCTGCCGATCGTCATGCTCACCCACCAGGTGCGCGAGCAGGCGATGAACCAGGCCATCGGCGAGATCGAGGCGCTCGATACCGTGCGGGCACCGGTGGTGCGGATGCGCGTGGAGACGCTCGACGGCTGATCCCCGTGACGCGCGCCCCCCGACCCGGTGACCGAATCGAGGCGTTGGCGTCCCTGCCGGCGCCGTTCGACCGGCTGGCCTTCGTCGATCTCGAGACCACCGGCACGCGACCGACCCGCGACCGGATCACCGAGGTGGCGATCATCCCGGTCGACAACGGGGTGGTCGGCGAGCCGTTGCAGACCCTGGTCGATCCCGGCGTGCCGATCCCGCCGACCATCACCCGCCTGACCGGCATCTCGGATGCCATGGTCGAGGGCGCGCCGGCATTTGCCCGCCTGGTCGAGGCGATCGCCGAGCGGTTAGACGGGCGCTGGCTGGTAGCGCACAACGCCCGCTTCGATGCCGGTTTCCTGCGTAACGCCTTCCGCGAGGCGGGTCAGGCACTCACCCTACGCGAGCTGTGCACGGTCAAGCTGTCGCGTCAGCTCGATTCCGGTGAGCGACGTCATAATCTCGATAGCCTGGTCACCCGTCACGGTCTGCCGGTGGGCGATCGTCATCGGGCGATGGGCGATTGCCAGGCACTGCCGGCCCTGCTGGCGCGTTTCGTCGAGCGTGACGGCGCGGACACGGTGGCCGAGGCGCTCGCCCGGCAGGTGCCGCGGGCGAGCACGCCGCCCCATCTCGATCCGGCAACCCTGGATGCCGTGCCGGGCGTCCCGGGGGTTTATCGGTTCTACGGCGAGGAGGGGGCGCTCTTGTACGTGGGCAAGAGCGTCAACCTGCGCTCGCGCGTGCGCTCGCATTTCGCCGACGATCACCGTAGTGACCGCGAGATGCGGATCGCCCAGCAGACCCACCACGTCGACTGGATCGAGACGGCCGGTGAGCTCGGTGCGCTGTTGACCGAGGCCTGGTTGGTCAAGCGCGACCAGCCGATCTTCAACCGACGCCTGCGTCCGTCACGCGCGCTGCTGACCTGGTACTGGAACGACGAGACCGACCGTCCGCCGGTGTTGCGTTCGATCGACGGGATCGCGCCGGGAGAACTGCACCGGGCCCACGGCCTGTTCCGATCCCGTTTCAAGGCGCGCGAACGGCTGGCCGGAATCGCGCGCGAGCATGATCTGTGTCCGCAGTTTCTCGGTCTGGAATCGGGTCGGGGTCGTGCCTGTTTCGCGCACCAGATCGGCGCCTGTCGGGGCCTTTGTGCCGGCGCCGAGCCTGAGATCGCCCATCGGCTGCGCCTCAAACAGGCCCTCGCGCCGATGGCCTTCGAGGCCTGGCCGTACCCGGGGGCGGTAGCCATCCGCGAGTCGCGGAACGAGCGCGAAGAACAGCACCTGTTTCGCCACTGGCGCTACCTCGGCACGGCGCGCTCGACCGACGAACTCGACGAGCTGCTCGCCGGTGGCGACGTCTACCCGCTGGACATCGACATGTATCGGCTGGCGGTGGATGCCATCCGTGGCGGGGCGAAGGTCGAGCCGGTGGAGTAGGAAGCGCCGATTGCGGTGATCGACGTGTTTCGCGGCCAAAGCCGCTCCTGCGGCCTACCGAAACCCTTGTATGAGCGGCTTTAGCCGCGAAAAACGAAACCCTTGCAGGATCGGGCGTTAGCCGCGAAATATCAAACCGCGCTCAGTGTCACGTCATCCTTGCCGACCGGGGTGGGAACCTGACGCCGATCACCCCAGCCGTTCGGCGAGCTGCGGACCGAACGGCGTATCGCACTTGAGCCGAACGCAGTGGCGCGCCTCGTCGGGACCGAGTGATTCGAGCTTCTGTAGCTGGTGCTGCAGCACCTGCTCGTCGGCCTCCGAGATATCGCCGCCCTGAGCCCGGCGCTCGCGCAGGTACTCGAGCAACTGCTCGTTGTCGCATTCGATGAACAGGATCGTGTAGGGCACGCCGATCTCCTCGGCGAGCGACTCGAAGTCTCGGCGCCGTTCGCGCTCGAGGAAGGTCGCGTCGATCGCCATCGGCCAGCCCGTCCCCGCGCCAAGACGGGCGATCTCGGCGAGCCGCTGGTAGGTGCGGTCGCTGGCCATCGGCGTGTAGCGTTCGGCCGGGTCGGTGAACATCCGCTGGCGTTCGGCGTCCGATCGCACCCGCACCGCACCGCGGGCGATCACCAGTTCCCGGCTGACCAGGGATTTGCCGCTGCCGCTTACCCCCATGGTGATGAACAGCCGCCCCTCACTCGGGGTGAAAAAGGTGTTCGCCAGGTCGACGTACTCGCGGAAATCGGCCCAGGCCGCCGCACGTTCTGCGTCGGGCATGCCGTCACGCAGGCTCAGCAATGAGATCTTCGCGCGCACGGCGGCGCGGTACCCCTGGTAGTAGCGCAGGGTCGGCAGGGCGTCGTAGTCGCCGCTCACCTCGAGGTAGCGGTTCAGCAGCTGGCGTGCCGGGGCGATCAGGCGGCGCTTGTGGAGGTCCATCAGCGCGAAGGCCAGATCGTTGGCCGTGTCGGTCCAGCGGAATTCGTCGTTGAACTCGATGCCGTCGAAAATGGTCACATCGCCATCGAACCATGCCATGTTGGCCAGGTGCATGTCGCCGTGGCATTCGCGGACGTGCCCGTCGCGCTTGCGGCGCTCGATGATCGGGCGGATCGCCTCGAAGGCGGCGCGTGACAGGCGCTCCATTTCGGCGAGGCGCTCGCGGTCCGCCTCGGTCTCGAGCAGCGGGCCGATCTGTTCGAGATTCTGCTGCATCGGCGCCCAGACGGCTTCCGGCGTGCCGAAATGGGTCTGGGCAGGCGCGGCCTCCGCGCGGGCGTGGAACGCGGCAACTCGGTCGGCGATTCGGTCGACCAGCTTGTCGTCCAGGCCGCGTCGGCGGGCGAGGTGATCGAGCCGGTCGGCCTGGTCGAAGCGACGCATGCGGATGACGAATTCCTCGGCCGCGTCACTCGCCTCGATCAGCTTGCCTTCCGCGTCGATCCCGAGCACGGCGTCGTACAGGTCCGGGGCGAGGCGGGCATTGAGCCGGAGTTCTTCCTCGCAGAAATGGCGGCGGCGATCGAGGCTGGAGAAGTCGAGAAAGCCGAAGTTCATCGGCTTTTTCACCTTGTAGGCCCAAGAGCCGGTCAGGAAGACATGCGAGATGTGGGTCTGCAAATGTTCCAGGGAGGGGTCGGTCGCGGCGAGGTTCTCCTTGAACCGTTCGATCAGTCGATCTTGCGGGTGGTCGGCCATGGGGGCTCCTGGTTGACATCGAGGGGGTGGGGCCTGCGATCGGGCTGGCCGACGCCGGCTCCGTCGATCGCGCCGGCCTGATAGACTGGCGCTCGGGAAGCCTCTGCAAGAACGCCAAGCCAGTGACGGCCTGTCGAGCCGTTCGTACCAAGGCGCGCCTTCGTCGGCGTGCCGGTTGCCACGTCGAGACGATGCCGCGCCAAGCAGGCGCGGCTCGGCTGGCCAAGCAGGGCGCCTCGAGCCGGGTATCCGCTGCGGCTCGTCCCTTACTGAAGGGACCTGGCTGAAGGAAACGAGCCGTCCGCGGCGGGCTAATGCCTTCTGCCTCTGCCCGACTCAAGATGCGCGTTCGCGGCATGGCCTCCGCGCATGGGTTCCCCGGGGCCGCATTGGTATGCGGTTCCGCATCATTCAGCAAGTGTAACAGTGTGGGTTGACGGTGGCATCCAGCAAGAGAACCGGAAAGGGCAAGACGCGCAGCGGTCAGCAGGGCAAGCGGGCCGCTCCCCGGCGGCGAGCGGCCCAGCGCGAGCCACAACGGAGCTGGCGCCGGCGCCTCGCGGGCTGGGCACTGCGCGGCGTGATTTTGGCGCTGGCCATCGGTCTGCCGCTGGTCGTCGCCTGGGCCTGGTATCTCGACGAGCGGGTAACCGACCGGTTCGGGGGTGCGCTGTTTACCCTGCCGGCGACGGTTTACGCCGCGCCCGATGAAATCTACGTCGGCCAGTCGCTACAGATCGACCAGCTGGTCGCTTCGCTGGAGCGTCTCAACTACGTGGCGTCGTCGTCGGTGGAGGAGACCGGCACCTACGAGCGTCGGGGCAACCAGGTCGCCTTTCACCGTCGCGGTTTCGCGTTCCCGGACGGCAAGCAGCCCGGTAGGCGCGTCGTGGCGCGCATCGTCGATGGCCGCGTGGTCGAACTGGACGACCCCGATGGCAACGACGTCGGGATCATCCGGCTCGAGCCGCGTTCGATCGGCACGCTCTATCCCAACCGCACCGAGGACCGGGTCCTGCTGTCGATCGACGAGGTCCGCGAGAATGCGCCCCTGCTGCTCCAGACCTTGCTGGCCGTCGAGGATCGGGCCTTCTACGATCACGGCGGTGTGGTGCCGACGGCGATCCTGCGCGCCTTCCTCAGCAATCTCTTTACCGATCAGGTCCAGGGTGGCAGCACGATTACCCAGCAGTTGGCCAAGAACCTGTTCCTGACGCACGAGCGTACCTATCGGCGCAAGTTCGCCGAGATGATCATGGCGCTCGAGATGGAGTGGCACTACTCCAAAGACAAGATCCTCGAGGCGTATCTCAACGAGGTGTATCTCGGCCAGGACGGTAATCGGGCGATTCACGGCTTCGGGTTGGCGGCGAGCTTTTATTTCGGCCGCCCGGTGAGCGAGCTTGCGCCCGAGCAGATCGCCCTGCTGGTGGCGATGGTCAAGGGGGCGAACTACTACAACCCGCGCCGCAACCCCGAGCGGGCACTGGCGCGACGCAACACCGTCATCGACGTGATGGTCGACCTCGGCCTGGTCGATCAGACCCGGGCCGCCGACTGGCAGGCGCGGCCGCTGGGCGTGCTCGAACGGGCGGGGTCGCGGGCCCGGCACCCCGCGTTCGTCGACCTGGTGCGCCGGCAACTGGTCGAGCAGTACGACGCCGAAGACCTGCATACCCGCGGGCTGAACATATTCACGACCTTGCGCCCGCGGGTCCAGGCGGCGCTGGAAGACAGCACCGAAAACCTCGACGAGATCGAGGCGGGGCGTGGCCTGGAGAAGGGAACACTGGAAACGGCCGGCGTGGTCGCTTCGGTCAGCACGGGCGAGATCGAGGCGATGATCGGTGGCCGAGACACCCATTTCGACGGCTACGACCGTGCGCTGGACGCTCGCCGGCAGATCGGCTCGCTGATCAAGCCGGCGATCTACCTCACCGCCCTGTCCCGCCCGGCGGAGTACAACCTGATCACCGAGCTTGCCGACAAGCCAGTCGCGATCGAGCAGAAGGGCTCGGCGACCTGGAAACCGGAAAATTACAGTGGCACCTTCCACGGGCCGACGCCGCTCATCGAGGCGCTGGCGCACTCGCGCAACGTGCCGAGCGTGCGCCTGGGGATGGCCGTGGGGCTGGACTCGGTGGCCGACACGCTCGAACGGCTGGGGGCGCCGCGGCCATCACCGTTCTATCCCTCGATGCTCTTGGGGTCGATGACGATGTCCCCGTTCCAGGTCGCCCAGATGTACCAGACACTCTCCGCGGACGGGTTCGTCACGCCGTTGCGCGCGATCCGCAGCGTGGTGGACCAGCAAGGCAAGGAATTGTCGCGCTACTCGCTGGACGTCCGTCGGGCGGTGGACCGCGAGTCGCTGTACCTGCTGCAATACGGCCTGCAAACGGTGGTGCGCGAAGGCACTTCGACCCGCCTGAACCAGGTCTTCCCCGCCGAGCTCAACCTGGCCGGCAAGACCGGCACCACCAACGACGGGCGCGATGCCTGGTTCGCCGGGTTCACCGGCAGCCGCGTCGGGGTGGTCTGGGTCGGTCGCGACGACGATCGCCCGGCCAATCTCACCGGGTCCACCGCCGCCTTGCCGCTCTGGGCGGCGACCTTCGAGCGTCTCGACATCCAGCCGCGCGACACGACCCCGCCACGCGGGGTACGCTTGATGCCTGTAGGCCCGGACCGACAGGTCGTTCTGCCTGAGCGCTGTGCGGGCGAACGGATACCCTTCATCGCCGGGCACGTGCCCGAAGCGGCCGGGACCTGCAGTGGGGAGCCGGCCGGAAACGAATCGACCGGGGACGGCGGCTTCTTCGACTGGTTCCGCTAGAACGGATCACCGATAAAACGGATCACCGATAACGTGTACTGAACGGATGGCAGCATGAACACAACCACATTCGCTGTGGGCGCCTACTGGCGTCGACCCTTCCTTTCGATCACGGTCACGGGCCTGCTGCTTGCCGGCTGTGCGCCGATGCCGACACGGCAGACGGCGCCCCCACCGCAACCGGCACCCGAGCCTGAATCGAGCGTGCGCGCGACGCCGCTGGAGGAGCCGGCGATCCGCCAAGAGCCGCTACCGAATGCGCCCGACCGAGAACAGGAACCCTCGCCGACCTCACCGGCAGTGCTCGCCCTGGTCCGTCAGGCCGACACGCGTCTCAAGGCCGGGGACCTGACCGGTGCCCAGTCGACGTTGGAACGCGCGGTGCAGATCGAGCCGGGTAACGCGCGTTTGTGGCTGGACCTTGCCCAGGTCCGTCTGGCGCGTGACCAGCCGGCCCAGGCCGAACAGCTGGCCCTGCGGGCCGTCGAACACGCCGCCGATAACCAGACGCTATCAGCCGCTTGGCGCCTCGTGGCCAAGGCTCGTCGCGCCCAGGGCGACGAGGCAGGCGCCCGTGAGGCCGAAGAGCGCGCCGGTGCGCAGTCGGCTGCCGTGGAGCGTCGCGACGCACGGGTATGAGCGAGACGGTCGAGGGTGTGTCTCGGCTGGGGCTCGACGAGGTCTTCGGGGCGGAGGGACGCCTGGCGAACGCCTTCGAGGGCTACCAGCCTCGCGCCGGCCAGCAGCGCATGGCCGAGCGGATTCGCGATGCGATTACCGACCGACACACCCTGGTGATCGAGGCAGGCACCGGCGTGGGCAAGACCTTCGGCTACCTCGCCCCCGTGCTGCTCTCGGGCAAGCGCGCCCTGATTTCCACCGGCACCAAGCACTTGCAGGACCAGCTCTTCGACCGCGACCTGCCGCGCTTGCGGGAACTGTTGGGTGTCAAGGCGCGGGTCGCCCTGCTCAAGGGGCGCGCCAATTACCTGTGCAAGTACCGTCTCGATCTCGCCGAGCAACAGGCGCGCCTGCCACGGCGCGAGGATGCCAGGGCGCTCAAACGGGTGCGCGACTGGGCCGATCGGACGATCGACGGTGACCGGGCGGATTGCCCGGATGTGGCGGACGATCACGATATATGGCCCCTGGTCACCTCGACCAACGACAATTGCCTTGGGCGCGACTGCCCGCTCTACGACGAATGCTTCGTGGTCAAGGCGCGTGACCGGGCCCAGAAGGCCGACATCGTGGTGATCAACCACCACCTGTTCTGTGCTGATCTGGCCCTGCGCCAGACGGGATTCGCCGAGTTGCTGCCCGATACCGACGTGGTGGTGCTCGACGAGGCCCACCAGGTGCCGGAAATCGCCACGATGTTCTTCGGCGAGGCGATCGGCTCGCGCCAGTTGCGTGATCTCGCCGACGACGCGCGGGTCGAGCAGAAACACGAGGCCCGCGATCAGCCAGGGCTCGCCGAGGCGGCCGACACCCTCAAGGGCGCCACCGATCCCGTGCTCGAGGCCCTGGGCCGGATCGAGTCCGAACGCCTGCCCTGGACCGATCTCGGCGACGATGTGGCGGTGACCGGCGCGCTCGATCGGCTCGCCGAGGCGCTCGACGGCCTGATCGGCGAACTGGCGATCGCCGCGCCGCGCGGCAAGGGGCTGCAGGCGCTGCACGGGCGGGCCCAAGGCCTGCGCGACGAGTTCGCCGCGTTCCGGGACGGCAAGATTGAGTCGGGTGGCCAGGGGGGTGGCCAGGGGGTGGGCGAGGCGGTGCGCTGGGTCGAGCGGCGCACGCGCTCGTTCACCCTGCACACCACCCCGGTCAACGCCGCAGGACAACTGAAATCGCACGTCGAGTCCGCGCCGCGGGCGTGGATCATGACCTCGGCCACCCTGGCGGCAGGCAAGGACTTCGGCCACTTCACTCGTCGCATGAACCTTGATGAAGCCCGCTGCGAACAGGTGGAGTCCCCGTTCGATTTCGCCAACCAGGCCGTGCTCTATCTGCCACCCAACCTGCCCGAACCCAGTGGCCCTGGCGGGGCGCGCGAGCACACGCTCGCATCATTGCGCGCGGTTTACCCGTTGCTCAAGGCCAGCGGCGGCCGGGCCTTTCTGCTGTTCACCTCGCACCGGGCATTGAAGCTCGCCGCCGAGACCCTCGGCGAACACCTGACCGAGCTGCCACTGTTCGTCCAGGGCACCCGCGCCAAGTCGGCGTTGCTGGAGGACTTCCGCGCTGCCGGCAACGGCGTGTTGCTGGGGACCCAAAGCTTCTGGGAGGGCGTGGACGTGCGCGGCGAGGCCCTCTCGCTGGTGATGATCGATCGTATCCCCTTTGCCGCCCCCGGCGACCCGGTGCGCGCCGCCCGCGAACAGCGCCTCAAGCAAAAGGGGCTGGTGCCGTTCGTCCAGATGGCCCTGCCGGAGGCGATCATCACCTTGAAGCAGGGCGTCGGCCGGCTGATCCGCGATACCGCCGACACCGGCGTGATGGTCCTCTGCGACCCGCGCCTACAGACCAAGGGCTACGGAAACACGATCCTCGATGCCCTGCCGCCCATGCGGCGCACCCGCGATTCCCGCGTCGCTCGCGACATGCTGCGTCGCGCGGGCGAGCCGACGGCCTGACGGGGCGACGAGCGCACCGCGGGGCCGTGCGCTCGGCCGAGGGTGCCACCGGATTCGTGCAGGGCCCCGGCGGCGTTGAGTCCCCCGGGGGCGCGTGCGACAATCGCGCCTTTCCCGCAGATGACGCGTCCCATGACTGCAACACTCCTCGACGGGCGAGCCGTCGGCGCCACCGTCCGCGCCGGGCTTGCCGAGACCATCGCCGCCTATACCGAAACCGGCCACCGCCGGCCCGGGCTCGCCGTGGTGCAGGTGGGCCACGATCCTGCCTCGTCGGTCTACGTGGCGAACAAGATCAAGGCCTGCGGCAAGCTCGGCATCGAGTCGTTTTCCCACGACCTCGACGAGTCCATTACCCAGGCGGAGCTCGATGCGCTGGTCGACGAGCTCAACGCCGATCCTCGCATCGACGGCATCCTGGTGCAGTTGCCCCTGCCGGACCACCTGAGCGCCGACTCGATCATCGAGCGCATCGATCCCGACAAGGATGTCGACGGCTTTCATCCGGCCAATATCGGCCGCCTGGCGATTCGCCGGCCGGGCCTGCGCTCCTGCACGCCCTACGGGATAATGCGGCTGCTCGAGGAGACCGGCCGCGACCTGCACGGGATGGAGGCGGTCGTGGTGGGTGCCTCCAACATCGTCGGCCGGCCGATGGCCCTCGAATTGTTGCTTGCCGGCGCCACCGTCACCGTCTGCCACCGATTCACCCAGGACCTGGCCGCCCACGTCCAGCGCGCCGACCTGGTGGTCGTCGCTGCCGGCAAGGCGGGCCTGGTTCGGGGCGAGTGGATCAAGGAGGGCGCGATCGTGGTCGATGTGGGTATCCACCGCCGCGAGGATGGCAGCCTGCACGGCGACGTCGACTTCGAGGCCGCTTCGGCGCGCGCCGCCTTCATCACGCCGGTGCCCGGCGGGGTGGGGCCGATGACCATTGCCATGCTGATGCACAACACGGTCGTCTCCTGGCGCGGCCGGCTGGGCCTGGATTGAGCCGGCGATGAGTGAGGCGTTTCCCGAGCGCGATGAGCCAGCCGGCTGGAGCGTCGCGCGCCGTTTTCGCGGCTTCGTGCCGGTGGTCGTCGACGTCGAGACCGGCGGGCTCGACCCGCAGGGGCATGCCCTGCTGGAGTTGGCCGCCGTGTTGCTCGACGTCGACGAGCACGGGCGGTTGTACCCGACCGAGGAGATCGCCGTCTCCGTTCATCCCAGTGCGCTTACCGAGGTCGATCCGGTCTCGATCAAGATTCACGGCATCGACCCGGCCGAGCCGGGCCGCGAGGCACTCGAGGAGCGCGCCGCGCTGGAGGCCTTTTTCCGGCCGATCCGCCGCCAGGTCAAATCGCTCAACGCGCGCCGCGCGATCCTGGTGGGCCACAACGCCCCGTTCGATCTCGCCGTGGTCAAGGCCGCCTGCGAGCGCACCGGCTACAAGCGCAACCCCTTCCACCCGTTCTCCACGCTCGACACCGTTACGGCGGCCGCCGTGGCCGTCGGCGAGACGGTGCTGGCACGGGCCTGCACGGCCGCGGGCTTTGAGTGGGACAGCAAACGGGCTCACGGTGCGCTCTACGACGCGCAGATGACCGCTAGGCTCTTCTGCCACATCACCAATCGGCTTTCGACCGAGAATGGCCGGGCGGCGCTGCGGGTCTGCGAACCGCCGAAATAGCCGCGGCACCCACCGAAATACCGCCGCCGAAACACCCGCCGAAACACCCGCCGAAATACGGGGGGCGCCTCATTCGACCTCGTCGGTCTCCCGCGCTTGCCGGCCCACCACGTTGAGGGTGATATGGCCGCGACCATGGGTCTCCTCGTCCCCCTCCAGTCGTTTGTGGATCGTGACCACCTCGCCGTCCTCGGCATGAACATAGCGCTGGCCGATCGGCAGGCGGACCGGCGAGTGATCCTCGGTGGCGTGGGTGATCGCTCGCCGGGCGATCGCATCGAGCTCTGCCGGGGTGATGTCGACCACGACGTTGAGGTCGCGCACCGCCGCCTGCAGGTGGCGCGAGCTCAACGGCGGGGCGGGCGGCTCGTCCCAGTGGGCGAGTGCGATCGGGTAGCGACGCCAGTGAAAAGGGTAGTTGGCGGCCACCGCAAGCGTGAACAAAATCAATGTGTTGGCCAGCACGGGCACGAGGACGTACCCGTAGCCGAGGTCCTGAACGGCCGAGCCGCCGATGGCCGCGACCAGGGCGGTGGCCCCACCGGGCGGGTGGATGCAGCGGAGCAACTGCATGGCGGCGATCGAGCCGCTGACCGCGATGCCGGCGGCCAATGCCGGCACGGGAATCCAGTCGGCGGCCGCCACGCCGATCACCGCCGAGATCAGGTGCCCGCCGAACACGGGCCATGGCTGGGAAAGCGCGCCGTGCGGCACCGCAAACAGCAGCACCGCCGTCGCTCCCATCGATCCGACCATGAAGATCGCCGTTTGCGCGCCGGCCACCCAGTCGGTCAGCAGATGGACGGCGGCGATGCCGATCAGCGCCGACAGGCCGGCGATAGTCACCTCGGCCCAACCGACCGACGTCGTTCCCGGACCGATCAATGAGCGCAGGCGCGCGAATCGGGTCTCTTGCATCGTTATGGGGCTCTTCTGCGTCAAAATGGCGCGAAGTATACGCGTTATGCCCTGTAGTGGTGCAAACGAAACGTCGATCTCCCGCCGATTCGGCCCTTGCGATCGAGGCGCCAGCGCTCGAGGCGCCAGTGATCGAGGCGCCGGGCCCGGCGGCAGGTCAGGTGATGAACCGAGGCTGAGTCGACGGATGGGCTCAACCGGGTGGCCCATCCGAAGATGGCCCCTCCGAGATGGCCCCTCCGAGATGGCCCCTCCGAGATGGCCCTGGCGGGCCATTGGTGGGCGCCCCATCTCGGTGTCCTCGGTTGTCTTTTCGGCCGGCGATGGTTTCCCGTCGCCTCCCGACGGTTCGCCCGCCGGACGCCGGTTCCTGCCGTGTTCACCCAGAGTTAGTCTAGACTAACTTTTATGGTAATCTGCCCGTCATTCGCCGGGCGTGGCTCGGCCCAAGCCAGATTGGCAGCCAGGCCAGATTGTCAGCTAGGGCCGGATTGGCAGCAGAGTTCCAGGTTGCCGCCACGCCGCGGCATTGAATCGAGGGGAGCGTGTCGATGCGAGGAAAGCGAGGACGAATTCGATCGACGGCGGCCGCCGCACTGCGCGTGGTCATCGTGGGGCTGGGCCTCTGGTCGGGGTCGTGGAGCGTGCAGGCCGGGGATCGCCTGCAGGTGGTCGCGACCACCGGCATGATCGCGGACGCGGCGCGCGCGATCGGCGGCGATCGGGTCGCGGTCGAGGCATTGATGGGCCCGGGGGTCGATCCGCACAGCTACCGCCAGACGCGTAGCGACATCCTCAAGCTGGCGAAGGCGGACCTGGTGCTCTGGCACGGCTTGTACCTCGAGGCGCAGATGGAGGAGTTCATGCACCGCCTGGCGCGTCGCCAGACCGTCGTCGCCGTGGCCGAGGTGCTGCCGCGCGAGCGGTTGATCGGTCACGACGATTACGAGAACAAGTTCGATCCGCACGTCTGGATGGACCCGGCCCTGTGGCAGCCGGTGGTCGGCCGGGTGCGTGACGCACTGATCGAGGCTCGCCCGGACGACGAGGCCGGGTTCCGTCGCCGCGCGGTCGACTACCTCGCACGGATCGAGCGCCTTGACAGCTACGGGGCAGAGGCCACGGCTACCGTGCCGGTCGAGCGCCGGGCACTGGTGACGGCACACGATGCGTTCGCGTATTTCGGCCGTCGGTTCGATTTCGACGTGATCGGCATCCAGGGCATTTCCACCGAGTCCGAGGCTGGCCTCAAGCGGATCCGCGATCTGGTCGACATGCTGGTCGAGCGCGACATCGCGGCGGTGTTCGTCGAAAGCTCGGTCCCGGAACGCAACGTGCGCGCGTTGGTGGAAGGCGCTCAGGCGCGCGGGCACGAAGTGCGAGTCGCGGGGACGCTGTTCTCCGATGCGATGGGACAGCCGGGCACCTACGAGGGTACCTACATCGGCATGATCGATCACAACATCACCACCATTGTCGGGGCGCTCGGTGGCGAGGTGCCCGCCAACGGCATGCAGGGACGGCTGGACGGAGGCGAATGATGCTGGGATTGCCTTTCTTCAAGGGCGTGCGCGCCGAGACGTTGCCGAGCGATCTGGGGGATCACCCGCTGGTCGTGCGCGGGCTGACGGTCTCCTACGGTGAAAAGCCGGTGGTGTTCTCGCTGGACATGACGGTGCAGGACGGCTCCATGACGGCGATCATCGGCCCCAACGGCGCGGGCAAGTCGACCCTGCTCAAGGCGGTGCTCGGGATCGTGCCGCGGTTGTCCGGGGTGGTGGCGGTGTACGGCAGATCGCTTCAGGCGAGCCGACGGCGAGTGGCCTACGTGCCGCAACGCGCCTCGGTGGACTGGGATTTTCCCACCCGTGTGCTCGATGTGGTGCTCATGGGGCTGGCCCGCGATCTGGGGCTGTTGCGGCCGGTGCGCGACCGGCATCGCCAGCGCGCGCTCGACTGCCTCGACCGGGTGGGCATGCGCGATTTCGCCGACCGGCAGATCGGCCAGCTTTCCGGCGGCCAGCAGCAGCGCGTCTTTCTCGCCCGGGCGCTGGCGCAGGACGCGGACCTGTACCTCCTCGACGAGCCGTTCGCCGGGGTGGATGCGGCCACCGAGCGTGCCATCATTCGGGTGCTCAAGGGCCTAAATGCCGACGGCCGCACCGTGGTCGCCGTCCATCACGACCTTTCGACCGTGGGCGACTACTTCGATCACGTGCTGATGATCAATGTCCGTCGCGTGGCCGAAGGGCCGGTGGCCACCGCCTTCACCGAGGCGAATCTGCAGACGACCTACGGCGGGAGGCTGGAGACCGGGCATGTGGATCAACTCAACGTCGGCAAGATCCATGTGGATTGAGGCGCTGACGCTGCAGCTGGGCTACAACGCCACCCTGGTCGCCATCGGCGCGGCGTTGCTCGGCATCGCTGCCGGTGCCACCGGCACCTTCCTGTTCCTGCGCAAGCGCGCACTGGTCTCGGATGCGATCAGCCACGCCACGCTCCCCGGCGTGGGTATCGCGTTTCTGATCATGGCCTCGTTGGGTGGCGACGGTCGGCACTTGGCCGGCCTACTGCTGGGTGCGGCGGTCAGCTCGGCGCTCGGGGTGGCGTTCATGCTCTGGCTCACGCGTCGGACCCGCCTGTACGAAGACGCGGCGATCGGGGCCGTGTTGTCGGTCTTCTTCGGCTTCGGCGTGGTGCTGCTGACGGTGATCCAGACGGTGTCGATCGGTCGCCCGGCCGGGCTGAGTGACTTCCTGCTCGGGATGACCGCCGGCATGCTGTACCGCGACGCGGTGCTGATCGCCACGGCGGGGCTGCTCGCGATCGCGGCGGTCTGGGCGCTGCGCCGGCCGATGACGCTGGTCGCCTTCGACAGCGGTTTCGCGTCGGCCTCGGGCATCCGGGTGCGTTACGTCGATCTGGCGATCACCGGGCTGGTGCTGGCGGTGACCATCATCGGGCTGAAGATCGTCGGCCTGATCCTGATCGTCGCGTTGCTGATCATCCCGCCGGTCGCCGCCCGATTCTGGAGCGATCGGGTCGACCATGTGCTGCTCATCTCGTCGGCGATCGGTGGGGCGGCGGGCTACCTGGGTGCCGCGCTGTCGGCGGTCGCGCCGGCGTTGCCCACCGGGCCGATCATCGTGCTGGTCGCCTTCGCCCTGTTCGTGATCTCCCTGTTGTTCTCGCCGGTCCGTGGCGTGTTTTCCGTCTGGTTGCGTCACCGCCGCCAGCAGCGCCGTATCCACCTGCGCCAGGGGTTGCTGGCCATCGCCCAGGACGTGCCCATCTACGAACACTTCACGATTGCGCTCCTGCTGCGGGCCGGCTTTGTGCGGGGCGATGGTGTACCCACCGAGGAAGGTCGTCGCCAGGCCGACCAGGCCTGTCGTGACGAGGATCGCTGGGCAGTCGCGCGCCGCATGCACGCCCACGAATCGGTCGTCTCCCGTTTCGATGGCCTGCGGCCGCTCGAGTCGCTGCTGACGGTCGACGAGATCGCCGAGATCGACCGTCAACTGACTGAACGAACCGAATGCAAGGAGGTTGCCTCGTGATGGGCGGCGAGTTCGTGATGCTGTCGTTGACGCCGATCCTGATCGGCGTGCTGGCGGCAGTGGCCTGCGCCCTGCCGGGCAATTTCCTCGTGCTGCGCCGCCAGGCGCTGATCGGCGATGCCATCAGTCACGTGGTGCTGCCGGGCATCGTGGTGGGGTTCCTGTTGAGCGGGACGGTCAATTCCTGGGCGATGATGGCCGGGGCGGCGGGGGCTGCCGTGGTGGCGGTCGCGCTGATCGAACTGATCCGCCGGCTTGGCGGGATCGAGCCGGGCGCGGCGATGGGTGTGGCCTTTACCTCGATGTTTGCCTTCGGCGTGCTCTTGCTCGAGCAGTCGGACACCTCCTCGGTGCATCTCGATGTGCAGCATGCGCTTTACGGCAACCTCGAGAGCCTGATCTGGGTCGAGGCGCGCGGCTGGGGCTCGCTGCTCGATCCGGTCGCGCTGGCCGGGCTGCCGCCGGAATTGCCGCGCATAGCGGTAGTCGCGATCCTGATGCTCGCGTTCACCGTGATCTTCTGGCGACCGTTGAAGATATCCACCTTCGACGAGGGCTTCGCCCGGGTGCTGGGCATGCGGACCAACCTGATCGGTTTCGGGTTGGTGATCATGGCCGCGATTGCCGCCGTGGCCGCTTTCGACGCGGTGGGATCGATCATCGTGATCGCCATGTTCATCTGTCCGCCGGCCGCGGCGCGCCTGATGACCAACCGCCTCGAGCACCAGGTGCTCTGGTCGATCGCCTTCGCGGTCTTCTCCGCGGTGGTCGGCTACGTCCTCGCCGGCTACGGCCCACTGTGGCTGGGCGCGGAGGACGCCGTCAGCGCCGCCGGCATGATCGCCACCGTCTCCGGCCTGGTGCTAGGCATCGCCGCCCTTTACGCCCCGCATCGCCAACGCAGCGGGGCGCCCGCCGACGCCTGACCGACCCGGGCGATCAGGCGCGGTTGGCGTGCCGGTGGCTTGGTGTCGAGTCACGAGGACCCGATGCGGGTCACTCGCCCAGCCCCGCGGGGCACGCCCGTGCCTGACTTTTCTAAGGCCACTCCCCTCGGGTCTTTTTGAGTCTTTTTCCATCCCTCCGAATGAATACCAAAAGAAATTGTATTTCGACTTGCAATAAAAACGATTCGCATTAAGATAGCGACGGATCGATCGAGCCGCGCCCTGGTCCAGCCGCCACACCGCCAAGCGCTCGACATCCGCACCCCATCGAACGGGTAAAAAAACAATGCAAGGAGATCTCATGAACCGATTCGCCCAACCGACGCTGCTGGCGGCTGCCGTCTCCCTCGGCCTGGCAAGCCAGGCTGCCACCGCCGACAACCAAGCCGAAAGCTACCCGGCCATCGATTTCGGCGGTGTGGTCGAGGTCGAGGCCTACCAGAGCAGCCCGTACACCGGTAGCGACGAGAGCGACATCGTTCTGGCGACGGGGGCGCTGAGCCTCGAGGCGGCAATCAACGAGTGGGTCCGCGCCGAGATCTCCACGCTCTACGAAGAGAACGACACGCCGCTCGAAGTCGATACCGCGAGCGTGATGCTGGGCGCCGAGGACAGCCTCTGGTCGCTGCGCGCCGGTCAGTTCTACGTGCCGTTCGGCGTCTACGAGACCGCCATGGTCTCCGACCCGCTTACCCTCGAGTTGGGCGAGACCCGCGAAACCGCAATCTCTGCCGGTGTCGGGCAGGGCGGCCTGGCCGCCGAGGTCTACGCCTTCAACGGTGATCTCGAAGACGAGAATCAGATCGACAACTTTGGGGCGACGGCCGGCTACGCCGGCACAGTCGGTGCCGCCGACCTGGCCCTGTCCGCCGGTTACCTCAACAGCCTGGGCGAGTCGGATGGCATCGAGGAGACCGTCTACGGCAACACCGGTGGATCGGACATCGACGAGGTGGGTGCCTGGACGACCAGCGCCCTGCTGGGCCTCGGCGACGTGACGCTGGTGGGTGAATACCTGG
Source organism: Halothiobacillaceae bacterium (assembly GCA_016938615.1). Classification (GTDB taxonomy): domain Bacteria; phylum Pseudomonadota; class Gammaproteobacteria; order Halothiobacillales; family Halothiobacillaceae; genus Guyparkeria. Next base: position 18,562 of record JAFGUH010000020.1, on the reverse strand, counting down.
CGGCCATCGATTCGTTCGATGCCGGTGAGCTGGCCTTCAACGGTGGCGGTGCCCAACCGACCGCCTGGAACCTCGAGGCGAGCTACGGCTTTGACCTGATGGGCAAGCCGGCCAGCGCGGCCATCGGTTACCAGGGCACGGAGGAGTCGATCGCGCTGGGTCTGCCGCAGCGTCGTGTCCTCGCCGCCTTGTCGGTCGAGATCTTCCCCTCCACCGCGCTCAGTTTCGAGTACGCCCACGACGAGGACTACGACGTCGCCGACGGCGGTACCGGCGAGTCCGCCGGGACATTCCTGACGCAGCTGGCCGTGGCGTTCTGATCTGCCACGGACCCGTTGTCTCCGCGACACCACGTCGCCGTCACCCCGGCAACTGGCCATCCAGACCATCCCGGGGTGATCGGGGTGGTTTTCGTCGTTTCACCGGGATACGAAACCCTAGGGAGACTCTGCACGAATCGATAGTGTCTGAAGCGGGACCGCCAAGGGTCCAGATGCAAGGCGCGGTGCGCGGTGAATGGCCGTCGCCATTCGCACACGCGGCAACGCTGCAGATGGGCCCTTGCAGATAGCCCCTGGGCGGCCCGCCCGGACGGGGCTCGCGGGTTTGCCCGCAAGCCGCAAAGCCGTCTCTCGACGGGCCCGACTTATTACCTTGGGCCCCCGTCTTCGAGCCGGCGCCAGAAAAGCGAACAAACCCGCGAGCCAGAGGCACCATCGATTCGTGCAGAGTCTCCCTAGGGAAGGTCTGCCGGCCACACGAATCGTTGCAGCGGGTAGTACACTTTGATGGCTATGAACATCCTCGCTTTCACCCATCCCGTCCCGATCTTGATCGTGTCGTTGGCGTCGCTCGCCCTCGTGCCGGCCACGGCGGCGGGTGATGAGTCGGCGGGCCGTGCTGTCTTCTCGACCAAGGCCGAACTGGGACAGGCGTTGTTCCACGACCCGATCCTCTCCCGCGACCGCACGCAGTCCTGCGCGACCTGCCACGAGCCGGGCAAGGGGTTTGTCGATGGGCGCCGCGACGAAGATGGGCGGGTCCGTCCGGTCTCGCTGGGCGACGACGGTCACACCCTGGGCGAGCGCAACGCGCCGACGCTCACCTACGCGGCCCTGACGCCGGCCTTCCAGCCGGACGGGGAACGCAAGCGCGTGAACAAGCAGAAGAGCCACCAGCGTTATCACGGGCCGTTGGGCGGGCAATTCCTGGATGGTCGGGCGGCGACGCTCGCCGAGCAGGCCGGCGGGCCACCGATCAATCCCGACGAGATGAACCTGCCCGACAAGGCAGCGGTGGTCGAGCGCCTCGAGGAAAACGCGGCTTACGTCGCCTCGTTCAAGGCGCTGTTCGGCGAGGACGTCCTCCGCTCGGCCGAGTCCGGCTATCGAGCCATGACCGAAAGCATCGCCGCGTTCGAGCGCACGGACCGGTTCGCGACCTTCGATTCCAAGTACGACCGGGCGCTGGCGGGCGAGGCGACATTGAGCTTCAAGGAGAGCACGGGCAAGTCGCTGTTCTTCTCGCAGTTCGCCAACTGCGCGATCTGCCATCAGCTGCATGGCAACGGCGATCCGATCAAGAAGTTCGAGGAGCCGTTCACCGGCTACGAATTCCACAACATCGGCGTGCCCGCCAATCCGGCGCTCGACCGCGCCGAGCCCGATCCCGGGCTCTACGGCCACCCGGCGATCGACGATCCCGGCGCCCGCGGCAAGTTCAAGGTGCCGACGTTACGCAACGTGGCGGTCACCGGGCCCTACATGCACAACGGCGTGTTCCGCGACCTCGAGACGGTGATCGAGTTCTACGACCATTTCGTCAACGACGAGCGGACCGTCAACCCGGAGACCGGCGAGCCGTGGCGCGAACCGGAGGTGCCGGCGACCGTTGCTGACGATCTGCTCGCCGTCGGCGACCCGATGAGCGACTACCAGGTCGAGGCGATGGTCTGTTTCCTGCGCACGCTCACCGATCGGCGCTACGAGGACCAGTTGCCCGAGGACACGCTGGGCTGCGACCAGTAATCTCCCGGTCGCCCGGTCGCCCGAGGCGCGCCCCCGCATCAACCCGCATCAACCCGCATTACCCCGGCTTGCTCAGTCACCGTCGCTGAAGTTGATGCCGAGGTCCACGCCCAGCGCGCCGGGCAGCTTCTCCCGAAAGAGCTTCCACAAGGTCTCCACCTGACGCGTCAGCGCCGCGCGATCGCGGTCTTCCGCCGACTGGCGCGCGGCATCCAGCATCTGGCGGACGGCTAGCGCGATATCGCCGTGGCCGCGGGCCTCGGCCTCGGCGAGAAAGCCGTGCTCGCCTTCTACCAGCCGGCCGAGTTCATCGAGTGTCGCAGTCACGTTCGCGTAGAAGTGATCGGCGAGTCGCGCGTCGAGCGTGCCGTCGAGCTTGCGACGCTCCAGGTAGTCCAAGTGGCCCTGAACGCTGGTGAACAGCACGGCCAGCGGTGTCGCCCCGCGGTCGAGATTCCCGGCCAGAAAGCGGTCGCGATAGGGTTCGCCGCTGTCCTTGAACGCCTCGGTCCAGCCGGATGCGACGTAGGCGGCGTCCGCGCGGAGTCGGTCGCTTATGCCGGCAAGGTAGTCGCACTTGCGCGGGTGGTCGCGGAAATCGGACAGGATGGCGCTCGCGGCCTGTGGATGTCCCTTTGCTGTCGATTCGAACAGCAGGATCTCCAGCGGCAGCAGGCCGGTCTGGTTCTGGCGCAGGGCCTGGAAATGCGCGGTATCGAGCGGTGTCTCGGCGGTCAGTTGCCGATCGATCTCGTGACGCACCTTGGTGGTGTAATCGATGCCGCGCTGGCGCATGGATTCGATGTAGTGGATCTTCGGCGCGAAGATGTCGCCGTTGAGCGGGCCGAAGTTGTAGAGAACCGCCCGGTTCCACCGCGTCGCGGTCTCGCGCCACTGCGTCTGGGCGGCGGCCAGCGCCTCGGCGTCGGGGGCGGCGCAGAACGACTCGACCGCGTCGTCGAGCTCGCGGCCCTGCGTGGCAAAGGCCTCGATGCTCGGCACGATGGCGTCGTCGACCGCGCGCTCCAGCGCAGCATTGAGGGCCTCGGGCGTGCCGGGTGTCGGCGCGGGCTTGTCGCAGCCGGCCAAGGCCAAGCTGGAGACGATCAGGGCGGCGGTGGCGAGCCGTCGCAGACCGGGAATAGATCGATGGGCGTGTGTCATGGCGTTGAGTCTATGCGGTGACGGTGATCAGGTGGTTGTCCCAGTGGGCCTGCTCGAAGCGCCGGCGCGCGTCGGTGTCCTCGGCCAGCGTCCGGGCATCGAGCTCGCGCATGTCGCCGAAGGAATTGCTCAGCACGAAGCGTTCGTGATCGGCGCTCACGGCCAGGCCGCAGACATCCTGCAACCGATAGTGACCGGCGAACGCGCCGCTGTCGAGGTGCCAGAAGCCCGCCAGGTTGCCGCGCGGGCTTGTGACGCCGACCAGCCGGGAGACCTGGCTGATTGTGACGCTGCCCAGATAATCGTTCATTGCCGCGATCACCGCTTCGGGCTCTCCCAATGGCTGGAAGGCCTCGCCGCGCCGGTGAATCGCCGCCAGCGGCACCAGTCGGTCGTGATCCATCGCCTCGCGTTGCAACTGGGTGGCGACGGCGACCGTGCCGTCGTCGGCGACGTCGAGGTGGCGGATGCTCGCCTTGGGCTCGGCCAGGCGCACCGTCTCCGTGATCTCGCCCGAGTCGATGTCGAGGTAGACCAGGCTTGAGTCCATCTGGTCGAGATTGAGTTTCTCCCGTCCGGGCGCCACCGGGAAGTCGATGCCGGCGGCGGGGCCGTCGGTGCGCGAGCCGGTCAGGATGCCGCCGTTGGCAATAACGAGCGTGCGACCGTCCGGCATCAGGGCGAGATCGTGCGGGCCGATGCCGCCGGTCGGCATCTCGCCGAGGCGTTGGTAGCTGTCCGCATCGTAGATACCGACCCGGCCCTGGCCGTCGGCATTGACGATCTCGCTGGTGAACAGCCGTCTGCCATCGCGGCTGAAGCAGCCGTGCCCGGCAAAGCTGTGGCCCGGCGGGGCGGAAAAGCGCTTGACCGGTTGCCAGTCGACGAAGTCCGCCTCGATGCACTCGGTGCCTGGACGGCGGGCGAACATCAGCACCGACTGGCGCCGCCGGGGATGCTGGGCGAGATCGTGGCCGCGAAACCCCGAGGCGACCGAGCGCAGCGTGTCGCCGTGGCTCCCGGAGAGTGCGAACTGGCCGTCGCCTCCCTGAGCGGCGAGTTGCCATTCGGCCGCCGCAGCCGCCTGGCGGTAGGCGAAGATCGCCCCGGGGGCGACCCCGGCCGCGGCGAGCAGGGCGATGAACTGTCGTCGTTGCATGAGAACGTACCTCTGTTTTTGCCAACCCCCTGCGGGCCGGTCGGACCGGCCTCACAGCGAGCGCACGAAGGCCTCCACGGCCCGGCGATCCTCGGGCGTCAATCGCGTGAAGCGGCGCTTGGCCGCTTCGGCCTCCCCGCCGTGCCAGAGGATGGCTTCCTCGACCGAGCGGGCGCGACCGTCGTGGAGCAGGGCGCGACTGCCGTTGACCGCCCGGCTGAGCCCCAGGCCCCAGAGCGGCGGGGTGCGCCATTCGCGCGGGCCGGCCTCCCAGGACGGCCGGCCGTCGGACAGCGCCGCGCCCATGTCGTGGAGCAACAGGTCGCTGTACGGCCAGATCGTCTGCCCGGACAGGCGCGGAAAGCGCGCATCGTCGGCGGTTTTGAACCGCGGGGTGTGACAAGTCGCGCAGCCGACCTGGTGAAACAGCTCGCCGCCGCGCCGCACCACCGGATGATCGGGTTTGCGTCGTGCCGGGACGCCGATGTGCCGATTGTAATCGACCAGCAAGGCGAAGCGATGGGCCGGCAATTCGAGGCCGTCGTCCTCCGCGCCGTCGATGGCCTGCCGGCAGGCGGTCTGGGCCGGGCTGCAGGGCGGGCCGGGGAACACCGGGTTGCTCAGGCCCAGATCCTCGTGGACCGCCGCGCCCACCTGCTCGCGTAGGCTGGCGCGGTCGGCCTTCCAGCCGAACCGGCCGAGACGCCGCTCGCCGCTCTCCGGGTCGATCACCCGGTTGGCCTGGCCGGAGACGCCGTCGCCGTCGCGATCGTCCGGATCGGCCCCTGCCTCGATATCGGCCGGGGCGATCAGGCTCAACAGGCCCGTGCCGTGCAGCGGCGGGGCGTTGCGCAGGCTGGTCATCACCTCGGCGTCCATCGGGCCGTAGCCCAGGTTCTCCAGCACCAGACGCGGGTGGCGCAGGTCGACCGTTTCGCCGTCGGGATAGGTAAAGCGGGAAGGTTTCCAGTCGACCCGGATCGAGGCCTCGCCGACCAGCGACTCGGGCCCGCCGTGACGTGCCCGGCCACCACCGAACCGATCGGCGATCCCGATGCCACGGGTCTGGACCTGTCCGCCGTAGACGGGCTCTGGGGTGGGGCCGTCGTCGCCGTCCCCGTCCCCGTCCCCGGGCACGCTCAGGAGCACGATGGCGTGGGGCATCGCGCCCGTCTCGCCCTCCGGGACGACGCCGCGCCCGCCGTTGACGTGGCAGGTCAGGCAGGTGCGCGCGTTGTAGAGCGGGCCCAGCCCATCGCGTGCCTTGGTGGCAGTGGGCGCGATCACCCAGGGCTGGTGGGCGAGGGCCTTGCCGGCGTGAAAGCGCGCGATCGCCTCGTCATCGAGGTTGGCGGCCGGACGCGTCGAGGACGGGGTGGGCTCGACCGGCACCGTGGCCGCGCCCGCCGGGCGGCGTTCGTCGTCGGAAACGGGAGGCGCCGCGCCCTGGGCGTCGACCCATAGCGGGACAAATGCCAGGCACAGGGCCAGAAAACCCGCCAGCGGCGGGTGGGTTCGGCATAACGATGAGCGGTTGCTCGTCACCGGGTGGTTTGCGCCACCGAGGCCCGAGCGCACTCGCCCAGGGCTCGGTCGACGACGTCGATCATTCGCACGCGGTGACCGGATTGGTGGTGTCGCAGGCGGACGCCTCCGGATCGACCACCTGCTCGGTGCTGCCGAGGTCGAGTGCGGAGGCGATCGTCGCGATCTGGCCGGCCTGGGCATTGAGCGACAGGATCGTCTCCTTGACCGGCTGGGCCCGCTCAGCCCCGATGTCCTCGATCAGCACGTCGAAGGGCTGGCCTTCGCGAGCGAGCCGGTCGATCGCCTGGTAACCGGATTCGGTGCGCTCGAGGGCCTGGTCGACCGAGTCGGCGACATCGGCGTGGCCGTGGTCGCGGAGGTATTCGTCGATGCCGTAACCGCTCACGGCACGACCGGTGGCATCGTCCTTGCCGTCGAGGTCGCTGTCGTAGCCGGCGTACTCGCCGTGATAGCTGTTGGCGATCCCCTCGGCGTCGAGCCAGATATCGCGATGGGTGTTGTCGGAAAAGCAGGAATGTTCGTCTTCCTGCGAGTTGACCGACAGGGCGATCTGCATGCGCTCGCCGGCCAGTTCGCCCTCGGAGAGCGTGCCCATGCCGGTCAGGATTTCCAGCAACCGCTGGCGGGCCTCGTTGATGTCCGCCGGCTGCGTGAAACGGGCGTAATAGTTGCCTTCCGTCTCCGGGGCCCACTGGTCGCGGACCGAGGCGAGATCACTGACCAGTCGGTCGGTGACCAGCTGCAGGTAGGCGCCGCGGCGCTCGCAGATCACGGCCTCGGCCGCCGCCTTGCCGCTCGAGCAGTTGGCCGGGTCGAAATCCGTTACCGGCCGCTGGCCGGCGGTCGCGATGTTGGGCGCACCGTGTGTCTTGACTGCCTTGCTGCGATCGTCACGGTGAGTGACGCCGCGCTCGTCGTTGAGGTCCTGTCCCCACAGGAGGAACTCGACGGCGTGATAGCCGGCGAGCACGTCGCGTTCGTCCTCGGCGGTGACCGTCTTGTCCAGCAGGGCCGGCTCGATGGGGATGTCGGTGGCCGCGATCAGGTTATGCGGCGGAATCGGCTTGTCCACGCCGGTCTGGTGTTCGGTGACGCCTACCTCGGCCTGGGTGAAGTCCCCGCCGGTCTCGACGTAGTCGATCAGCGCCTCGCCCAGCGGCCAGGCGTTGATCGCGCCCTCCGGGCCGTCCTCGGCGGCCTTGGTGGTCGGGTCGTCGTCGATCGGTGTCCCGCGAAAGCGATAGACCTCGGACTGGCCGTAGGGCTCGCGGGCGACCAGCCAGGCGGCCCGAGCGGCATCGAGATTGGCCTGGGTCGGCGACTCGATCAGGCGATCGATGGCCGCCTGAAGATCCTCGGCGGTATCGACGGCATCGGCATAGACGGCGTGGGCGATATCGGCATTGGTGACTAGGACCTTGTTCAGGTCGGCCATTCGATCGGCTGACTGATCCGCCAGGGCCGTCTGGCCGAACAGGCCACACAGGCCGAGCGCGGCAACAATCGGGGTGAGTCGATGAGTCATGAGGGAGGGGGCTCCGCTGGTAGGGGAATGTCGTTCGCAATCGTCTGCGGAAGGGAATGTAATTGCAAACGCGAATGATTGTCAAACATGTGTAGGGGGTTTGTCAGCCTCGGGGCCGAGATGCCGGCGAGGGGATGGGGGCGCGAGCCAAGCGGCGGGGGCCAGGCATGACCCGGCCGCGGTTCAGGCGCTGGCTTTCAATGCCTGGTCCAGGTCCTCGATCAGGTCGTCGACGTGTTCGATGCCGATCGACAGGCGCACCATGTCGTCGCGAACGCCCGCGGCTCGCAACTCCGACTCGTTTAGCTGCCGATGCGTGGTCGAGGCGGGAATGGCCGCGCAGGACTTGGCGTCGCCGATGTTGACCAGGCGGAGGATCAGTTGCAGGGCGTCGTAGAAGCGGGCGCCGGCCTCGCGGCCTCCCTTGACGCCGAAGCTGAGAATGCCCGAGGCCCGCCCGTCGAGGTACTTGCGGGCCAGTCGATGGTCCTTGTGGTCGGGCAGGCCGGCGTACTGGACCCAGCCGACCCGGGGGTGGCCGTCCAGGAACTCGGCGATTTCCTGAGTGTTCTCGCCGATGCGATCCATGCGCAGCGAGAGTGTCTCCAGCCCCTGCAGGAGGTTCCAGGCGGCTTGCGCCGACAGGGCCGCGCCGGTGTTGCGCAGCGGGACGACCCGCGCCCGCGCGATGAAGGCGGCCGCGCCGACATCGCGGGTGTAGCTCACCCCGTGGTAGGAGGGGTCCGGCTCGATCAGCAGCGAGAATCGCTCGGGATGAGCGGCCCAGTCGAAGTTGCCGGAATCGACGATCACGCCGCCGAGCGTGGTGCCGTGCCCGCCGATGTACTTGGTGGCCGAATGGATGACGATGTCGGCGCCGTGATCGATCGGCCGGAGCAGAAATGGCGTGGCCACCGTGTTGTCGACCATCAGGGGCAGGCCGTTACGATGGGCGATCTCGGCCAACCGCTCGAGGTCGGCGATGCTGCCCGAGGGGTTGCCGATCGACTCGCAGTAGATCGCCCGGCTGCGCTCGTCGATCGCCGCCTCGATGCCGGCGAAGTCGTCCTTGTCCTGCATCCGCACCTCGATGCCCTGGCGCGGGAAGGTGTGCGCGAACAGGTTGTAGGTGCCGCCGTAGAGTTCGCTGATCGAGACGATGTTGTCGCCCGCCTGTGCGACCGTCTGGATGGCGTAGGTGATCGCCGCCATGCCGGTCGCCGTGGCCAGTGCGCCCACCCCGCCGTCGAGTGCGGTCATGCGTTCCTCGAGTACCCCGCAGGTGGGATTCATGATCCGCGAGTAGATGTTGCCCTTGACCTTGAGATCGAACAGGTCCGCAGCATGTTGCGCGTCGTCGAAGGCGAAGGACGTGGTCTGGTGGATCGGCACGGCGACGGCGTGCTGGTCGTCGGGCTGGTAGCCGCCGTGTAGGGCGATGGTTTCCGGGCGCATGCGTTCCTCCTCGGCCTTTCCCAGTTGGCCTTAGTCGGTGGGCCTTACTCAGTAGGCCTTTCCCAGTGGGCCATCCCCAGAGCGTAGCGGGAACGGGGGGCGATGTCTTCGATCCCCCCGTGACAATCGCCCGGGCCCGCTTACGACACTATCGATTCGTGCGGAGGCTTTCTTGTGGCCGCGAGGACTTGTCCCAAGGCATCTCGGCAGGCGGTCTCGGCGGCGCTTCGCCCGGCGAGATCGAAGTGGGTGGCCAGTCTGGAGTCCTCGGCAAGCTGCAGGAAGCGTCCGACCAGCAGGGCGCGATTGGCGGGCGTGACGGTTTCGATCACCGTCGGCTGCGTCAGGGCCACCGGCAGCCAGCGTCGCAACGGGCCGAGTGCGGCATCCAGGTGGTGCCGACGTTGGGCGCAGGCCTCGATCTGGCGGCATTCGCTCTCATCGAGAGTCGGCAGGGCGGACGCCGTCGTGCTCGCCAGCAGCCTTGTGATCCGGCAGGGATCGGTGTGCCGTAACGGTCCGGCGGCTCGGTCGGCCAACGTGGCCACCAGCCACCGCGCGTCGCGCCCGACGGCTTGTGTTCCGGCAGGCGATATCCCCGTCACCATGACCATGGCCTGCTCGCCGGAGGCCGGGTCGCGGTGCTGACCGAGATGCAGGCCGACGAGATTGCAGGCCTGCCAGAAATCGACCAGTTCGTCCGCGGCGCCGAAGCTCACGCCAAGGAAATCCATCCCGTCGGCGCGGGCCTGCTCGGCGATGGCCGCGACCAGTCGTTTCCCCAGCCCACGGCGACGAGCGTCCGGGTGGACGGCGATCCGCTGGATACGCCGGCCGGCCAGCGTCGGCCAGTCGGGTTGACCGGCGTGGGCGGCCATGGTCTGGGGCAGCAGATGACCGTGCAGGCGTCGCTCGCCGGCGAATACCGCCTCGGCCAACGACGGGGAAAGATTGCCTTCGTCCTGTACCACCGCGGTCGCCAACACCCGGCCGGCCACCTCGATCGCCCACAGGTCGGTGCCGGGCGCGTCGAGCATCTGGCGCAGGTCGCGCGGTGTGGTGCGGTAGTGGGCGCCGACCAGCAGGCCGAACAGCTCGGCCAGCCGGGGCTCGTCATCGGCCAGCGCGTCGCGGTCCAGCCGCCGCGGAGGCATTGCCTCGCGCACGGTCGGCAGGTCGGCCGGGTCGGCATCGAGAAGCAGCAGGCGGTCGATCAACGTTTCGAGCGGATCGTGCGGTGCCCAGCGGATCGGGGTCGTCATTTGTCGGTGATGCACCGAGATGGCCCGCGATTCGAGACGCGGCAGAAAGCGCAACCCAAAGCCACGACCACTGCCCTCGTAGCCATGCTCGGTGGTGGCGAACACGCAGCGTGGGTAGCGGGCGAACAGGTCGTCGAGCAGCCCGGCGGTCAGGGCGGCCGCCTCGTCGATCAGCAGCAGGCGCCCCGGCGGGCATTGCTCGATCAACACGTCGGGTGGGACGAAACGCAGCCGATGCGCGCCGACGCGCAGCGCCCCGTCGCTGTCGATCTCGGCCCCGCTGATCTCGGCGGCACGCGCGAACAGTGGTTCGACCGCCTCACGGCGCGGCGCGGTCACCAGCACGTCGCCGAGGCCTTCGGCCAGCACGCGGGCCGCGGCGATGCCGAGCGCGGAGCTCTTGCCGCGGCCTCGATGCGAGCGCAGCACCAGTGGGCGGCGTGGCCGGCCGCGCGCCACGTGAAGGATCCCTTCGACCGCCTCGGCCTGGTCGGCCGTGCGGCAGGGGGCGGCGACATGCTCGGGGCTGGCGACCGGCTCGGCAGGCGGCGGTACCCTCGGCCGCGGCTCGCCCTCGCGTATCGTCCACAGGGGATGCGATTGGTCGAGCAGGCGTGTGAGCCGGCGGAGGTAGGCCGAGCCGGCATCCGCGGGGGTGAACGGGTAGGGCGTGATCCGCGCGAGCTCCGGGTCGTCGCGTTCGGGCCAGTCGGCCAGCGGCGGGACGAGCAGGATCAGGCAGCCGCCGGCGCGCGGCAGCCCGGCGACCGCACCGAGGGCGTCGGGGTCGAAGCCGGACAGGGCGTTGACGACCACCCGCTCGCATTCCCCGCCCAGCGACTCGCGGGCGCGGCGCAGGCTCAGCGAGCGCACCGAGGCCGGGGCGTCGGGACCGACCCAGAGCGTGTCCTGATTGACCAGGGCGCTTGCCGTAGCCCGAGCCCAGGCGGGCGAGCCGGTGATCAGGATCGGGAGACGGTGGCCGGCCCGGCGCCAGGCCGACAGGGCGACCTCGAGCGTAGCGCGCAGGTCGCCTTCGCGGGGAGTGGGGGTAGTCATGGCGAGGATTGTACGACTCCGCCCCTGCCCGGCGAGGCATCAGCCGACCATCATCCCCCGGATCAGGAAGAAGAACATCGCGGCGAGTAGCGCGGCGGCGGGCACCGTGATCACCCAGGCTGCCGCGACCTTCAAGACCAGCGAGCGCTTGACCAGCTCGCGCTTGTAGATCTTCTTCAGGCCCTTGCGCTGGCGCTTGCTGATGTGGACTTCGCGGCGCGTGCTCTTGCTCTTGAGTTCCTGCAGCAGCCGCTTCTTTTGACTGAGCGAGGCGGCACGGAAGCGTTCGAGGTATTCCTGCATCACCTCGTCGTCGTCGCTATCCGGGTGCAGATCGCGGACCTGCTGCTCGAGTAGGTCGTAGTTCGACTTGAGGTGTTCGCGCAGAAAGCCCACGCCGAAGACCGCGCCGATGGTCACGTGGGTGGTCGAGACCGGCAGGCCGAGCTGCGAGGCGAGTATGACGGTCAGGGTGGCGGCCAGGGCGATGCAGTAGGCGCGCATCGGGTCGATATCGGTGATTTCGTGGCCGACGGTGCGGATAAGCTTCGGCCCGTAGAGCGCGAGGCCCACGGCGAGGCCGATGGCGCCGATCGCCATCACCCACAGCGGGATGGCCGCCTCGGCAGCGGTGCCGCCCCCGACCAGGGCGTCGTTGATCGCCGCGAGCGGGCCGACGGCGTTGGCCACATCGTTCGAGCCGTGCGCGAAGCTCAGCAGGGCGGCGGCGAAGATCAGGGGCAGGGTGAACAGGCGATTGACGTTGGCCTTGCTGTTTTCCTGCATGCGATCGGCGGCGCGAGCGACCAGCGGGCGGACGGCGACGAACACCAGCGCGGCAACCACCAGGCCGATGGCGGCCGCGCCGAGAAAGGAGATGTCGAGGACCCTTTTCAGACCCTTGACGGCCAGATAGGTCGCAAACGCCCAGGCCATCAGAGCCAGGAACCAGGGCACACGCTTGCGCGCGGCGCGCACCAGATCGTCCTGGTAGGTGATGCTGCGTTTGACCAGGTAGAGCAGGCCGGCAGCCAGCGCCCCGCCGAGCAACGGCGAGACCACCCAGCTGGCCGCGATCTGGCCGACCGTGCCCCAGTTGGCGATGCCCCAGCCGGCCGCCGCGATCCCGCCGCCCATCACCCCGCCGACGATCGAGTGCGTGGTGGAGACCGGCGCGCCCAGTGCCGTGGCCAGGTTGAGCCAGATCGCCGCGGCCAGCAGGGCCGCCATCATCAGCCAGACGAAGGTGGTCGGGTCGGGGATCATGGCCGGATCGATGATGCCCTTCTTGATGGTCGTGACCACCTCGCCGCCGGCGATCAGCGCCCCGGCGGCCTCGAAGATCGCGGCGATCGCGATCGCCGCGCCCAGCGTCAGGGCCTTCGAGCCCACCGCCGGGCCGACGTTGTTGGCCACGTCGTTCGCGCCGATGTTCATCGCCATGTAGGCGCCGATCACCGCGGCGACCACCATCGTCATGCTGACGTGGCCCTGGGTGATCCAGGTGAACAGGGCGACGCCGATAACGAACAGCAACGCCAGGCCGAAGCGCAGGAGTTCTTGCCGGGTGGAACGGGAAACCTGGTCGAATGTGGCCATTTCGTTGAGATCCATGTCGCTGCGCCTGTCATCCTGTCACGTCGTCATCCTGGCGACCCTAGCTCAGACCATCGTGACCGTCCATTGTCGGTCGTGGCGGTTCCTTTCATCAGGCGAATCTGGCCCAATAGCCGCCATGTCGAAATGCCCCCGCGAAATCCTGAACAGCGTCTTCGGCTACGAGGACTTCCGTCCGCCGCAAGGCGAGGTGATCGAGACGGTCACCTCGGGACGCGACGCCCTGGTCCTGATGCCCACCGGCGGCGGCAAATCGCTGTGCTACCAGGTGCCGGCCCTGTCGAGTCCCGGTACGGCCATCGTGGTCTCGCCGCTGATCGCCCTGATGCAGGACCAGGTTGCCGCGCTGCGCCAGTTGGGAGTGGCCGCCGCCTTTCTCAATTCCAGCCTGTCCGCCGAGGAGTCCCGCGAGGTGATCCGCCAGTTGCACGCCGGCGAGCTCGATCTGCTCTACCTGGCGCCCGAGCGGCTGATGACCCCGGCCGCGCTCGAGCGGCTGGCGGGCCTGCCGATCAACCTGATCGCCATCGACGAGGCGCACTGCGTTTCCCAGTGGGGTCACGACTTCCGCCCGGAGTACATCCGCCTGGGCGAGTTGGCCGACCATTTCCCGAGCGTGCCACGCATCGCCCTGACGGCCACGGCCGACGAGGCGACCCGCGAGGAGATCGTCAACCGCCTGCGGCTCACGAATGCCCGGCGCTTTGTCTCCGGTTTCGACCGGCCCAACATCCGCTACCGCATCAGCCAGGGCAGCGGCGGCAGCCGTGACCGGTTGCTGCGCTTTATCCGCGAGGAGCACGCCGGCGAGGCGGGCATCGTCTATTGCCTGTCGCGCAAGAAGGTCGAGCAGACCGCCGAGTGGCTGACGTCGCAGGGCCTGGTCGCCCTGCCGTATCACGCCGGGCTGTCCGCCGAGCACCGCCGCCAGGTCCAGGAGCGCTTTCTCGCCGAGGAGGGCGTGATCGTGGTCGCGACCATCGCCTTTGGCATGGGCATCGACAAGCCCGACGTGCGCTTCGTCGCGCATCTCAACCTGCCCAAGAGCATCGAGGCCTACTATCAGGAGACCGGCCGGGCGGGGCGCGACGGCCAGCCGGCGGATGCCTGGATGGACTACGGCCTGCAGGACGTGCTCACCCTCCGCCAGATGATGGCCGGCTCCGAGGCCGACGAGCGCATCAAGCGCATCGAGCGTGCCAAGCTCGACGCCATGCTCGGGCTGACCGAGGAGACCCGCTGCCGGCGCCAGTCGCTGCTGGGCTACTTCGGCGAGACGCTGGCCGAACCCTGCGGCAACTGCGACAACTGCCTCGATCCGCCGGAGACCTGGGATGCCACCGAGGCGGCGCAGAAGGCCCTGTCCTGCATCCACCGCACCGGGCAGCGTTTCGGCGTCAACTACCTGGTTTCCGTCCTGCGCGGCGAGGCGGACGATCGCATGCGCCGCTTCGGCCACGACCAGATATCCACCTTCGGTATCGGGGGCGAGTTGTCGGCCACCGCCTGGCGCGGTCTGTTCCGCCAGTTGATCGCGCGTGGGCTGATCGCCGTCGATGCCGAGGGCCATGGCGGGCTGCATCTCGATCCTAGTGCCCGGGCGGTGCTCCGGGGCGAGGAACGCCTGCACCTGCGCCCGGAGAAAAAGCGCCAGGCCGGAAGGCGCGGGGCGAAGCCGGGTAGCGCCCCGGTCCCCACGGAAGACGAGCCGCTCTGGGATTCGCTGCGCGCCCATCGCAAGCGGCTGGCCGAGGAGCAGGGCATCCCGCCGTACATGGTCTTCAGCGATGCCACGCTCAAGCACATGCTCGAGGTTCGCCCGTCCCGGCTCGAGGAGATGGCTGCAGTCTCCGGGGTGGGCGAGCACAAGCTGGAGAAATACGGCGAGGGTTTCCTGCGCATCCTGGTGGCTCACGCCGGATGACGGTCGGCACGGTGGCCGCGGCCATTCGCGGCCATCGATACATGCGGAGGTTTCCTGTAATACTGTATTTATATACAGTATATGAATGAGCGCCCATGCCGAGCTGTCCGCTCGTTCCAATTTCAGCTTCCTCACCGCCACGCCGGACCCCGAGCGGCTGGTGGCGGTGGCGGCCGAACGCGGCTATGCCGCCATCGCCATCTGCGACGAGTGCTCGCTGGCCGGGGTGGTGCGTGCCCAGCAGGGCTGGCGGGCGTTGCCGGAAACCGAACGTCCGCAGCTGATCATCGGCATGCGTCTGGTGCTCGAGGAAGGCGACGAGCTGGTACTGCTGGCCGCGAACCGGGCGGGTTACGCCGCGATCAGCCAGTTGATCACCCGCGGGCGTCGCGCGGCGGCCAAGGGCGAGTACCGGCTCGAGCGGGCGGACGTGCTGGAGGGCCTAGTAGATGGCCCGGTAGATGGCCCGGTGGATTGCATGGACGCCGATGTGCGGGTGATCTGGCAGGTGCCGGCCGGCGAGAGCCGCTCGCCGGACTGGCTGCTCGCCGGCGGCATCCGCCCGTGGCTGGGTGTGGTGGCGTGGATCGACGGGCTGGACGGGCGTCGGGCGGCCCATGCCCGGGCGCTGGCCTCGGCCTATGGCCTGCCCGTCACCGCGCTGGGCGACACGCTGATGGCCGAGCGCGAGGAAAAGCCGCTGCTCGACGTGGTCACGGCCCTGCGCCATCGCGTCACCGTGATGGAGGCGGCCGACCGGTTGCCGTCGAACGCCGAGCGCCACCTGCGCCCGGTCGAGGCGCTCGCCGCGCTCTTCCCGGCCGAGTGGCGCGCCGAGTCGCTGCGACTCGCCGAGTCATGCCGCTTTTCGCTCGACGAGCTGTCCTACGAGTACCCGCTCGACGACATCCCCGCCGGGGTGACCGGTGCCGGGCAGTTACGCCGCCTGACCCTCGAGGGGGCGGCCTCGCGCTGGCCCGAGGGCATCCCCGAACGCGTGTCCGCACAGATCGAGCGCGAGCTCGGCATCATCGAACAGATGGCCTTCGAGCCGTACTTTCTGACCGTGCATGACATCGTGCGCTTTGCCCGCTCGCGCGGGATCCTCTGCCAGGGCCGCGGTTCGGCGGCCAATTCGGCGGTCTGCTTCGCGCTCGGCATCACGGCGGTCAACCCGGCCGAGTCCTCGATGCTGTTCGAGCGCTTCATCTCCAAGGAGCGCGCCGAGCCGCCCGACATCGACGTCGACTTCGAGCACCACCGCCGCGAGGAGGTGATGCAGTACATCTATCGCCGCTACGGGCGCGACCGCGCCGCGCTGGCGGCCACCGTGATCCGCTACCGGCGCAAGTCCGCGCTGCGCGACGCCGCCCGCGCACTGGGCGTGGGCGAGGACGTCACCGAGCGCGTCAACGAGCAGCTGGCCTGGTGGGACCGTGAAGTCGACGACGAGAAACTGGCGGCGGCGGGTATCGACGGCAATCTGCGCCAGATACGCTGGTGGCTCGCGATGGCTCGCCAGCTGACCGGCATGCCGCGGCATCTGTCACAGCACGTCGGCGGTTTCGTTGTCGCCCGCGGGCCGCTGGCCGACCTGGTGCCGGTGGAGAACGCCTCGATGGCCGATCGGACGGTCATCCAGTGGGATAAGGACGATCTCGACGCCGTCGGGCTGATGAAGATCGACGTGCTGGCCCTGGGCATGCTTTCGGCAGTGCGCCGGGCCATGGAGTTGGTCAATCACCATCGTCCGCGCGACCGGGCGCTGGCGCTGTGGTCGATCCCGCGCGAGGACCCGGCCACCTTCGAGATGATCAGCCGGGCCGATACCGTCGGCGTGTTCCAGATCGAATCGCGGGCACAGATGAGCATGCTGCCGCGCTTGCAACCGCGCTCGTTCTACGATCTGGTGATCGAGATCGCGATCGTCCGACCCGGGCCGATCCAGGGCGAGATGGTCCACCCCTACCTCAAGCGCCGGCAGGGGCTCGAACGCGAGGAATACCCCAACGAGGACGTCCGGCGGGTGCTGGGCCGCACGCTGGGCGTGCCGATCTTCCAGGAGCAGGTGATCGAGCTTGCCATGGTGGCCGCGGGATTTTCCGCCGGCGAGGCCGACCAGTTGCGCCGGGCGCTGGGGGCGTGGCGCAAGCGCGGCACGCTCGAGGACTTTCGCAGACGCCTCTATGACGGCATGACCGCGCGCGGCTTTGCGCCCGAGTTCGCCGACCGGGTCTACCGGCAGATCCTCGGTTTCGGCGAGTACGGCTTTCCCGAGTCGCATTCGGCCAGTTTCGCCGTGATCGCCTACGCCTCGGCCTGGTTGAAATGCCATGAGCCGGTTGCCTTCTACTGCGCGCTCTTGAACAGCCAGCCGATGGGCTTCTACGGCCCCTCCCAGCTGGTGCAGGATGCCCGGCGCCACGGCGTGGTGGTGCGCCCGCCCTGTGTCGCGGCAAGCGACGACGGAAGCACGCTCGAGCCACTGGCGAAGGAAGGCAATGCCGTCGAGACCCATGCCCTGCGCCTGGGGCTGGACCGCATCCAGGGGTTGTCGGCGGGCGGCGTCGAGCGCCTGCTGGCCGCGCGCCGAACCGCGCCTTTCCGTCAGGTGGCCGATTGCGTTCGTCGCGCTCGGCTCGATGGCCGTGATCGGCGCGCGCTGGCACAGGCCGGCGCCTTCGCCTCGCTGGAGAACAACCGTCACGCTGCCCACTGGGCGGCCACCGGCATCCCCGACGATCTCGCCCTGGAGGCAGGGCTGCCAAGCGATCGCATGGCGCCGGAGCCCGGCGTCGACCTGCCCAAGCCCGACGCAGCGCAGACCATCCTCGCCGACTACCAGCGACTGGGCCTGTCGCTGAACGGCCACCCGCTGGCCCTGCTGCGCGACCGGCTGAGGCGCTTGCGCCTGCGCCGCAGCGACGAGCTTGCCAGCCGCCACGACGGCGCGCACCTGCGCTACTGCGGGCTGGTGACCATGCGTCAGCGCCCAGGTACCGCCAAGGGCACGGTGTTCATGACGCTGGAAGACGAGGCCGGCACGGTCAACGTGATCGTCTGGCCCGATCGTGTCGCCGAGTACCGACAGGTGGTGGTGGGTGCTCGTCTGCTGGAGGTGCGGGGCCAGTGGCAACGGCGCGAAGGCGTGTCGCACCTGGTCGCCCGGGTGCTGGTCGATCACAGCGATTGGCTGGGCCGATTGCCGGCCCGATCGCGCGATTTCCACTGACCCGAACGGCCATTTCGCAAAAAGTAATGCGAAGGGTTTGCATTTGCATGATGGGCCGATATACTTCTTCCCGTCACGTGTTGACGAGGAGGGTGGATCGAGTCAACCACCCCGTCTCGCACGACGCTTGAGCCCGGGACACTCTGCCTGCATGGGGAACTCCTGAATCATGTGTCGGTCTCAGGCCGCGAGTCGCGACGAGAATGCCCCCTTCTTCGTTGGCGTGACTCCTCCTGCTGGTGAGTTTGCGGGTAGGCTGGTTCCCGGACCCGGGAACGGCCTGCCCATTTTTTTGTCTTGCTCCCTGGCGGGATCCGACAGGCGAGGTTCGAGGGTCGGAGACCGTGGTCTTACACGGGCCGGAGAACCGTCCGTTCACGCCGATCGTCCCGCCGTTTCTGGCGCCAGATCGGGGCGGACCATTTTTATTTGGACTGCCCGGCGGTTTTCAATAGAATGCCGGTCAGTGTTGGCCCGGAACTGCCGGGCCAAAACGTTTAACCGAACAGTGTTTGTACCAGAAGAGGTTCGATACGAATGAGCACCGTTGAAGAACGCGTCAAGAAGATTGTTGTAGAGCAGTTGGGCGT
>JAFGUH010000183.1 GCA_016938615.1 Halothiobacillaceae bacterium | reverse complement strand
GTGCGCATGCTGCCGATCTTCGAGTACACCGATACCAAGGCCTGGCTCGAGACCTGGCCCAAGTTTGCCGAGGTCGCCAAGGGCAAGACCATCATCCCGGGTCATGGCGGGCCGACCGATCTGGAGACGGTCGAGCACTACACCAAGGACTACCTGGTGTTCCTGCGTACCGAGATCGGCAAGCTGATCGACGAGGGCGGCACCCTGCAGGATGCCTACGAGCTCGACCAGAGCCAGTTCTCGCACTGGCACACCTTCGACGAGCTGGCGGGCAAGAACGCCGGGCGCGTGTTCCAGAAGATGGAATTCGAGTTCTGATACCGGTCGAACGATCGAGCCGATCGCCGAAAACGGCAACACATTCGTGACTGCCGCTGCCTACGCGCAGCGCGGCTTTGCCGAGATCAAGATTGATTGACGGTCCCATGGGTGAAGTGCAACGACAGTTGCTCTACGATCAACTGATCAAACGCCGCTATGCGCTGTGACAATTGCTGAGCGGCAGCGACGAATCCACCCAGCGCGTGGAAATCGACGAGTACGGCGAGTGCTTCATCTTTGGAGACGAGATTCCGTTCCCTCGGTCCAAGAGGGATCCAAGCGTGACGCGCTCGCACTGTGTCGAATGTGTAGAGGTTCCCTAACATTTTTCCCTGAGGACAACCGAGATCGATTCCATGACTCGAATGAAAACCGTGTTGGCTGGCGCCCTCGCCATGACGTTCTTCCAGCCTGTCCAGGCCGAACCGCCCGAAGGGCTTTATTCGATGGACGGCCTGATCGGCTCGGAGGTCTTTCTCTCTGCCAACGCCAATCGACAGGCGGGTGAGGTGGACGATGTATTGGTCGCCGAGAACATGCAGGTCCACGGATTGGTAATCGAGCTGGATGACGATCTTGACGGGGTGGAGGAAGACGAAAAGCGCTTCGTCGAGGTCGACCAGTTCTCCGTGGCCACGCGTGCCGGCAATCGGCTGGACCGGGTGTCCTATGCGGTATTCCTCAAGGACGACCTGGCCGAGGTGCGTGACTACCCGCGTGTCGACAACGATTGGTGGGTCGAGACCAAGCAGGCGGCCGCGAACGTCTGGAAGGGCACCAAGTCGGGCGCTTCCAGCGCGTGGCAGGCCACCAAGGACGTCACTTCCGACGTGATCGACAAGACCAAGGAAAAGACTCGCGACGTGCTCGAGAGCCTGCAGCGCACGCTCGAGTAGACGGCTCCTGTAGGAGCGCTTTAGCCGCGAAACGGCTGGCGCCGCAGGGCGCTCAGATTGGCGAATCGCTCCTACAACCTGAGGCCCGGGCCCCACCCCGAGGGGTGCCCTAAGCCTTCGCCGGCGCCAGCATCCGCTTGAGGTAATGCCCGGTATACGAGCCCTCCACCTCGGCGACCTGTTCGGGCGTGCCCGAGGCGATGATCCGCCCGCCGCCGGAGCCGCCCTCGGGGCCAAGGTCGACGATCCAGTCGGCGGTCTTGATCACGTCGAGGTTGTGCTCGATCACGATCACGGTGTTGCCGTGGTCGCGCAGGCGGTAGAGCACCTTGAGCAGCTGGGCGACGTCCTCGAAGTGCAGGCCGGTGGTCGGCTCGTCGAGGATGTAGAGGGTGTGGCCGGTGTCGCGCTTGGCCAGTTCCCGCGAGAGCTTGACCCGCTGGGCCTCGCCGCCGGAGAGCGTGGTGGCGTTCTGCCCCAGCTTCACGTAACCCAGCCCCACGTCCATCAGGGTGGTCAGCTTGCGGTGCAGGCTGGGCACGGCCTCGAAGAACTCGGCCGCCTCCTCGATGGTCATTTCCAGCACGTCGGTGATGGTCTTGCCCTTGTAGCGGATGTCGAGCGTCTCGCGGTTGTAGCGCGCCCCGCCGCAGACGTCGCAGGGCACGTACACGTCCGGCAGGAAGTGCATCTCGACCTTGATCACCCCGTCGCCCTGACAGGCCTCGCAGCGCCCGCCCTTGACGTTGAACGAGAACCGACCCGGCGTGTAGCCGCGCGAGCGGGCTTCCTGCGTGCCGGCGAACAGCTCACGGATGGTGGTGAACAGCCCGGTGTAGGTCGCCGGGTTCGAGCGTGGCGTGCGCCCGATCGGCGACTGGTCGATGTCGATCACCTTGTCGAGCTGCTCCAGCCCATGGATGTTCTTGTACGGCGAGGCAGTCGCGCTGGCGCGGTTGAGCTGGTGGGCGCAGATCTTGTAGAGCGTGTCGTTGATCAGCGTCGACTTGCCCGAGCCGGACACGCCGGTGATGCAGGTGAACAATCCCAGCGGGATGTGCAGCGGGTCGCCGGCCAGGTTGTGGCCGGTCGCGCCCTCCAGCGTCAGCATCCGCTCGGCGTCGGCACGATTGCGCTTGGGCACCTCGATCTCTCGCTTGCCCGAGAGGTACTGCCCGGTGAGCGAATCCTTGGTCGCCTCGATCTGCTTCGGTGTGCCCTGGGCGACGATCTGACCGCCGTGCGCGCCGGCGCCCGGGCCGATGTCGAGCACGAAGTCGGCCGCGCGGATCGCGTCCTCGTCGTGCTCGACCACGATCACGGTGTTACCCAGATCGCGCAGGTGGGTGAGCGTGCCCAGCAGGCGATCGTTGTCGCGCTGGTGCAGGCCGATCGACGGCTCGTCGAGGATGTAGGACACGCCCACCAGCCCCGAACCGATCTGGCTCGCCAGCCGGATACGCTGCGCCTCGCCGCCCGAGAGCGTCTCGGCGCTGCGGTCGAGCGACAGGTAGTTCAGGCCGACGTCGTTGAGGAATTTGAGCCGCGAGCGGATCTCGCGCACGATCGGCGTGGCGATCTCGCCGCGCGCGCCCTCCAGCGCCAGCTCGTCGAAGAAGCCCGCCGAATGGCCGATCGACCACCGGGTCACCGTCGGCAGGTTGTGGCCGTCGATGAAAACATGCCGGGCGGCGCGGTTCAGGCGCGTGCCGTGACAGCTGGGGCAGGCCTGCTGGGAGATATAACGCGCCAGCTCCTCGCGCACCGCCTGCGACTCGGTCTCGCGGTAGCGGCGCGACATGTTGGGCAGCACGCCTTCCCAGGGGTGGGTGCGTTCCTTCGCCCGGCCGCGCGGGGCGATGTAGGTGAAGGCGATCTTCTCCTTGCCCGACCCGTGCAGGATGATCTCGCGCAGGCACTCGGGCAGTTCCTCCCAGGGGGTCTCGAGATCGAAGTCGTAGTGGCGCGCCAATGATGAGAGCAGCGCGTGGTAGTAGGCGTTGCGTCGGTCCCAGCCGCGCACCGCGCCGGCGGCCAGCGACAGCTCGGGGTTGATGATCACCTTCTGCGGATCGAAGAACTGCTTCACGCCCAGGCCATCACAGCTCGGGCAGGCGCCGACCGGGTTGTTGAAAGAAAACAGCCGCGGTTCGAGCTCGCCCAGCGAATAGCCGCACTTGGGGCAGGCGTGCCGGGAGGAGAAGACGTGGCTTTCGTCGGAATCCATCGAGACCACCATCGCCTGGCCGTCGGCCAGCCGCAGTGCGGTCTCGAACGATTCGGCCAGCCGCAATGCCAGGTCGTCGCGCACCTTGAAGCGGTCGACCACCACCTCGATGGTGTTCTTGGTCTTGGGGTCGAGCGTCGGGATCTCGTCGATCTCGTAGACGGTGCCGTTGATGCGCACCCGCAGAAAACCCTGCGCCTGCCATTCCTGGAACAGCTTGTGGTGCTCGCCCTTGCGGTTCTCGATCACCGGCGCGAGCAGCAGCCACTTGGAACCCTCGGGCAGTTCCATTACGTGATCGACCATCTGCGAGACCGTCTGCGCGGTCAGGTCTATGTCGTGCTCCGGGCAGCGCGGGATGCCGGCGCGGGCGTATAAGAGACGCAGGTAGTCGTAGATCTCCGTGACCGTGCCCACCGTCGAGCGCGGGTTGTGCGAGGTGGTCTTCTGCTCGATCGAGATCGCCGGCGACAGCCCCTCGATG
>JAFGUH010000182.1 GCA_016938615.1 Halothiobacillaceae bacterium | reverse complement strand
GGGCATTCGACGGGCTCAAGACAGGCAACGCCGTTGTGTACCCCATGAGCGCGCAGATGCGCCTCCTGATCGACGCGACCGTCGTTGGCGAGCAGCGCATCTTCGGGCTCGAAGGACTCGCCGGCGACCCTCTGTTCGTGGAGCTCGCCGGCGGCACGGTGCCCAGTATCGACACCGTGTATCGCGACCTCACGCGCATGGACTCTCTCGAGAACGCGAAGCTCGAGTTGATCATGGCGCAGCACGGGCTCGATGCACTGTCCTCGCTGCGCCTGGACCGAGTCCACTGCGACATCGACACCACCGTCGAGCCTCTGTTCGGGGAGCAAGAGGGAGCGGAGCTCGGGTACAACCCCAGGTACCCCGGCCGCCGCAGCTACCACCCCATCTTGGCGATGGTGGCGGAGACGGGCACGTGCATCGGCGCTCGCCTTCGTCCCGGCGATACCGGCCTCGGTGACGACGACGCCTCGTTGATTCGAGCCTACGTGAGCCGCGTGGTGAGCCATGTCCCAGCCAAGACGGGTGTGGTTGTCCGCATCGACGCTGGCGCCGACTGCACGCGGATCCTGAGCGCCATCAATGATGTTCCTGGCTCCCTCTTCGTCGTCAAGGCTCGGCTCACCCCCGACCTCGCTGGAGAGGTGATGATGGCCACGCACTGGACGACGGTCGATGAGGACGCTGACGGTGAGCCAACCGTCCAGGTTGCTGAGCTGACCTTCCAGCGTGACGAATGGGTGGAGGCAAGGCGCAGCTTCCGGGTGATCGCGGTGCGTCGTCGTGACAGAGATACCGGCAAGCAGGTCCAGCTCTGGTCGCACCTCGACTACACCGTCCAAGTCTTCATCACCAACGACACCGTCAGCGACCCCTGGGAGATTGCCCAGCAGTACGACGGCCGCGCCGAGATCGAACCTCGCATTGCAGAGCTGAAGAACGGCGTCGGCATCGGGAAAGTACCCACTGGCCATTTCGAAGCCAACCACGCCATGATGCTCCTCAAGCTCCTGGCGCATAACCTCATGCGCGCATACGTCACCGCGGCGGCTTCCGATCTGCCCTGGCGCGGCCCCTGGCTCGTCCGCGCTCTACTACGCGTCCCCGGTCGGCTCTCGCGCTCCGGACGTCAGCTCCGCCTACACACCCCGCCCGCATCCCGCCTCCACCAAATCCAACGGCACCTGTGCTGACGTCCGTGACAACTGAATATCGCTCGCGGGGGAAAGGGGGCAGTGTATCTTCAAGCCGACTCCGGCGCCCTCTCGAGTCGATTCGCGCTCCGCGGACCTGGCATCAGCTCGCCGCCGGCAGCTGGTCGCGGGGCCGCGCGAAATCCAGG
>JAFGUH010000181.1 GCA_016938615.1 Halothiobacillaceae bacterium | reverse complement strand
TCGCCCTCGTGCAGGACGTAGTCCTTGCCCTCCAGGCGCCACTTGCCGGCATCCTTGGCGCCCTGTTCGCCGCCATAGGCGATGAAATCCTCGTAGGCGATGACTTCGGCGCGAATGAAACCCTTCTCGAAATCCGTATGGATGCGGCCGGCGCCCTGCGGCGCGGTCGCTCCCTGGCGCACGGTCCAGGCCCGAACTTCCTTGACGCCCGCGGTGAAGAAGGTTTGCAGTCCCAATAGACGGTAACCAGCACGAATCACGCGGTCGAGCCCCGGCTCCTTCAATCCCATCTCGGCCAGGAAGTCGGCCTTGTCGGCATCGTCGAGCTGGGCGATTTCGGCCTCGATCGCAGCGCACACCGGCACCACCTCGGCGCCTTCGGTGGCGGCGTATTCACGCACGCGGTCAAGATAAGGGTTGTTCTCGAAGCCGTCCTCGTTGACGTTGGCGACGAAAAGCGTGGGCTTGAAGGTGATGAGGTGCAACTCGCGCAGCAGCGCGCGCGAATCGTCGTCGAGCTCCATCGACCGGGCCGGCCGGCCGCCGTCCAGATGCACCTGCAAGCGCTCGCATAAGGCGAGTTGCGCCACCGCTTCCTTGTTGCCGGACTTCGCCACGCGACCGATACGCTTGATCGCCTTGTCTACCGTATCCATGTCCGCCAGCACCAGTTCGGTGTTGATGATCTCGATATCGGCCAGCGGGTCGACACGACCGGCGACGTGGATCACGTCGTCGTTGTCGAAGCATCGCACTACCTGGGCGATGGCGTCGGTCTCGCGAATATGCGCGAGGAACTGGTTGCCGAGGCCTTCGCCCTGCGAGGCGCCGGCCACCAAGCCGGCTATGTCGACGAACTCCATAGTGGTCGGCAGCACCCGTTCCGGCTTGACGATCTCGGCCAATTCGTCCAGCCGCGGATCTGGCATAGGCACCACGCCGACGTTAGGGTCGATAGTGCAGAACGGATAGTTCTCGGCCTGGATTCCGGCCTTGGTGAGGGCGTTGAACAGAGTCGACTTGCCGACATTGGGCAGGCCGACG
>JAFGUH010000180.1 GCA_016938615.1 Halothiobacillaceae bacterium | reverse complement strand
GTCGAGGTCATGCACGCCTCGATCGAGAACCTGGCGCAACAGGCGCTGACCACCAAGTTGTAAGACGTTCCCTATGACACTCGCCTCACTGAACCTGCAACCGGTCCTGCCCGAAATCGTCCTCGCGGCGATGGCCTGCCTGATCCTGCTCGTCGACCCGTTCCTGCCCAAGCGCGGGCCGTCGGTCAGCTACGCGCTGTCCCTGCTGACGCTGATCGCGCTGTTCGTCATCACGCTGCTCCAGATGGACGGGAGTGTGCGCATGAGCTTCGGGGACATGGTGGTCAACGACCCGATGGCCGACGTGATGAAGCTCTCGGTCTACGTCTTCGTCGCCGCCGTGCTGGTGATGTCGCGCACCTACCTGCGCCAGCGCGGCATCGACAAGGGCGAGTACTACATGCTCGCCCTGTTCGGTGTGCTGGGGATGATGATCACCATCTCCTCGAACCACCTGTTGCTGCTCTACCTCGGCCTCGAACTGCTCTCGCTCGCCATGTACGCGATGACGGCGTTCAAGCGCGACGACGGCCGCGCCTCCGAAGCCGCCATGAAGTATTTCATCCTCGGTGCGCTGGCATCGGGCATCCTGCTCTACGGCATGTCGCTGCTCTACGGCGTGACCGGGGACCTGACGCTCACCGCGATCGCCGCGAGCGTCGCCGGTGGCGAGGACTCGATGGCGCTCAAGGCGGCCGTCGTGCTGATCGTCGTCGGTGCCGTGTTCAAGATGGGTATCGCCCCGTTCCACATGTGGCTCCCGGACGTCTACGAGGGCGCCCCGACCGCCGTCACCCTTTATCTCGCCGCCGCGCCCAAGATCGCCGCCCTGGCGCTGGTGATGCGCCTGCTGGTCGACGGCATGGGGCCGTTGCTTTCCGACTGGCAGCCGATGCTGATCGTGGTGGCCATGCTGTCGATGGCGATCGGCAACGTGGTCGCCATCGCCCAGACCAGCTTCAAGCGGATGCTGACCTACTCGACCATCGGTCACGTCGGCTTCATCCTCTTGGGCGTGCTCTCGGGCACCAACGAGGGCTATGCTGCCGCGTTGTTCTACACCATCGCCTATGCCGCGATGACCGTCGGGGGCTTCGGCATGATCCTGCTGCTCGCCCGGCAGGGCTTCGAGGCCGAAAGCCTCGACGACCTCAAGGGGCTCAATAGTCGCAGCCCGGTGATGGCCTTCGTCTTCCTGCTGCTGATGTTCTCGATGGCTGGCATCCCGTTCACCTTCGGCTTCTGGGCGAAACTCGCCGTGTTGCAGTCGGTCGTAGGGATCGGGCTGTGGTGGCTCGCGATCTTCGCGGTGATCACCGCGGTGATCGGGGCGTTCTACTACCTGCGAGCGGTCAAGATGGTCTACTTCGACGGCCCCGACGACACGAGCGCGATCGAGGCGGACGGCAATGTGCGCGGCGTGCTCGCCGTCAGCGGGGCCTCCATGCTCATCCTGGGCCTCTACCCGACCGGCCTGACCGCCCTGACCGCGGGCGCCTTCGGCCTGTAACCCGACCTCCCACCCCATCGACACGAGGCCTGCATGATTGCCGACTGGATTATCGCGAGTTACCTGATCGGCCTGTTCGTTCTGGCGAACCTGCCGTTTGTCAACCAGAGACTCTTCCTGGTGATTCGCGTCGCCGCCCCGGGTCGTCAGAAATCGTTCTGGTGGCGGATCGTCGAATGGCTGGTCTACTACGTTGCCGGCATCGGCACCGGCCTGTACATCGAATACTCGATCGGGGGCATCGAGCCCAAGGGCTGGGAGTTCTGGGCGATTTCCGCCTGCGTGTTCGCGGTGTTCTCGGTGATCGGTTTCATCTGGCAGTACCAGTTACGCAAGCACCTGCGGATCTGACCCGCAACGGAAAAGGCGAACCGCCATGGTTCGCCTTTTTCTTTTTCATCTGTCCTCTGCCTTACGCCCTCGGCCCTCGACGGCACATCACATCGTCCGTAACAGCCGCCGGGCGCCTTCGACGTACTTGCCACGCATGAACAGCAGTCGCCAGCGCCGGCCGCCGACCTGATCGAACAGGATGGTCGCGCGCACCCCGGCGAGCAGCAGCGCGCGGACGGTCGAGGAGATCGCCATGTCCTCGAGATGATG
>JAFGUH010000179.1 GCA_016938615.1 Halothiobacillaceae bacterium | reverse complement strand
TACCTGCGCAAGTTCGGCAAGTTCACGGTGCCGGAATTCATCGGTGACCGCTTCTACTCCAAGACCGCGCGCGTCATCGCCGTCATCGCCCTGCTGGTCATCTCCCTGACCTACGTCATCGGTCAGATGAAGGGTGTGGGCGTAGCCTTCTCGCGCTTTCTCGAGACCTCGGTCGAGGTCGGCCTATTCGCGGGCATGGGCATCGTGTTCGTCTACGCGGTACTCGGTGGCATGAAGGGCATCACCTACACGCAGATTGCGCAGTACGTGATCATGATTTTCGCCTACACCGTCCCGGCCGTGTTCATCTCCCTGCAGCTGACCGGCCATTTCCTGCCGCAGATCGGCACCGGCGCGGAGCTGACCGACGGCTCGAACCAGTACCTGCTGCAGAAGCTCGACATGGTCCTTGTCGACCTCGGTTTCGCCGAGTACACCGGCACGCCGGACCTGATGAATACCTTCCTGCTGACCCTCGCGCTGATGATCGGTACCGCCGGTCTGCCGCACGTGCTGGTGCGTTTCTTTACCGTCCCGCGCGTTCGTGACGCCCGCAAATCGGCCGGCTGGACCCTGCTGTTCATCGCCATCCTCTACACCACCGCCCCCGCCGTCGGCGCCATGGCGATCTGGAACACGCTCAAGACGGTGCAGGACACCGACCAGATCGGCGCCGCGGAGGGCAATCTGCTCTACGCCGAGCGCCCGGAGTGGATGAAGAGCTGGGAGACCACCGGCCTGCTGTCCTGGGAAGACAAGAACGGCGACGGTCGCATCCAGTACTACAACGACAAGAACGAAGACTTCGCGGCCATGGCCGAGGAAGAGTACGGCTGGGAAGGCAGCGAGCTGACCGTCGACCGCGACATCATGGTGCTGGCCAACCCGGAAATCGCCAACCTGCCGAACTGGGTCATCGCCCTGATCGCCGCCGGGGGTATCGCCGCCGCGCTATCGACCGCGGCCGGCCTGCTGCTGGCAATCTCGTCGGCCATCTCGCATGACCTGTTGAAAGGCGTGTTCACCCCGAACATCTCCGAGAAGGGCGAACTGATGGCCGGCCGGATCTCGATGACCGTGGCGATCATCATCGCCGGTTACCTGGGCCTCAACCCGCCGGGCTTCGCCGCCCAGGTGGTGGCACTGGCCTTCGGTCTGGCGGCGAGCTCGCTGTTCCCGGCGCTGATGATGGGGATATTCTCCAAGCGCATGAACAAGCAGGGCGCGATCGCGGGCATGCTGGCCGGTTTGACGATCACCCTCCTGTACATCTTCTGGTACAAGGGCTGGTTCTTCATCCCGGACACCAACATGCTTCCGGACAACCGCGAGAACTGGGTGTTCGGCATCAACCCGACGTCGTTCGGCGCCATCGGTGCCGCGGTGAACTTCATCGTCGCGATCCTCGTCGCGAAGATGACCTCCCCGCCGCCGGCAGAGATTCAGGAACTGGTCGAGGATGTTCGCGTGCCGCGCGCCTCCTGATCGCCGAAAGCGACCCTAGACGACACGAAACCCCGGGCTCGGCCCGGGGTTTTTGTTTGCGCGCTCGGCTCCGGCCATGCTCGATATCAGCGGCGGTCAAGGACGAGTCGGCACGAATCCGAAGCCACTTCAGGCTGGGCGAATCGTCCTTGATCAAGGCGCGATGTCGCCCGCGCGCCAATAGCCGCGTCAAGACAACGCAATGCGGCACATGGGTGCCCCGAAATGGCGTGCCAGTGGCACCCCTTCGCACCGGAAAGCGCCGAACGACGCAAGGCCGGAACGACTGCCACACCTAGCCGGGCGCGCCTTGCGGAGGCATCGACGGCGTTGTCGTTCGGGTAATGAGAGTGACGCTCTCGCAGCGGAGGAGCGCCTTGCCTCTGCCCGGGTCAAGGGGCACGGCGTGATGTCGGACTCGGGCAGATCTTGCTGAAGGGCTCACCCCGTTTTTCGGCTGAAAAGGGGTACGGGCACCCTCGTCAACGGTCGCGCGCCGCTGCGAGATACCGGATCAGCGTCCCCCGGCGATGACCCAACCCGTGATCCCGGTGAACATCAGCACCACTCCAGCCGGCGCGAGCATCAGGAGGTCCATGAACTGGCGCTTGTCATCCCCGCTGGTAAAGACGATCGGGCCCAGTCCGCCGACCACGCCCACCACGGTCAGAATCGCGCCCAGCACAAGCATGACCTTCGAGGCCCGGGCAAAGCCCGGCTGCCGCGAAGGCGCCTCGAACCGATACGGGTCGCCAATACCGGGTTCGAATTCCTCCTCGGAGTCGGACTCGGTTCGCTGGTCGGAACGGTCGTTCATCGGGACACCCTCGCGCGTCGGTGGGAAGAGACGAATCCTAGCAGCGACGCCGAACGAATCGAAGCGCGGGGAAAACCCTTAAGGAACCTCTGCACGAATATCCAACGCCTCTGCGGGTCGCCAGGCGTCCAGATGCAAGGCGCAGTGCGCCGCGCAATGGCCGT
>JAFGUH010000178.1 GCA_016938615.1 Halothiobacillaceae bacterium | reverse complement strand
GCCTCGCTCCACCCGGTGCGCCACCGCGTGCTGAGCGAGGCGGTGCGACGGGCGCGCGGCAACCGCAAGGAGATCGTCGCCGGCATCCAGGAGCGCTTCGAACAGCGCTTCTCCCACGAGGGGCTGATCGCTGACAGCCTGGCGCGCGAGAAGCGTCCCTATTCCATCTACCGCAAGATGCAGTCCAAGCACCTCTCGTTCAAGGAAGTGTTCGACGTGTTTGCGGTGCGGGTGCTGGTCGACTCGGTCGACGACTGCTACCGGGCGCTGGGCATAGTGCACAATCTCTACAAGCCGCTGCCCGGGCGCTTCAAGGACTACATCGCGATCCCGAAGGCGAACGGCTACCAGTCGCTGCACACCATCCTGTTCGGGCCGCACGGCATTCCGCTCGAGGTGCAGATTCGTACCCACGAGATGCACCAGTTCGCCGAGTCCGGTATCGCGGCGCACTGGCTCTACAAGGCCCAGGGAGATCAGGGATCGGTCACCCAGACCCGTGCCCGCGAATGGCTGCGCGATCTCCTGGAGATCCAGCAAAAGGCCGGCAATCCGCAGGAATTCCTCGAGTCGGTCAAGGTCGACCTGTTCCCCGACGAGGTCTACGTCTTCACCCCGATGGGCGAGATCATCGAGCTGCCGCGCCGGGCCACGGCGGTGGACTTCGCCTACGCGATTCACACTGACGTCGGCAATACCTGTGTTGCCTGCAAGATCGACCGACGGTTCGCTCCACTGTCGACACCACTGGAATCCGGCCAGACTGTCGAGGTGATCACCGCGCCCGGCGCGGTCCCCAACCCGAGTTGGCTGTCGTTCGTGGTCACTGCCCGTGCCCGTGCGAACATCCGGGCCTATTTGAAGCACCTGCAGGACGCCGAGGCGATCCGGCTCGGCTATCGATTGCTGTCGAAAGCCATGACCGCCGAGGGCTGCGACATCGACCAGCTCGACGAAGGTCGCGTCGACACGCTGCTGAGCGAATACCACCAGGAAAGCTTCAACGACCTGCTGCGCGAGATCGGGCTCGGCAATCGCATGGCCCCGCTGGTGGTGCGCCTGCTAAAGGCCGAGGCCGGCATGGCCGACTCGGAACAGGGCGCCGGGCGAGCCGCGCCGGAACAGGCGCCGGTGATCATCAGCGGGACCGAGGGGCTGGTGGTGACCTTTGCCGGCTGCTGTCACCCGGTGCCGGGGGACTCGGTGGTTGGTTTTTTGAGCACTGGGCGCGGCATCGTCGTCCATCGTCAAGGGTGCTCCAACGCCGCCGATGCCGGCGAGCATCCGGAGCGCTGGCTGGCGGTCGACTGGGAAAAGCCGCCCTCCGGCGAGTACCAGTCGCAGATGAGCATCCAGGCCAACAATGTCCGCGGTGGCCTGGCCCGCATCGCCGCGGCGGTGTCGGATGCCGGCTCGGACATCGACGACGTCCGCTTCGACGACCGCGACGTGAACCTCACCATCATCGACATCACCGTGCGCGTCACCGACCGGATCCATCTGGCCCGGGTGATGCGCTCAATCAAGCAACTGCGTGATGTGGTGCGCGTCTCGCGCCACTGACCTTTCACGGAGAGACCATGAGCCAACGCGAAATCATCCACAGCAACGACGCCCCGGCCGCCATCGGCCCCTACTCGCAGGCCGTGCGGGTCGGCGACACCGTCTATCTCTCCGGGCAGATCGCCCTCGACCCCGCCAGCATGACCCTGGTCGAGGGCGGGATCGAGGCCCAGGCCCGGCGGGTGTTCGATAACCTCGCGGCCGTTTGCCGCGCCGCGGGTGGCGAGCTCGCGGACGTGGTCAAGCTGCAGGTCTACCTGCCGGACCTGTCTCACTTCGAGGCCGTCAACGGCATCATGAAGGAGTATCTGAGTGAGCCGTTCCCGGCGCGGGCGGCACTCGGCGTGCGCGCCCTCCCCAAGGGCGCCGAGGTGGAGATCGACGGGGTGATGGTCCTGTCGGGTTGACCTGACCCGTTCGTCCGAACCGAGGAAGGCCCGGTGAACCTTGCCACCGGGCCTTCTCTTGCGTATCGGCGTGGCCGATCGAACTAGCCGGCCGGAACCGGCCGTGATCAGTCGAACTTGTAGACCAAGTTGATCGAGGTGTAGGTGTCGGTTTCCTCGGTATCCGCCGGCACATCGGTGTTGTGCAGGACGGTGTAGGAGAGCTTCATGGCCAACGTTTCGGTCAGCGAGGAGGTCAGCCCGGTGATCGATTCGATTTCGGTGTTGTCCTGGCCGGCAAGCACGGTCACGTCCTGACTGAACTTCGCGAAATCCGAGAAACGGTATTCGAAGCCGCTCGACAGACGGGCGATCGCATTGGTCTCGCGCTCGCCCGTATCGGTCTCGGAAACCCGCAGACCCGGACCGATCTCGGCATCCCAGAAGCCCCGGTCGGAGACCCACAGCTTGCGACCATAACCCGCCGCGATGCTGGACTGGTACTTGTAGCCTGAAAACTCGTCGTGGGTGCCGCGCAGCACGCCGAACAGGTAGTCGCGTTCGCTCAGGGCGTAGTTGCTTTCGAACTCGCCGAGGGTCCGGTTGGCGGTCTCCTCCCCTTCTTCGCTAGACTGGAGCGTTTCCAGCCGCAAGCGATGTGTCCACGGACCGGTCAGGTAGCCCAGCTTGAACTTGCCGTCGATCGTTGACGAGTCGGTGTTTCCGGTAGTGATCGAGGCGCCGAACTCGGCCGAACCCGACCAGCCTTCCTCGGCCTCTTCGGCCAGCACCGGTTGACCGGCGAGTGGGACCAGGATTAGTGGGGTGGTCAGGGTCAGTAGCAACGGGCGGGTATTCATTGGACACTCCAGATGGATGGACGGATCGGTATGGGAAACGGGCCGCACATGCCCGGATACGACCATGCCCCGGATCTCGGGGCATGGGCTTGGCGCGGCGAATGTGGCTGAGCCTAGTCGGTCGCCACAGGGTTGTAAACGAATCCGGAGGGTTTACTCGGGACTGGGCTGGGGTGGGCGAGGGATCGAGTCCAGGCTTGCCAGCCCGCCGCCTCGGGTCACCCCAATCGTGGTATCGCGTCGTCTTGACGTGACCACGGCGGTATTGGCGCGCCTTGTTCTCGAGCGACTCGCCAGGCCGTCGGCGGCATGGCTTCGGCTGTGTTTTCCTTAGCGGTCGCCGCCCTCGCAAGGCGGCGAGGCGGGGGCGTCCCCGCGTTCCGCCCACTCGTCGGGCGTGTAGGTGTGCAGCGCCAGGGCGTGCAGCCCTTCGGCGAAGGCGGGCTTGAGCGGGTCCTGTGTCAGCCGGTGTCGCTTGATCAGGGTCTGCCCCTCGAAGCGGTCGCTGACCACCACCACCCGGAAATGGCTCTCCACCCGGGTGCCGGCGTGTTGATCGGACTCGTCGGTGAGTTCCAGGTGGCTCGGGGCAAGGGTGTCCCTCAGCGTATCCTCGATCCATTTTGCACGCGTGGTCATCGCAGTCTGGCCTCGTGTCAATGGCGTGTTCGGTTCAAAGCAGGCGCACGCCCAGCAGTGGACGAATGGTTTCCGCGCAGGCGGGCCGGCCGATCAGGTACCCCTGGAACGAATGGCAACCCAGGGAGTCGAGCAGGTCGCGTTGATCGGTGGTTTCGACGCCTTCGGCGATGATCTCCAGCGACAAGGCGTTGCCCATGGCGATGATCGCCTTGACGATTTCCAGATCGTTGCGGTCGCCGAGAATGTCGCGTACGAACCCCTGGTCGATCTTGAGCCGGTCGAAGGAGAACCGCTTGAGATAGCTCAGCGACGAATAGCCGGTGCCGAAGTCGTCCAGCGCCAGTCGCACGCCCAGGTCGCGCACGGCGCCGAGCGTCGTCGCGGCCTGCTCCGGATCATGGACCAGCGCGGACTCGGTCAGTTCCAGTTCCAGCAAGGCCGGCGGCAGTCCGGAGATTTCCAGTGCCCGGGCCACCCGGTCGGCGAAGCACGGCGCGTGCAACTGCACGCTGGAGACGTTAACCGACACCGTGACCGGCTGGCCGGTCTCCCGACCCCACCGTGCCGCCTGGCAGGCCGACTCGGTCATCACCCAGCCGCCGACCTCGACGATCAGGCCGGACTGCTCCAGGAACGGGATGAACTCCTGTGGTCCGCACTGCAGCTGCGGGTCCGGCGCGTCCCAGCGTAACAGGGACTCGACCCCGGTGACGGCCAGGCCAAGGGCGTCCTGCTGGATCTGGTAGACCAGGTGGAAGCGGTCGTTTTCCAGGCTCTCGCGCAGTGCGCCCAGCATTTCCGAACGCCAGAGCTGCCGCTCGGACAGACGTGGGCTGAATTCGGCCACCGGCTCGCGCTCGTTCTTCTTCGCCTCGAACATGGCCGCGTCGGCCTGGCTGAGCAGCTGGGAGATGTGCCGACTGTGCGCGGGCCAGTAGGCGATGCCGCCGCTGGCGGTCAGGCTGAGGTGGCTGGTCTCGAGTTCGAACGATCGGCGCATCAGCTCGCGCAGCTCGTGGCCGATCACCTCGAGTCCGTCGCGCGCATCGAGATCGCCGGCGAGGATGGCGAACTCGTCGCCGGAGAGCCTCGCGACCAGCCAGTCCTGGCGTGCGCCGAGTTCGCGCAGCCGGTCGGCGGTCTGTCGGATCACCTGGTCGCCCGGGTCGTGGCCGTGGCAGTCGTTGATCGTCCGGAAACGGTCGATGTCCAGCATCACCACCGCCGCACCGCGATTCTCGCGTCCGAACTCTTCGAGCCGTCGCTGGGCCTCGATCTGGAAGAAGCGCCGGTTGTACAGGTGAGTGAGCTCGTCGTGGATCGCGAGATCCTCGTATTCCGCCTGGGTCTTGAGCTGGGTGGTGATGTCGCGGGCGATGACGATCAGCGCATGGCGCGCCCCGTCGGCATTGAAGACCGGGCGCTTGATCACGTCGAAGACATGCTCTTCACCCGTCATCGAGATCACCACTTCCGTGGTGCGCCGGCTCTCTCGCGCCGCCCAGGCCCGGTGGTCGGATTGCCGGCAGTGGTAGAACACGTCACGGAATCCCGGGTCGGTCAGTTCGGCGAGCGCGTCATCGTCGCGTCCCCACCAGGGAAGACCCTCGAGGTGGAACAGATCGAGCGCGGACTGATTCGCGAGCAGCCAACGGCCGGCTGCGTCCTTGATCACGATCACGTCTGGGCAGGCGTCAATCAATAGTCGGACCAGGCGTTCGTTCTCGGCCAGTTCCGCCCGTGCGCGCTGTTCGCGAGTCACGTCCCGGAGCAGGTGCAACTCGCGCAGGTCGGCGTCGGGGTCCGGGTGGGCGCCCAGCGACTGGTGCCGGTAGACGTACTGGCGTTCGCCGACCGCGTGGCTGATCAGCCGGGGCGGCGAGTGGCTATCAACCGCCTCGAGCAAACGCTCCCACTGGCCGTCCTGCGGCATTGACCGGGCCGCCCGGTTGATCGGCTGCAACCGGTCGTCCGCGTCCCGGCCGATGAGTGGCTCGGGCCAGTCTTCCAGCCAGTGCGTGATGTCTTGGTGGAATACCTTCATCCGATCTCAATATCCCCGTGGCGGCTCGTCTGCCCCAGTCGGCCCGTCTGCCAAATAAACGTGGTCGTCGATTCGCTGCAACTTGACCGGTTCCAGTCGCTGGCCTTCGCAAGGGCCAGCGATACATACGCCGTCGGCCAGGCGAAAGTAGGCGCCGTGGACGTTGCAGCGCAGTCGAGTGCGACCCTCGTGCGCCTGGAGAAAGTCGTGGCGCCCGCGAGCGAGTGGCGAGCCGTTGTGCGGGCACACGTTGCGCCAGGCGCAGACACGGTCGCCCTCGCGGGCGACGATGACAGGTGCCGCGCCCTGGCGCTGGCGGCCGGGCCAGGCCTTTGGCCAGACCCCGATGGCGTCGAGGTCATCCAGGTCCTCCAGCCGGCAGAGCAGCCGCGGGTTGCTGGCTGGATCGTCGTCGCCCAGCCCCGCCAGTCCTGTCTGTGTCAGCTTGCGTTCGACCAGGCGGGCGGCGAATTCCAGCGATTCCAGTGCGCTCGACCCGAGCGACCGCGCGTGGATGAAGCCCGCGATCAGCGTGTCCCCGGCAGCGATGCTGTCAACTACGGTATCGACCGGTTGCGCCGGAACATGAGCGGGCTGTTTTGCATCGGGGATCGACAGCCACGCCCCGGCGCTGCCCCAGCCCAGCACGAGGATCGCCTGCGGCGCCCAGCGGCGCGCCTCGCCGAGGAAGGCGTTCGGCCCGTCGAAGCCGCGTCCGTTGGCGAAGGCTCGGGAAAAGAAGATCACGTCGGGGAACGACCACAGCTGGTCGAGGTGCTCGCGGTCCTTTTCCACTTCCAGCGAGATCGGTTGGTCGGTGACCTGCGCCCGGGCAAGCGCAAGCATGGCGGCGGTTTCGTCGCAGGCGCGTGCCTCGAAATGCAGCCAGTCGTAGGCGCTGGGGTCGAGGGTCATGAAAGACCCCAGGTCGAACTCCGGAAGGTCGCGGTGGTGCACGATGGTGCGGCTGCCGGTCGTTCGATTGACGGTGATGTAGGACGTCGGCGCGTGACCTTCGACGTGATGGGCGTGACGCGTGTCCACGCCGTAGCGTTCCAACAGATCGGCGATGCGACGGCCGTCGGGGTCGTCCGCCAGCACGCCGGCGAAATCGCAGGGATGACCGTGCTGGCGCAACACCCGCAGACTGTTGGCGACGTTGCCCCCCAGCTCGACACGCTGTGCCAGGGCCCGCTGCTCGCTGTCCTCGGCGGGGTAGTGGTCGAGTTCGTTGATGATGTCCAGCGTGGCGATGCCCACGCCCAGTACCTTCGTCATGGCCGCCCTTCGGGTTGTCGGTTGGCCGAAGTGTACGTGCCGCGCGGGTGCTTGGGGAGGGTGATCGGCTCGACGCGCCATTCCTCACGCGAGGCGGTCAGCCGCAGGAAACCCGAGCCACCGAAGGCGCGTTGCCTCCCGGCGGCACCCGGGTTGAGCACCCAGGGCGTCTCGTCGGTGTCGATCACTCGCCGGTGGGTGTGGCCGTAGACGATCGCGCGGGCCTCGGGATGGCGCGCGCGCAGCCGTTGGTGGCGGGTGCGGGCGGGGTTGACCCGGTGGCCGTGTTCGACCACCAGAAGCCCGCCGGGCAGCGCGATCTCGGCCTGCTCGGGGAGCGAGTCGAGCATCGAGTCGTATCCCGTGGGCCATTGGGCCACTGTGTCGTTGTTGCCGAGCACTACCACCACATGGCCGGAACGCGGGTTGAGCTGGCGCAACTCGTCGGGATCGAGCAGATCGCCGGCGTGAACGATCACGTCGCATTCGGCCAGCAAGGGCAGGAGATCGGGGACCAGCGTACCGTGCGTGTCGCTGATCAGCCCCAAGGTGACCTCTTGCCGATCACTGACATCCATCCCGGTCTTCCGAACGGCCACAGGCTCCCTCCCCTGGCGTCTGGCGTTTTCGATACCGGCGCCAGTAGGCGGACAGTGTCGCGAGGACCAGCACCACCAGCGCGGCCACGGCGATCCCGTTGCCCGCCATGGCATGGCCGGTCGGTGCCGATTGCGGCAGCGCCCAGTCGAACCGTGCCCAGAGCAGGTCGAGCACGATGCCTGCGATCAGCGCCGAGCCGATGACGGTGGCGAGGTAAAGGACGATCCGTCGGGTGCCAAAGTGCTGCCGGAGAATGCCGAGCGTGCCAATGTTGGTCGCCGGGCCGGCGAGCAGGAACACCAGCGCCGCCCCCGGTGACATGCCTGCCACCAGCAGCCCGGCGGCGATCGGAGTCGAGGCGGTCGCGCAGACGTACATCGGCACGCCGATCACCGCCATCAGCAGGTAACTGCCCACGATACCCCAGGGCTGGTCGAAGAAGCCTGCGGGGATCAGTACCACCGCGGTGGCCGCGATCGCCAGCCCGAATACCATCCACGGCACGATGTCGATCAACACCTGGCCGAAGGCATATTCGAAGCCGTGGGCAAGCCGCTTGCCGGTGCGCGGTGTCGCCGGTTCATCGCCGGCGTCGCCGTGCGTCTTCTCGCCGTCGCAACAAGTCCCGGTCGTCGGGGCGGGGGTTGAGTCGCAGCAGCTCGTGGATGCCTCGCCGCCACAGCAACCGCCCGTCTCGGCTCCGAGGGTCGGAGTCGCGCCGCCAAAGCGCCCACTGACCAGCCCGGTCACGATCGCGCCAATGACCGCGGCGATCGGCCGGGCGATGGCATAGACGGGGCCTAGCAGGCCGTAACTGACGCTGATCGAATCCGGCCCGGTCTCCGGCGTGGCGACCAGGAAGGCCATCGACGGGGCGTTGCCGGCGCCCGCCGAGCGCAGGCCGAGTACCGCGGGCACCACACCGCAGGAGCACAGGGGCAGTGGCGCCCCGATCAGGGAGGCGCGCACCACGGCGCCGGTCGATTCGCCCGACAAGAAGCGGGCTATGGCCAATCGGTCGGAGAAAGCCTTGATCAGAGCGGCGATTACGAGACCCAGCAGCAGCCATGGGGCGGCCTCCAGGGTCAGGAACCACAACTCCTCGAACCATTGCCTCATCGTCGATCTCCGCTGGTCTGCGCTTGGATCAGTGCTGGAATCTGCCCCGCCATCGCGCCACGAATCGGGCAAGGGCAACTGCGTCCTGACCCGCGCGACGCCCATCTCGTCACGGGGTGGGCAAGCGGCGGGTATCGGTACGCGGGGTCGAGCGGCACGGGATTCGTGTCGCCGACATCGATTACCAGTGTCGCACAGTTGCGACCGTAACGCCGTCGCTCAAGGCCCGGGTTCGGAGCCTTCGAACGCCGCGCGCACCGTGCGCCAGGCGCGCCGACTGATCGTCAGCGGGGTGTCGAGATGACGCAGGTGACCGTGGTGGAGGCCGCCCTCGTGCGTGACCGAAACGAGGTGGCGCGGGTTGGCGAGGCTGTTGCGGTGCAGCCGCAGCAGGCAGCGCTCGAAGCGTGCCTCCAGCTCGTTGAGACTCGCCTCGATCCACGCCTCGCGTCGCCGGCCGTCGGCCGGGTCGAGAAAATACAGGCGGGTGGCCTTGTCCTCGGCGAGTGCCGCGACCAGGTGTTCGGCGCCCAGGCACAACGCCTCTCGACCCAGGCGCACGCTCAGCGTCGGCCGCTCGGCCTGCTGGCAGCGCGTGGGTCGGGCAGCCCGGTCGATCGCCGCGCGCAACGATTCCGCTTCGATCGGCTTGAGCAGGTAGCCGGCCGGGGCGGTCTCGCTGGCCGCGAGTGCCCGGTCGGTATGGGCCGTGGTGTAGATGATCGCGGGCGGCGGGTCCGCCTCGCGCAATCGATGCGCCAGCCGGACCCCGTCCTCGCCCGGCATCTCGATGTCCAGGAAGACCAGGTCCGGCACGGTGCGCATCGCCTCGCGCGCCTCGACGGCATTGCCGGCCTCGGCCACGACCTCGACCCCGCCGATGCCGTCGAGCAATCGGCGCAGGCGCCCCCGGGCGAGGGCCTCGTCGTCGACGATCAACGCACGCATCAGGTCGATTCCTCCCGGGGCGATTGCTCCTGGGCCGATTCCTTCCGGGCCGATTCTTCCCGGGCTGAGGGCGTCGGGCGTGGGATCACCAGCTTGACCCGGAAACGTCCGTCCACTGGCCCGGCCCGTAGCGTGGCCGACTCGCCGAACACCAGCGCGAGCCGATCGGCGATGTTCGCCAGCGCCACGCCGTTGCCGTGGCGCGCCTCGCCCGGAATACGGTCGTTCTCGATCACCAGGCCGACCGAGTGCCGCCCGGGTTGGCACTCGATCCGGATGGGGCCGACGTTCTGTTGACGTTCCACGCTGTGACGCACGGCGTTCTCCACCAACGGTTGCAGGGTCAGCACCGGGAGGTGCAACTCGGGCAGCTTCTCGGGGAGTTGCCAGTCGACCACCAGTCGCTCGCCCAGGCGCCACTGCTCGAGCTCGAGATAGCGCCGCGCCAGTTCGATTTCCTCGGCCAGCGTCACCTGCTCGTCGGCGGCTAGCGCCGCACGGAACACGCGCGCGAGGTCGAGCACGGCCTGTTCGGCTGCCTCCGGGCGTTCGTGGACCAGCTCGGCCACCGTGTTGAGGCTGTTGAACAAAAAGTGCGGCCGGATGCGTGCATGCAATGCGGACAACTCGGCCTGCGCCACGGCGTTGATCTGCCGGGCGTTGGCCAGATGCAGCGAGAACACCCAGATGCCGAGCAAGCCGACCACCAACGCGATGGCGAGGTTGTGCAGCACGAATCGCGCCGCCGTCTCGTTAGACTCCCAGCCTACAGAGAGCAGGGCCGAGAAAGCCACGACACTGCTGATGGCCGTCACTGCGAGCAGCAGGAGCACCACGGTGGTCAAGAGGGCTGCCAGCGGCAGGCGTTGCAGCCACGCTCGCGCCGCGCAGAGCAGGGCCACCGTCACCAGCGCGATCCAGGTGACCAGCCAGAGCGTCGTGCCGAACCGGCTCCAGCGCTCAGCGCCCAGCCCGGGCACCAGCGAGAGAAGCAGGGAGAGCGCCACACCGAGCGCGAGGGTGATCAGGATTACTCGCGCGGTGCAGAATGCCGGCAGAGCGGCCGGCAGCAGCGCGTTGTCCCGGGCGGTGTCGGCCCGAGCGGGGTTGGCGAAGCGAGAGGTGGGCGACGGGTTTTGCACGCGGGCGACTCCTTTCGCATCGATGGCCGGGGCGTCCTATCTTGCCTCAGGACAATCGCGGCGAACAGGAGCGCGAAAAGGAGCGCGAGTCGTGCGCGAGAGTCATGCGCGGCTCAGGCTGCGGGTGGGGGGCTGCGATATACTCGCGCCATTCTCGCGCCGGCCCGGGAAGGGCCGGGTCGATGCGAACCCCCTAATTGTCGAGGACCACCATGACCGATCGCGACGACAAGCCAGCCGCCAAGCTCTGGGGCGGCCGTTTTTCCGAGCCCACCGACGCCTTCGTCGAGGCCTTCACCGCCTCGATCGGCTTCGACCAGCGCCTCTTTGATGAGGACATCACCGGCTCGATCGCGCATGCCCGCATGCTGGCGCGCGTTGGCGTGATCACCGAGGACGAGGCATCGAGGATCGTCCGCGGGCTCGAGGGCATCCGCGGCGAGATCGAGCGCGGCGACTTCGCCTGGTCGGTGGCGCTCGAGGACGTGCACATGAACATCGAGGCGCGCCTGATCGAGTCGATAGGCGACGTGGGCAAGAAGCTGCACACCGGCCGCTCGCGCAACGACCAGGTCGCCACCGACATCCGCTTATTTCTCCGTCGCGCCGTCGACGCGATCATCTCAGAGGCCAACCGCCTGCGCCGCGGGCTGGTGGATCTCGCCGAGGCCGAGGCCGACACCGTCATGCCCGGCTTTACCCATCTGCAGGTCGCCCAGCCGGTCAGCTTCGGTCATCACATGCTCGCCTGGCACGACATGCTCGAGCGCGACGTCGAGCGCCTGATCGACACCCGCAAGCGCATCAACATCATGCCGCTGGGCTCGGCCGCGCTCGCGGGCACCTCCTACCCGCTCGACCGCGACTGGGTGGCCAACGAACTGGGCTTTGACGGCATCAGCGAGAACTCGCTCGACGCGGTCTCCGATCGCGATTTCCAGATCGAATTCCTCTCGGCGGCCTCGATCCTGATGATGCACCTGTCGCGCATGAGCGAGGAGCTTGTGCTGTGGACCTCGGCGCAGTTCAACTTCATCGAACTGCCCGACCGCTTCTGCACCGGCAGCTCGATCATGCCGCAGAAGAAGAACCCCGACGTGCCCGAGCTGGTGCGCGGCAAGACCGGCCGCGTCTACGGCAGCCTCTTCTCCCTGCTCACCCTGATGAAGAGCCAGCCGCTGGCCTACAACAAGGACAACCAGGAGGACAAGGAGCCGGTCTTCGACACCGTCGACACCCTGATGGGCTCACTGCGGGCCTTCGCCGACATGATCCCGGCGATCCAACCCAACCGCGAGCGCCTGCGCGAGGCCGCCCGCCAGGGCTTCTCCACCGCCACGGATCTGGCAGACTACCTCGTCCGCCGTGGTGTCGCCTTCCGCGATGCCCACGAGATCGTCGGCAAGGCCGTGCGCCACGCCACCGAGCAGGGCTGCGATCTCGCCGACCTGCCGCTGGTCGAACTGCAGGCCATCTCCGGGCACATCGAAAAGGACGTCTTCGACGTGCTCACCGTCGACGGCTCCATGGCCGCCCGCGACCTGCCGGGCGGCACCGCGCCCAAGCGCGTGCGGGGACGGGCCGTGGCGGCGCGGGCGGCACTGGAGGCGTTTAAGATTGTCTGAACGTCTGGGGCGCTACCGGCGCTGAAAATCAGCGCCTTTCCTTCCAGTAGCCCGGTTGGCGGTGCAGGTGCATGATCGCCAACACCAGCAGTTCGTCGGCGTCATGGGTGTAAATGACGCCGTAAGGGAATCGTCTTGCCAATGTCCGCCTGACAGTCTCGTCCAGGTGCGGCCATGCCTGTGGGTACTCGACGGCACGTTGGACTGCCGAGTGTATTTCGAGCGCGAAATCCTGCCCGAGTCCCGGTTCGAGCGATTCGTAATGCACCGCCGCCACTTCCAGTTCTTCCGCAGCGGCCGGATGAAAAGCGACCCTCATCCCCGCAAGCGGGTCCAGAGGTTGCGGAACACGTCATCGCCAGCGATCGGGGTGGCAGAGCCGGACCGGATTTCCGCCAGCCGCTTGCGGGCCTCTTCCGCCCACTGATCATCCAATTCGGTCTTTGGCTGGTTCAAGCTTTTGAGCAGGGAATCAACGAGCAACGCGCGCTCCTCCACCGGGAGGGACGTCGCCTCGTCGAGCAGTTGTTTGGTGTCCATCGGTCACCTCCGGTCTTACGCTGGAAATTGAGTATGCCTTACTGGAGTGCTCCGAGCCCGGGCCGTGGCGGCGCTGGATGCGTTTAAGATTGCTTGATCCATTAGGGAATAGTTCAGCCAAGGCGATAGCGTCCATTTTTTGGTAATGGATGTTTGTGGCTTTGGTGAGCGAGTCTGTCGAAATTAGTAGTTATTCGCCTTCGTAGTCAGCGTTAGGCCAGAGAGTAATCCCCACAGCTTTGTAACGGGCTAACGGATCTTTTCCATCCCAGCTGTCAGGCATTTTCCTGTTGAGGCCTGCGGAGTTTAGAAGCCTGTCCTCTTTCTTCGTTATCCAGACGGTTGTGTTGAATTGGTCAAGTGTCGAGCGAACGGAACCTAGAGTGATCGTCTCAAGAGATAGAAGCCTTCGTTGCAAATAGACGAATGGGACAGCGTGGTCGTAGACCATCTCGCTTTGCCCTGTTGAAAGGCCGGTGGCTGCTTGTGAACGATATTTAGCAGCCGCCAACTTGGAACCAAACCTCCGCTCCCAGAGGAAATGGACTGGTTCACGCAGCGCCTTTGAATATGCGGAGGGTGGCATTCCTAGAGTGCTAACGCGCTGGCAGTAGCGGACTGCCTCCGCGATTAGCTCTAGGCGAGCGACCTCGCTCATCTTTGGTCTGGACAAGCTTTCCTCTCTTTTTTAAGCGTTCCGTGATGTCAGTTGTTCCTAACTACTTAGGACGAGGATCTTGCCAGGGTGTCACCTAGC
Organism: Halothiobacillaceae bacterium; assembly: GCA_016938615.1. GTDB lineage: Bacteria > Pseudomonadota > Gammaproteobacteria > Halothiobacillales > Halothiobacillaceae > Guyparkeria. The sequence continues at coordinate 18,879 of JAFGUH010000178.1, read as the reverse complement.
CAAGCTGAGATGTCGTCCAACTCGTTAGGAAGGATCCCGTGCTCGACCGGGTAGTGCCGCTCGGTGATATTGCTCAGGCCGCAGTCCTGCAGAAACGCATTTAGCTTGCTAGCGGCATGCACCGGCACCAGCGGGTCGTGCGTGCCGTGGCCGATAAACACGGCCGGGTTGCGGCCATCGGTGGGCTTGGCGATCTGTTCGGGGGCGGCCAGCCAGGTGGAGAGCATGATCGCGGCCAGCGGCGGTCGCGGCAGGGTCAGGGCCAGCCGGGCGGTGAGCACGCCGCCCTGCGAGAAGCCGCCCAGGATGTAGGGGTCGTCACCGACCTGGTCGGCGATCTCCTGCTGCAGGTCGGCGGTGATGCCCGCGAGGCTGTCGCGGTCGACGTCGATCGAACCGTTGTCGGCGATCAGGTCGAACCAGCTGGGCATGGGCATACCGCCGTTGAGCGACACCGGCGAGACCGGCGCATCGGGGCGGTGCACGGCCCAGTGGTAGTCGGTTAGCGGCACGCGCTCGGTGATCAGGTCGCTGATCGGGGCGAGGTCGTCGCCGTCGGCACCGAGGCCGTGGAACAGGAACAGGTGCAGCGGTCGGTTCATCGTCCGTGGTCCTTTCTTAAAGCATGTGGTTCGTCCAATCGGACCCGGGGCTGACCCGCAGAGTCGTTGGCGAACCGTGCAGAGGTTCCCTATAGTCTCGCACGGCAAACACGTTGCAACAGGAGCTCCCATGGCGGGCGAATTCGACCACCGTGCCGACCGGCGCGACTACCTTCACGGCGAGATGCATCGCCGCGACCTGGCCACCGACCCGGTTGATCAGCTGGCCAACTGGCTGATCGCCGCGCGCGAGGCGGGCAACTTCGATCCCACCGCGATGTGCGTCTCCACCGTCGACGCCGACGGCTGGCCCTCGGCGCGCTACGTGCTGTTGAAGCATTTCGACGCCCGCGGCCTGTGCTTCTACACCGACACGCGCAGCCGCAAGGGGCGGGAGCTCGACGCCAACCCGCGCGCCGCCATCACCTTCTTCTGGCCGGAGGTCGATCGGCAGGTGCGCGTCGCCGGCACGGTCGAGCGATTGTCCGAGGAGGACAACGAGGCCTACTTCCGCCAGCGCCCGCGCGGCTCGCGGCTGGCGGCGATCACCTCCACCCAGAGCGCGGCGATCGAGTCGCGCGAGGCACTGGAGGCACGTTTCGAGGAAATGGCCGAGCGCTACCCGGAGGGCGAAGTGCCGCGCAATCCCGCCTGGGGCGGTTATCGCGTGGTGCCGCGCGAATGGGAGTTCTGGCAGGGCCGCGCCTCGCGCCTGCACGACCGATTCGCCTATGTCCGCGAGGGCGACGGCTGGAAAATCGACCGGCTGATGCCATGAAAACCTATTGCGCCACCCGATCGCGGCGTCGCGTGCTCACTCGCTCCTCGCCTATCTATCCGATATGTCTCGTCGCTCGCTCCGCGGCTCCTTGCGCTCGGGCGGCTCATGACGGTTTTTCGAGGTCTTGATGACTCAAAGTAGTCTCGAACGCGTCCAGATGGAGCCGGCGTGGCGCGAGGCGCTCGCCCCGGTGCTGCTCGATACACCGATGCAGCAGCTGCGCGAACGGCTGCTGGAACAGGGCAAGCGCGGCACCGTGATCCACCCGAAACCGGACGAGTGGTTCCGCGCCTTCAACCACACCCCGCTCGACCAGGTGCGGGTGGTGATCCTCGGCCAGGACCCGTACCCCACCCCGGGGCACGCCAATGGACTGTGCTTTTCCGTGCGCCGGGACGTGCGCCCGCTGCCGAAATCCTTGCTGAACATCTTCAAGGAGCTGACCGACGATCTCGGCATCCAGAACCGCAACGGCGACCTCACCCACTGGGCCGACCAGGGGGTGCTGCTGCTGAATGCCGTGCTCACCGTCGCATCGGGCCAGCCGGCCTCGCATCAGGGCATGGGCTGGGAGGCGCTGACCGACCGGGCCATCCGCGTGCTCGCCGAGCAGCCCCGCCCGATCGTGTTCGTCTTCTGGGGCGCGCAGGCGCAGAAAAAGGCCGCGCACGTCCACCGGCCCGAACACCTGGTGATCAAGAGCCCCCACCCCTCGCCGCTGTCCGCCTACCGCGGTTTTTTCGGCTCCAAGCCCTTCTCGCGCATCAACGCCTTCCTCGAATCGCACAATCTGGCGCCGATCGACTGGCGGACGGGGATGGAGTCTGGTTCGCCGCCGAGCGGCTGAGCGCAGGTCAAAGGCGCCCCACTGTGGGAGCGGGCCCTGCCCGCGAAGGCGGCCCTGGCCGCCGTACCGATCCGGCGTCGGCACCAAGCCGACATCAAAACTCGGGGGTCCCGCGGTCGCGCGTTCAGACAGCGGGTTGCGGCAGCTGGCCGTCGACATGGAATGTGGTGGCGGGAAATCGCTCGATCCGACGGCTGGTGGGGTGCAGGAACGTCACCTGATCGCCGGTCACCTCGCATAACCATTGCTCCTGCCCGGTTGGGGCGCGGGAGGCCAGTGCCGTGGGTTCGAACAGGCCGACATTGATGCCGCCCTGCGGGTCGCGGGCGGAGTGAAACTCGAACGCCAGCACGCCCGCGTCGCGCATGGCACTGCCCAGCGCCTGGGTGGCGGCGTAATCGGCTGGGTCGGTCAGGATCGAGCGCTTCTCGCTGCAGGGTGGCTGGTGCAGCCGCAGCCCTCGATCGGTCTGGTAGTTCGCCCGGAACAGGGTGTGGCGGCTGCGGATCGGTGAGGCGGGCGGTGTCTCCATGCCGGCGCGGAAGACCAGCCGGTAGTAGGCGGCTTCCGCCAGGGCGGCTTCGGCCGACAGGGACCCGTAGAGAATGGATGGCTCGTATCGGCGCCCGAAGCGCGAGCCGTGTCGCAGCGGCGGGTAGCGGAACGGCGTCATCAACAGGTAGTGCAGCCCCTCGCTGCCGAGGCGTGGCGGCGGCTTCGCCGTATCCAGCATGTCCTCGAGCAGGCCCTGTTCCTCGAGGGTATCCACCAGGCCTGTCGTTGCCACCTGCTCCTGGCTCTCGACGATGCGCGTCAGCGTGCCGTCGACGGGCTCGATGTGCCCTTCGAGTCCGCATTCCTCCCACAGATTCCGCACCGGTCAGACCTTGCCGCGAATCGCGTCCAGGTAGTCACAGACATGCACCAGGCCGGCGACGGAGAGCAGCTGTTCTGCCGGGATGCCACCGGTGTGCCGGTTGGGCGTATGCATCCAGTGCTTCATCTGCTCCTCGTCGCCGTCCATCAGCGCATACAGGCTGCGGTAGCAGCGCACGAGCAGCAGGGCCAGCTGGCCGTTCTGGCTTTCCGGATCGATGCCGGACCGGGAGATCGTCGAGCGATTCTTGCCGACGATCCGGCCGATTCGGGTCTGGCTCAGGCTGAGCCCGCGTCCGGCGTTGAACAGGGCCTTGGCCAGCACCATGGCCCTGTCTTTGGAGGCGTTGTTGGTGGCGATGGCGAGGGTCATGTCACGATTCCTATGTTGCGTAATCCAACGATAGGGTCAAAAATGTGCGCATGCAACAGCTTCGCATGGCGTGTCGCTGGCACGGCTTTCAAACGCACCCCTGTGTGGGAGCGACCCTTGGTTACGAATCGCGCGGGACGCGCGAGTCCAGGGCTGGATAATGTGTGGCGTTTTGATCGGGACGGCCGCTGGGGCGACCTTCGCGAGCTGGGCTCGTTCCCACAATAGGGTGTCGTAGGAGCGCCTTTAGGCGCGATGGGATCGGGTGTCGTTGCGGCATTTCGCGGCTAAAGCCGCTCCTACAGGGGTGTGGTGGCCGTAGGAGCGCCTTTAGGCACGATCGGATGGGGAGCCACCTCTGCATTTCGCGGCTAAAGCCGCTCCTACAGTAGGCCTCGCTCGGCCATCGAGATGCAGGGGCGGCCCACCACCACGTGATCGAGCAGGCGCACGTCGATGAGGTTGAGCGCGTCGCGCAGGCGCTCGGTGATGCGCCGGTCGGCGCTGCTGGGTTCGGCGACGCCGGAGGGGTGGTTGTGGGCGAGTATCACCGCCGCGGCGTTGTGACGCATCACGGCGCGCACCACTTCGCGCGGGTGGACGGCCGATTGGTCGATGGTGCCGAAGAACAGGCGCTCGAAGGCGAGCACCCGGTGGCGGTTGTCGAGATAAAGCACGCCGAAGACCTCTTGCGTTTCGCCATCGAGCTCGGCTTGCAGGAACCGGAACACGGCCTGCGGACTGGCGATGTCCGGCCCGACGCGCAGTTCCTCGGCGAAGTGTCGGCGTGCCAGTTCAAGCACCGCCTGCAGCTGGCAGAACTTGGCATCGCCAAGGCCGCGGGCTCGGGAAAAATCTTGTCGCGAGGCATTGAGCAGTGCGCTGATCGAGCCGAAGTGCGACAACAGATCGCGGGCGAGATCCACGGCCGAGCGGCCGGTGACCCCGGTCCGCAGGAAGATCGCCAGCAATTCGGCGTCGGATAGGCTTGCCGGCCCTCGGGCCAGCAGGCGTTCGCGTGGCCGCTCGGTGGCCGGCCAATCGGTAATGGACATGCATTTCCCTCCCTGGAAACGGACATGACGGTTGGTGATGGTGAATCGGTTCAGTCCGGTGGGCGTGCCCCGAGCAGCAGGCCCTGTTCTCGCCATTGGTCGAGTTGTTCGCCGGCGAAGCGCAGCAGGTCGTCGAGCGGGTGGTCGAAGACGCTCGCCAAGTGGTGCACCGTCTCGTATCCGGTGCGGCCGTCGGCCTCGATCAGGGCGAGCAGGAGTTGTGCGCTGCCAGGCGACAGGTCGAGGGCGAATGGCGCCCCCTGTCGGTCGCGGTGCAGGGCCAGGTGGTGCATGCCCACTGCCCCTATCGACGGGGTGTGGCCGGACTCGAGACTCGCGGCGATTCGATCGACCGGATAGGCGGTCACCATTAGCCGGACCAGCGAGGAGACCACCGGGCGGCCTGCTAGCAGGTTGGCATCCGGGTCGAGGTCGGCGGGAGGTGGGTCGGCGTCTTCGGCGATCAGTTCGAACCGGACCAATTCGTAGGTGGCCAGCTCACGCTGCCAATCGGCGAGTTCCGGGCGGCTTTGCAGAAAATCGAGGAACGCTGCCGGCAGATCACGCAGGATCGGCGAGTGGGCCGGATGATCGCGGAAGAACGATCGGGTGAGGGTCTGCCAGTCGTCCCCGCCCAGGCCGGCGCTCAGTGCCGGGAAGGCGTTGCCTAACGTGGTGTCGACGTTGTTGAAAAAGATCGTCGCGTACCAGCCCATGCGTTCGGGGTCACTGCCCGGGGGCGGCGGGTTGCCCTCGGGATCGCGCACGTACCGAGTGAACGCCTCCTGGGTCTTCTTGAAGCCCTGCCCATCTATCATGCGGCCTTGCTGCCCAGCGCCCGTTCGGCGGCGCGGCGGATCTGCGCGACCTCTCCCATCAACTCGTCGAGCGGCGGGATGTCGAAATCGCGTTCCAGGAGCGTCGGCACCGGGCCGACGTGGCGATAGGTGTGCTCGAGCAGGTCCCAGACCGGGGCGCTGACCGGCGCGCCGTGGCTGTCGATGATCAGGTCCTCCTCGACTTGATGGTGGCCGGCGACGTGCAGGTAGCGCACCCGCTCGGCGGGCATCGCGTCGATGAAGGCGTAGGGATCGTAGCCGTGGTTGACGCTGTTGACGAACACGTTGTTCACGTCGAGCAGCAGGTCGCAGCCGGAGCGCTCGAGAATCTCGAGGATGAACGTCCGCTCGTCCATGGTGGACTCGACTGGCGAGTAGTAGGAGACGTTCTCCAGTGCCAGCCGCCGGCCGAGGCGCTCTTGGACCGTGTCGATGCGCGCGACGACGTGGTCGATCGCCTCCTCGGTGAAGGGGATCGGCATTAGGTCGTAGAGGTGCGCGTTGTCCGAGCAGAACGACAGGTGCTCGCTGTAGAGCGCCGGTTGGTACTCATCGAGGAATTCGCCAACGGCGTCGACGAAGTCGAGGTCGAGGTCCGCCGGCCCGCCGATCGAAAGCGACAGGCCGTGGGTGTAGAGCGGGTAGTCCTCAAGCAGGGCCTTGAAGCGTTCCTTGACCGGCCCGCCGAAGCGCAGCCAGTTCTCGGGGGCGACCTCGAGAAAATCGATGTCGGGACGCGTTTCCTCGATCTCGCGCATGAGCGGGCCGCGACGCAGGCCGATGCCGACGGGAACGTGGTGGATCGTGTTGGGGTTGGCGGACTGGGGGCGCATGGCAGGCCTCCCGGAAAGCGAAGTCCCCCGGCACGAGTGCCGGGGCACGGGAATACTGGTGGTCGGCGGCGGTTTGTCGTCGCCGACCGTCGTCGTTGTCACCAGCCCAGGCTGGCCGGCGACGTTGTCAGCGGCCTCAGGCGCCGTCCTTCTCTTCTTCCTCGCCCTTGTCGTCGTCCATGCTGCTGCCGCACTGGCCGGAGCCGCAGGCCATTTCCGCGGTCTGGAAGGTCCCCGCGTGGGTGGACTCGGAGGCAAAGGGGTTGCCGTTGCCGGCGGCCATCGCGGTGGAACCGGCCAGAGCGGTGGCCAGGGCGGTGGAGCCGATCAGAAGCTGCTTCTTGGTCAGGGGGGTCTTGGATTTGGCTTTCATGTCGTCTGGTCCTCTGGTTGGGTGGACACGGTCGGGGCCGCAAAACGAGTAAACGAGATCCGGCAACGATCCGTTACACGCTAGTGAATAGCCCATAAGACTAGTGTGCGTCAACTCTAGTGCGTGTCGCCGCGATTTGGTAGCCGATTCAATCGGTTGGTCGGTCGCCGGCCAGCTGGCGGCGCGGCTCGTCGATGTCGGCGGTGCAGACGGGCAGGGTAGGTTCGTCGATACAACGCTCGGCCGCTGCAAGCCGTTGATCGAGATAGGCCGGGTAGAAATCGGGCACGGTCAGCCCCTTGAGTTCGTCGACCACCTGTTTGCCGTCCGGGGCGAAAAACATCACCTGCGGCACCAGCTCGACGCCTTGCAGCCGGGCGAACTCGACCGGTGCGTAAGAGGTGCCTTGCCACTGGATTTCTGGCCGGGGTGAGTCGATTTCCACCCGACGGATGATCAGCCGATCGGCGTAGGCCGGGTCCTCGGCCATGGTTTGCAGGAACTCCTCGTCCACGGTTTGGCAGTAGGCGCAGTAGGTCGCGTGGAAGAACAGCAACATCGGGATCTGGCGTGCCTGGAGCACATCAAGGTCACGCGAGACGTCGCTCAGGTCGTCCATCAAGGGTGCGGCGCCCTTGCCTTTCGTGGGCGCGTCCTCCTCCGCCTGGCCCGGCGGGGCGGCCATGCCGAGCAGGAACAGCGGTGCCAGCGGTGCCAGCAGCAGAGCGGCCAACCGTGTCGAGCGGGGAGGATGGAATCTGATGGGCATGGATGCCTCCGAGGAAAGAATCGGGGTATATACGCTTTCGACTATAGCCGCCCCGCCGGGTTCCGGAGTGGCGTATCGAGCGGGTGCCATCCGGGTTACCATGGGATTCGATAGAGTTTCCCGAGAAACCGCGCGCATTCGGGCTTCGCGTGCGGCGGCCGGGTACAGAACGACGAGGATGACAGATGAGCAAGGCATTTCCCGAGGGCCGCGTGCTGCGGATCGCCACCCGAGCCAGCCTGCTGGCGCTGTGGCAAGCGGAGTTCGTCGCCGCGGAGCTGAAAAAACGCAACCCGGGGCTCGAGGTCGAGCTGGTCAAGATGACCACCCGCGGTGACCAGCTGCTCGACAGCCCGCTCTCCAAGATCGGCGGCAAGGCGCTGTTCGTCAAGGAGCTCGAGGTCGCCATGCTCGAGGACCGGGCCGACATCGCCGTGCATTCGATGAAGGACGTGCCGATGCAGTTCCCGGACGGCCTCGGGTTGATCGCCATCCTCGAGGGCGACGACCCGCACGATGCCTTCGTCTCCAACAAGTACGGCAACCTCGACCAGATGCCGGCCGGTGCTGTGGTCGGCACCTCAAGCCTGCGTCGCGAAACCCAGGTGCGCGAGCGGTTCCCGGCCCTCCAGGTCAAGACCCTGCGCGGCAACATCCACACCCGCCTGAAGAAGCTCGACGACGGCGAATACGACGCCATCATCCTCGCCGCATCGGGCCTCAAGCGCGCCGAGTTGGCCGACCGGATCACGCATCGCCTCTCGGCCGAAGAATCGCTACCGGCCATGGGCCAGGGAGCGCTCGGCATCGAGGCGCGCCGCGACGATGCCGCCGTCCACGCGCTGATCGAACCGCTGGTGGACTGGGACACCACCACCCGCGTGACCGCCGAACGGGCCTTCAATACCCGTCTCAACGGCGGCTGCCAGGTGCCGATCGGCGGGCATGCCCTGCTGGTCGAGGACGACCAGCTGTGGCTGCGCGGCCTGGTCGGTCGCCCGGACGGCTCGGAGACCCTGCGCGACGAGATCACCGGGCCGCGCGATCAGGCCGAAGCGCTGGGCATCGAACTGGCCGAGCGCGTGCTGCGTTCCGGTGCCGACAAGATTCTCGCCGAGGTCGGCATCGAGACCGAGGCGCCGGATCGGGGCTGACCGGCTGTCGATGCCCGCCCTCCCCGCCATCGACGAGGTCGTGCTCACCCGCCCGGAGGGCAGTAACGCGTCCTTGCAGGCGGCGCTGGAGGCGGCCCGCCCAGCAGGGGTCGACGGTCGGCGACCCACATGGACGGCCTTGCCCCTGCTTGCCGTCCGGCCGCTGCCTGACGGTGGGGAACTGCCGCAGGCGTTGGCGGAGATGGGGCCCGAGGACCTGGTGGTGTTCGTCAGTCCACGCGCGGTGGCCGCTGCCGCCGGGGTTCGAGCCCTGGCGGACTGGCCGATCCGCCATGTGGCGGCGGTGGGCGAGTCCACCGGGCAGGCGCTGACCGGTGAGGGCCGTCCCGACGCCCTGGTTCCCGCGGGCTCCGAGGATAGCGAAGGTCTGCTCGATCGGTTGGACGACTTGGCGATGGCGGGCCGGCGCGTGTGGATCATTCGGGGCGAGGACGGACGCGAGTTGCTGGCCGAGGCGTTGGCCGCGCGGGGCGCTCGTCCCCGGTTTGTCGCCGTCTACCAACGAACGTGTGCCGGCCTGCCGCCCCGCCTGCCCGCGGGACCCGAGCGACTCTGGATCGTCACCGCGCCGCAGGCGCTCGACTGTCTCGCCGGGTTGGGCGCACCGAATCAAGGCGAGTCGCGGGGACTGCTAGACTCCTCGTTACTGGTCATCAACGACCGGGCGCGCGCGAAGGCGCGCCGACTCGGCTTTCGTGGCCCGATCGCGTTGGCAGGCGGCCCGGCCCCGGCGACCCTGGCCGAGGCCGCCTGGACGCTGATCATGGAGCGGCAATCGCGCTCGGTGCCCGGACCCTGACGGGGCCGGTCTCACCCGAACGCCGACCGCACGCACACTTGGGGATGCGCAATGGATAACAAGCAAGGCGACAATCAACGCGGGGAGCCGCCTGTCGACAAACCGAACGAAACGACACCGCCGGCTTCGGCGGCGTCCTCGGCCAGCGGTGCCGATTCCGGCAAACCCTCGAACCGGAGTCCCGGTGCGAGCCGTCGCGCGAAGCGCGGCCGGGACAGCGTCGCCGGCAAAGCCGCGAGCACGAAGCCGCAAGCCGACTCGGCCAAAGGCCCCGGCGACAAGGCCCGCGCGTCGACGGGCAAGGCCGGAGCCGACAGCGCCAAGGGCGACACCGCGAAGGCGCAGCGTGCCAGCACCACTGGCAAGGAGACCGCCACGGGCAGGGCCGATCAGGCTGGCACTGCCAAAGACGGCGCGCCGACGCACTCTACCGAGTCGGACGAGCGCGGGACGACCTCGGCCCGAGGTAACGGCAAGAGCGGCTCGACGCGCGATGGCACGTCTTCCCCCCGGAGCCCGTCGGCGCGTGCAGGCAAGGCATGGCCCTGGCTGGTTGCGGCTGTCATCCTGCTGTTCGTGCTGGCGGGGCTCGGTGGTTGGCAATTTTGGCAACTCGAGCAGGCACGCCAGGCACAGACGGCCTCTGCCCAGGCCGACCGTGACCGGCTGGCCGAACGAATCAAGTCGTTATCGGGTGAACTGGCCGATACTCGAACCTCGATCCAGTCGCTAGAGCAGCGTGACGAGGCGATCCGCAAGGAGGTCGAGTCCGCCCTGGGCGATCGGCTGGACCAGTTGGCCAAGCGCCAGGACCATCTCGGTGAGCGCGTGGCGCGGATCGACGATCGGCTGTCTCGCGGCGAGATCGCCTGGAGAACGGCGGAAGTCGGTTTTCTTATCACTCGCGCCCAGGAACGTCTCTCGATCGCCCGCGATCCGGCAGGGGCAAGGCTGGCCCTGGAGCTGGCCGACGAGCGCGTGGCCGCCTTGGCGAGCCCTCATTGGCTGCCGCTGCGCTCGGCGATCAGCGATGCGATCGCCTCGCTCGAGAAGGCGAGCCGAGGGGATCGGGTCGGCCAGGCACTGGCATTGCGTCGGTTGGCCGACCGGGTCGAGGAGTGGCCGCTGACGGGGCAGGTGTCGCAGAGCGACCCCGACCCCAGCGATGCCGCCGGCGTCGATGACCCGGCGCTCGCGCCGGATGCACCGTGGTACGAAAGGCTCTGGGCGACCGGTGCCGGCTGGTTGACGAGCCAGGTCAGCGTGACCCGTTCGGACCGCCCTGCGCGCCTGCGCGAGCGGGTGAGCACAGACCGTGAGATGCGCCTTTGGCTGACCGCGGTGCGCGAGGCGCTGCTCTCGCGTGACCACGAAGCGTTGGTCGCGACGCTCGACCAATCGCTTGACTGGCTGCGCTCGCAGTACGCCGCCGAGGCTCCCGGGCCGGCAAAGGCCATCGACGCGCTCAAGACCGTCCGCGCCCGGTTCGCCCAGCGCGAATTCCCCTCCCTGGATGCGGTTTTGCGCGCCTGGGAGCGCGCTTCGGACCACGAAAAGGCCCGAGCCGAGGAGAGTGACAAGGAGACGCCGTCATGAAACGCCTGATCGTCTGGATCGTCCTGCTGGCCGTCCTGTTGGCGGCGGGCGTCTATTACCTGCCTGGCGCCGGTGTCGCGATGGTCGAGATCGCCGGATGGCGCGTCGAAACCACTGCTATCGGCCTGCTCGTGATCCTGTTGCTCGCGCTGATGGGCCTGCAGATCCTCTGGCGGTTGATCGGCGGTGTGCTCAACCTGCCGAACTGGCTGGCCAATCGCTCGGCGCGAAAACGTCGTCGCGCCGCCGACGACAAGCTGCTGCGCGCCTGGGCGGAGCGCCAGCGCGGACAAGCCGAGGCGGCGCAGCGCTACGCCCTGGCAGGCGTCGAGGACGGCAGTCTGCCGCCGATGCACTTCCAGGTTGCGATCGACGCCCTGCTCGACGGCCTCGATCCGTCGCGCAAGGGGGCACCGGGGCAGCATCGAAGCTCGATACGGGAGGAGGTCGGTGACCTGTTCGAGACGGTCGACCGGCGTTTTCCCAAGTTCGCCGAGTTCCTGCGCTTGCACATCGTCCAGAGACTGATCTCGCTCCGCGAGATCGAGTGGGCCGGTGTGATGCTCGAGCCGTTGGTCGAGGGGCATCCCCGGGACGAGGCAATTCTGCTCATTCGGGCGCAGTTGCTCGAGATGTCGGGCGACGTCGACCAGTTGGCGACCCTGCTGCCAACCCTGCGACGCGTGAAGGATCGTCGCCTGACGGCGGACGAACTGCTCCGGATCGAGCGTCACGTGTTGCTCGGTCGTATGGATTCGGCCGCCCGGTCAGGCGACTCGGACCGCTTGTCGCGCCTGTGGGCCGAGGCAAACCGATCGGTGGTCGACAACGACGCGGTCACCGTGACTTACGCCCGGGCACTGGTGAGCGTGGGTGCCGCCCAATCGGCGGCGCGGGTGCTGGAAAAACGGCTGGCGCGCTCCCTGGATGCCAGCACCTTGCAGACCTGGGCCGAGGTGCCGCATGACGATCCCGCGGCGGCTCGAGGCCGCCTGCTCAAGCTGGTGCCCGATGACTGGGCCGAGCCGGCCGAAGCCGCCGATGTCGGTCGGCCTCGCGAGCGGGCCGCCTTTGCCTATGCCATGGCTCGGCTGGCGTTGGCCGAGTCCGACCCCGGCGGCGCCCGCCTGTGGGTCGGGCGACTGGGTCCCCTCGATCAGGATCTGCGTTACCTCGCGGTTGCCGCACGGGTACACGTCCGACTTCGAGACAGCAGCGAGGCGGCCGTTCTCTACGAGCGGGCCCTGGCGCGCGCGGGCCTCGAAGGAATGGTGATTCCTCCGGAGCCGACCCCCGCCGATGCCCGCGACGGATGACGCCGGTCGATGCGCCCGAGCGATGACCACTGAGTCGCCCCGTGAACCGCCGCTCGCGCCGCGGAAGGCCCTGGGCGACCTGAGGCGATTCCTCGACCACCTCGAGGCGTCCGGTGAATTGGTGCGGGTCACCGAGCCGGTCAATCCAAACCAGGAGATGACCGTGCTGGCCGACCGCGTCCTGCGTGCCGGCGGTCCGGCGCTGCTGATCGAGAACCCGGTCGGCTTCGATGCGCCCGTGCTGCTCAACCTGTTCGGCACGCCCGAGCGCGTGGCCCAGGGCATGGGTGGTCGGACACTCGAGGATCTGCGCGAGATCGGTCGGCTGCTGGCCTTTCTCAAGGAGCCGGATCCGCCGGCCGGTCTCAAGGAGGCCTGGCGGAGCCTGCCGATCTTCAAGAAGGTGCTCGACATGGCGCCGCGGCGGGTGAAGAAGGCGCCGGTCCAGGAGGTGGTGATCGAGGGCGACGAGGTGGATCTCGCGCAGTGGCCGATCCAGACCTGTTGGCCGGAAGACGTCGCGCCACTGATCACCTGGGGGCTGACCACCACGCGCGGCCGGCCGCGCAAGGGCGGCGGGCTCGAGTCCAATCCCGAGGATGCCGCGGCCGCCGGCCGCGAAAGGCTGAACATGGGCATCTATCGCCAGCAGGTGATCGGTCGCAACCGGGTGATCATGCGCTGGCTGGCGCATCGTGGCGGGGCGTTGGACTTCGCCAACTGGCAGGAGACGCACCCCGGCGAGCCGTTTCCCATCGCCGTGACCCTGGGGGCCGACCCGGCCACCATCCTGGGCGCGGTCACGCCGGTGCCGGACACCCTCTCCGAGTATGCGTTTGCTGGGCTCTTGCGCGGCGAGCGCACCCGGCTGGTCGAGTGCCTGTCGCATGATCTCCTGGTCCCGGCGAACGCCGAGATGGTGCTCGAGGGCTTCATCTACCCCGACGACACGGCCATCGAGGGCCCCTACGGGGATCACACCGGCTACTACAACGAGACCGAGTCCTTCCCGGTGATGACCATCGAGCGCATCACCCATCGCAAGAACCCGATCTACCACAGCACCCACACCGGCCGGCCGCCGGACGAGCCCGCCATCCTCGGCGTGGCCCTGAACGAAGTGTTCGTGCCGTTGATCCAGAAGCCGTTCCCGGAGATCGTCGATTTCTACCTGCCGCCGGAGGGCTGCTCGTATCGGATGGCGGTGGTGTCGATGAAAAAGCAGTACCCGGGGCACGCCAAGCGCGTGATGATGGGTGTCTGGAGCTTCCTGCGCCAGTTCATGTACACCAAGTTCGTGATCGTGGTGGACGACGACGTCGACCCGCGTTCCTGGGAGGACGTGATCTGGGCGATGACCACGCGCATGGACCCGGTGCGCGACACGCACCTGGTCGAGAACACCCCGATCGACTACCTCGACTTCGCCTCGCCCGTCTCCGGGCTGGGCGGCAAGATGGGGCTGGATGCGACCACGAAGTGGCCAGGCGAGACCGACCGCGAGTGGGGCCGGCCGATCCGCGCCGACCGGCAGGCCGAGCAGGCGATGGCCTCGGTGTTCGAATCGGTGATGGCGCGCGCCGAGGCCGTGCAGAAGGACTGAAACCTCAAAGAATCAGTCGACCGTGTCGGCCGAGAGCACGCAGCGATTGCGGCCCTGCTCCTTGGCCTGATAGAGCGCGGCGTCGGCGCGGGTGAAGACCGTTTCCATCTCCTCGCCGGTCGCGAACTCGGCCAGTCCGCAGGACGCGGTCACGCCGATCTCGCGGCCGCGGTAGCGCAGCTTGGTGCGCGCCAGTTTCTCGCGGATGCGCTCGACCACCTTTAGGGCGCCCTCGCCGGCGGCGGCCGGCAGCAGCATCACGAACTCCTCGCCGCCGAAGCGCGCGATCATGTCGACGTCGCGGATCTGCTTCATGAAGGTCTGGGCGACGATGATCAGGGTCTTGTCGCCGGCCTGGTGGCCGAGCTGGTCGTTGATCTCCTTGAAGCGGTCGAGATCCCAGATCGCGAGGGCCAACGGCGTCTCGTCGCGACGCATGCGCGCCATTTCCAGGCGCACGCGATGGTCGAAGGCCAGCCGATTGGGCAGCCCGGTGAGATTGTCGCGGAACAGCTTCGCTTCGCTCTGCTTGAGTTGCTCCTCGAGCAGGCGCGTCTGCCCTTCGAGTTGCGCCAGCCGCTGGCGCAGCCGCTCGTTGTCCGCCTCGACTTCATCCTGGCGCCGTTCCTCGCTTTGGTGAAATGACTGCACCTGTTGGCGAATGCGGGCGATCCGTTCCCGCACCACCTGCCGCAACCCGTCGAGATCCTCGGCGGACTCGACGTGGGCGTCGATCAGGTCAACGTGTTGGCGCAGGCTATCGTCGAGTTTGAGACGGGCGTCGCGCTGCACCGCGAGATCGTCACTCTGCAGCTGGGTGTGCTGGTCGATGTCGGCGAGCGCCTGGGTCACCTGTTCGAGAAACCGGGTCAGCTCGGACTTCTCCTGCTCGATCGCCTGGCGCATGTCGTTGATCAGGGTCGCGGTGCGGTCGATCAGGATGCTTGGCAGCGTGCGATCGCCCGGGTCGTCGATGGTCGCGATCAATCGGGCGCGTCGCCCCTCGAGCGAGTCGACGAAGGCGACGCGGTCGAGCAGCAGGGGGAGCACCTCGCGCACGTGCGAGGCCGAGCCGTTGTGGGTGCCGTGGCTGGCCGGAGCGGCGTCGGTCCGGGTGGCGACGGTTTCCGGCTGGCTCCTGGCCTCGGCCTCGCGGATGCGGCTGGCGAGTTCCTCGAGCTCGCCGCGCAGTCGGCCGACCTCGAAGGCGTGATCGTCCTGCTTGCGAGCCTTGTCACGGATGCGACTCGCCGCGTCGGCGAGGGCCGGATAGGCCTTGTCGACGGCGAACAACACACGCGTGAGCGTCAGCCTGAGCAGTCCGCCCAGTTCCTGGTCGTGCTCTTCCAACCGGCCGAGCTCGCCGAGCAGTTGTTCGTAACGTTCGCGGTAGTCCTCGTCTTCTGACGGGTTGGGGGTCGCCTCGTCGGCCATCAGTCCCTGTCTCCTCGTGTCCGATCCGTGGTGTCGACAACGGCCGTGTCCGCTCCCCACGGTTCGCCTGGGAGACGGAACGAGGGGAGCGCGAGGCTCATGGCGACGGGGATGTGGTCCGAGCCGCCAATGGGTCTGGCCTCGGCGCCCCGGATATCGAGCCCCTGGCTGACGGCGATGTGATCGATGGCGCGCTGAGGTCGCCAGCGCGGATAGGTCAACGGCGGGCGGAGCGGCAGCTTGAGCCCGTTCTCGATGCACCATTGCTGCATGCCTGGATCGTGGGGCTCGCAGTTGAAGTCCGCCATGACCACGACATGCCCGGGGACGTCGCAGAGCGTGCCGAGCTGGTCGAATTGCCAGTTGCGGGCGCGCCGGCTCAGCGCCAGGTGCGTGCTGATCACCCGCAGCGGATGACCGTCCCAGAGGAAGTCGGCCACCAGCGCGCCCCGTCCCGGCATTCGACCGGGCAGGGGGCACTGCTCGACGTGGCCGGGTGCGATCCGGCTGATCAGCCCGAGGGCGTGCTTGCCGAACTGGCCAAGGTCACGATTGACGCGCACGGCCCAGTGGTCGAGCTCGGCCAGCTCGGCCAGCTGCTCTGCCTGGTTCAGGAATCGGCTGCGTATCGAGCCGGCGTCGGCCTCCTGGAGGCCGATGATGTCGAAGTGCGCCAGGGTTGGTCCGAGGGCGGCGAGGCTCCGGTCGCGGTCGGCACTGGGGAGCAGGTGTTTCCAGCCACCGGTGAGGTAATCGCGGTAGCGATGGGTGGCGATGCCGACCTGGATGTTGTGCGACAGCAAGCGCAGCGGTTGGTGGCCGCGCACCGCGGTGAAGTCGCGTGGGCCCTCCGCCGGCCGGCTGGTCGTCAGGTTGCGACGGCTGGCCGGCCGACGCCTCATCCGCCCACCAGGGTCTCGCCAAGGCGCCGGGTGAGGTGGTCGTTCTCGCGGTAGTCGACCGGCACGTCGATCACGCAGACCGAATCGCTGGCCATCGCCTCCTGGAGGATCGGCAGCAGGCCGTCGCCGGATTCGACCCGGTAACCCTTCGCGCCGAAGCTTTCGGCGAGTTGGACGAAGTCCGGATTGCCGAAGCGCACGCCAGTGGCGCGGCCAAAACCACGGCGTTGTTTCATGTCGATCAGGCCGTAGCCGCCGTCGTTCCAGATCAGGACGATGATCGGCGTCTTGCAGCGCACCGCCGTCTCGAGTTCCTGCACGTTCATCAGGAAACCGGCATCGCCGGTGGCGGCGACGATGTGGCGTTCCGGGTGGAGCAGCTTGGCCGCGATCGCGCCGGGCAGGGCGATGCCCATGCTGGCGAAGCCGTTGGAAATGAGGCAGCTGTTGGGTTGCTCGGAGCGGTACATGCGAGCCAGCCACATCTTGTGCGCGCCGACATCCGAAATGACGATGTCACGGCTGGAGAGCGCCGTACGCAGGTCCCAGATCAGCTTCTGCGGCTTGATCGGCAGGCAATCGTCGTCGGCGTGACGGTTCATGTCCTCGATCAGCGCCTCGCGCAGATCGCGGAACGCCAGGCCGTCCCGCGGCGAGGTCAGTTCGCCGAGCCGGTTCATTGCGGTATTGATGTCGCCGACGATGCTTGCGGCCACCGGGTAGAAGGCATCGACCTCGGCGGGTTCGGTGTCGAGGTGGATGATGTGGCGGTCGCGGGTGGGATGCCAGAGCTGCGGGTGGTATTCAACCAGATCGTAGCCGATGCAGACGATCACGTCGGCCTGATCGAAGCCGACGTTGACGTAATCCTTGGATTGCAGCCCCACCGAGCCGAGGGCCATCGGGTGGCGGAACGGGATCACCCCCTTGGCCATGAAGGTGTTGGCAACCGGCACGTTGAGCCGCTCGGCCAGGTGCGCCAGCGCCTCGCTCGCCCGGGCGCGTACCACGCCATGGCCGGCGAGGATGATCGGGTGACGGGCCTCGTTCAGCAAGCGCGCGGCCTGTTCGAGCGAAGCCTCGCGGGGCTCGCTCGGGCCGTTGGCGGTGACCGGCAGCGGCTCGGCGAAGCCGGCCTCGACCGGGGTCGCGGCCACGTCCTCGGGTAGCTCGATGAAGCTCGCGCCCCCCTTGCCGGCCTCCGCGAACTTGACGGCTCGGCGCACGGTTTCCGGGATCGCAGACGGGGTGACCACGCGCGAGGCGTAGCGCGTGATGGGTTCGAACATGCGCACCAGGTCGAGGACCTGGTGCGACTCCTTGTGCAGCCGGTCGATGCCCGCCTGTCCGGCGATCGCGAGCAGAGGGGCGTGGTCCATGTTCGCGTCGGCCACCCCGGTGACGAGATTCGTCGCGCCGGGGCCAAGGGTGGAGAAACACACCCCCGGCTTGCCGGTCAGCCGGCCGACGATGTCGGCCATGAAGGCCGCACCCTGCTCGTGGCGCGTGACGATCAGCTCGATCGACGACTCGTTGAGCGCGTCGACGAAATCGAGGTTTTCCTCGCCCGGGATGCCGAAGACATGCCGGACGCCCTCGTTCTCCAGGCAACGCAGCAGCAGTTGGGCTCCGGAGCTCATCGGCGCTCAGCCACGCTCGTCGCGAATGGTGTCGATCAACGAATCGACTACTTCGAGCATCTCGGCATTACCGCCGGCGAGCCGACCGGTAACCAGGTACCGGCCGTTGACCAGTATGGCAGGCACGCCCCGTATGCCCGCCGAATGAGCGATCTGCGCGGTACGGCGGATCTCGTTCTGTACCGAGAAACCCTGGTAGGCGTCGCGGAATGCCGACTCGTCGACGCCGAGGTCAGCGTAAAAGGAGGCGATCGAATCGAGGTCGGCCAGCCGCTTGCCGTCTTCGTGGACAGCGACGAACACCGCGTGGTGGGTCGTCTCGACAGCGTCGAGCAGGTCGGCGGCGTAAAAGGCACGGGTCAGCGGCAGCCAGTGCTCGCCCAACGCCAAGGCCCGTCGCTCGAAGGCCACGTCATCGGGCAGCGCTTCCCGCCACGGTTCGAGGTTCGCCTCGAGGCGATAGCAGTGAGGACAGCCGTACCAGAAGAACTCCTGGACGAGGATCTTGCCCTCCGGCGCGACGACATCGGTCTTCACCTCGCGGTACCCGTCGGCCGGCGCGGCGAGCGCCGGAACCGCCAGGACCGCGAGGCTAACCAGGGCAGCGGTAGCAAGGGCGAGAAGGCCGAGCCGGCCGGGCTGGAGACGGGAGGCGAGCGCCCGGAAATCGATCATCTTGGCAAGTCCCCGAAGTGTGCGTGGTTGGAAAAGGTTGCCCCGGAACGAGGCATGGGGCGGACCCGCCGCCATTACAAGCGGGCCGCCCCATTCATCCGGCGCGATCTCGATGGATCAGAGTTCGCCGTAGGAGTGCAGCCCGGACAGGAACATGTTTACGCCCAGGAAGGCGAAGCTGGTGATGAACAGCCCGCCGATGCTCCACCAGGCCATGACCGGGCCGCGCCAGCCCTTGGTCAGGCGCATGTGCAGCCAGGCGGCGTAGTTCAGCCAGACGATCAGCGCCCAGGTCTCTTTCGGGTCCCAGCTCCAGTAGCCGCCCCAGGCCTCGGCCGCCCACATGGCGCCGAGGATGGTGGCGATGGTGAAGAAGGCGAAGCCCAGCGCG
>JAFGUH010000177.1 GCA_016938615.1 Halothiobacillaceae bacterium | reverse complement strand
GAAGACGGCGATCAGGGTTTCAAAGGTGAGTTGTTTCATCTGTCCGTCTCCTTACGCCTTGCCGCGCAGCATCGCGTTATAGGTGGGTTTGAGCGCGATTTCCTTCATCAGCCACGAGATCCACAGCTCTTCGAGCGGGGCGATCACGCCGGGGAAGGAAGGCGTCAGGCGGTTCTGGTAGTCGAACTCCACCAGCATCGCGCGGCCGACCTTGGTAATCAGCGGGCAAGAGGTGTAGCCGTTATAGATCTCGGTGGCGTCGCGGCCCTCGATCGAGGCGACGAGGTGATCCTCGACCACCGGGATCTGCCATTTCACCGAAGCCGCGGTCTTGCCTTTCGGCACACCCGCGATATCGCCGAGGCCGAAGACATTGGGGTAGCGGCGGTGGCGCAGGGTCTCCTGATCGACCTCGAGCCAGTTCTGGCCCACCCACTTGTCTTCCCAGGCAAGGCCGGAGTCGCGCACCACGTCGGGGGCGACCATCGGCGGGATCACGTTGGTGAAGTCGAAGGCGATCTTCTGCTCGGTCGCAGGCGTCACGGTGACGATGCCGTTGGCGTCCACCGAATGCTGCTCGGGGGTGCGGAAATAGGCCTCGCGGGTGCCCGCGTCGATGCCGGTCAGGATGTGATGGGTGCGGGTCTCGAAACCGCGCTCGCCGAACAGCAGCTTGACCTTCTCGTTCACCACCGGGACCGAGAACAGCCCGCCGTTATTCGCCGCATAGATGATCTGCGAGGCATCACGGGTACCCTTCTTGCGCAGGTAATCGTCGGTCAGGAAGGTGTATTTCAGCGGCGCGCCCGCGCATTTCATTTCCGTGGCGGGACGCCCGAACAGCGCCACACCGCCCTTGTCGGTGAAGCGGTCCATCGCCTCCCAGGTCTTCGCGGCGTATTCCGGGCCGGCATAGACCGCGCCGATGCCGTTCTGACCAACCTGGTCAAGCTCGAAGCCCTCGATGCCCGCCCAGTCCAGCTTCAGACCGGTCGCGACGACGAGGTAGTCATACTCGATCTTCTCGCCGCCCTGCGTGGTGACGCGCTGCGCCTCGGGGTCGATCTCGGCGGCGTAATCCTCGATCCAGTTGACGCCCGAGGGATGCCAGTCGGCCGTGTTCGACACCGAGTAGCTGGCCTGTTTCAGACCGGCCGCGATCAGGGTGAAGCCCGGCTGATAATAGTGCTGCTTGCGCCCGTCGATGATGGTGATCTGCGCGCCGTCGAGACGCTGCACCAGACGGTTCACGAGCCCCGTGCCGGCCGCACCCGAGCCCACGATCACGATACGCGCCTTGGTCTG
The DNA here is from genome assembly GCA_016938615.1 of Halothiobacillaceae bacterium. Classification (GTDB taxonomy): domain Bacteria; phylum Pseudomonadota; class Gammaproteobacteria; order Halothiobacillales; family Halothiobacillaceae; genus Guyparkeria. The sequence continues at coordinate 12 of JAFGUH010000177.1, read as the reverse complement.
CACCGCCGCGCG
>JAFGUH010000176.1 GCA_016938615.1 Halothiobacillaceae bacterium | reverse complement strand
TGCCTACTGTCCATCCGTGCGAATTCGTCTATGTTTTCGACGCGATCGGAACGGGGGCGACATGGCCGAAGCACTTGCCGAAGAGACAGAGCGCGAGGACGAGGATTACAGCCTCGACGCCGAGCTTGTCGAACAGATCCTCGACGCTGCGGAGGCGGGCGAGACCGAACGCCTGACCGAGCTGCTCGAACCGCTCCACGCCGCCGATATCGCCGACCTTCTCGAACAGGTGTCTGGCAATGAGCGGCGCGCGATCCTGCGGCTCTGGGGCCGTGAGATCGACGGCGAGATCCTGACCGAGATCGACGAGGGCATCCGTGAGGAAGTCATCGAGAGCATGCCGCCCGAGGTGCTCGCCGAAGCCGTCCGCGAACTCGACTCCGATGACGTGGTCGACCTGATCGAAGACCTCGAGGAGCCCCAGCAGGAGGCGATCCTCGACGCGCTCGACGAGACCGACCGGGCCGCGGTCGAGAAATCGCTGGCCTATCCCGATTACTCCGCCGGTCGTCTGATGCAGCGCGAGGTCGTCACCGCGCCCGAGCACTGGACGGTGGGCGAGACCATCGACTTCCTGCGCAAAGCCGAATGGCTGCCCGACCAGTTCTACCACGTGATCCTCGTCGATCCGGGCCATCACCCGATCGGCAATGTCACGCTGGGCCGGATCCTGTCGGCGCCGCGCGCCTCGAAGCTGGTCGATATCTGTGAGGATGAGTTCCGCACGATCTCGGCCTATCAGGACGAGGGCGACGTGGCCTATGCATTCAACCAGTATCACCTTATCTCGGCCCCGGTCGTGGACGAGGACGACCGGCTGGTGGGCGTCATCACCATCGACGACGCGATGTCGGTGCTCGACGAGGAACACGAGGAAGACATCCTGCGCCTCGCCGGTGTGGGCGACGAATCCGCGATCTCGGACACGGTGATGGAGACCGTGCGCCAGCGCCTGCCCTGGCTGTTCATCAACCTGCTGACGGCGATTCTAGCCTCGGCGGTGATCTCGATCTTCGAGGGCACGATCCAGAAGCTGGTGGCGCTCGCGGTGCTGATGCCGATCGTGGCCTCGATGGGTGGGAATGCGGGCACGCAGACGCTCACGGTCGCCGTGCGCGCGCTCGCCACCCGCGACCTGACTGAGAGCAACGTCTGGCGCGTCGTGCGACGCGAGGCGATCGTGGGGCTGTTGAACGGGCTGGCCTTCGCGGTGGTGATGGGGATCGTTGCGGCCTTCTGGTTCTCGGGCGCGCAACTGGGGATCGTGATCGCGCTGGCGATGGTGATAAACCTCGTGGTCGCGGCGCTCTCGGGCATCCTGATCCCGCTGGCGCTGGAGAAACTCGGCGCGGACCCGGCGCTGGCCTCGGGAACATTCGTCACGACGATGACCGAT
>JAFGUH010000175.1 GCA_016938615.1 Halothiobacillaceae bacterium | reverse complement strand
GGCTTGCAGTTCGGTGAGGGAGCGGAAGACGCCGCGCTTCAGCCGCCGGCGAGTGAGCTTGGCAAAGAAGCCCTCGACGGCGTTGAGTGAACCGCGCCGGGAATCCCGGAGGCTCCACTTCTTGAGTAGTAGGATGGAGCGATGGAGAAGCGGAAGACATCGAACAGGTATTCGCCTGAGGTCCGGGAACGTGCGGTGCGCATGGTCCTGGACCAAGCAAAGGAGCATGCGTCGCAATGGGAGGCGATTGCCTCGATTGCGCCGAAGATCGGCTGCACGGTGGAGACGCTCCGCGGCTGGGTACGGCAGACGGAGCGAGATCGTGGCCTGCGTGCCGGGCCGACGAGTGAAGAGCAGGCGCGGATCAAGGCGCTGGAGCGGGAGAACCGAGAGCTCCGGCAGGCGAACGAGATATTGCGGAAGGCATCGGCGTATTTTGCGATGGCGGAGCTCGACCGCCGGTCGAAGCCATGATCGCGTTCATCGACGCGCATCGCGAGGTCCACGGGGTCGAGCCGATCTGCCGGGTTCTGCCGATCGCCCCGTCGACCTATCACGAGCATGCCGCCCGCCGGGCGGATCCGCGCCGTCTGCCGCCCCGAGCGCGGCGTGATGCCCGGCTGCGGCCGGAGATCCGCCGGGTCTGGGAGGAGAATTTCCGGGTCTATGGCGTGCGCAAGGTCTGGCGGCAGTTGCGGCGGGAGGGGATTGAGATCGCCCGCTGCACGACGGCGCGGCTGATGCGGCAAATGGGGCTGGAAGGAGCGATCCGTGGCAAGGCAGTGAAGACGACGGTCACCAACCCGGCCGCCCCCTGTCCGCGCGACAAGGTGAACCGACAGTTCCGGGCGCCACGACCGAATCTGCTGTGGCTGTCGGATTTCACCTATGTGGCCACCTGGCAGGGCTTCGTCTACGTCGCCTTCGTCATCGATGCCTTCGCGCGGCGGATCGTCGGCTGGCGGCTGTCGCGTTCGGCACAGACCGGCTTCGTGCTCGATGCCCTGGAGCAGGCGCTGCATGATCGGCGGCCCACCCAGAGGGCCGGGCTGGTCCATCATAGCGATAGAGGGGTGCAATATGTCAGCATTCGCTATACGGAACGGCTGGCCGAGGCCGGTATCGAACCGTCCGTCGGCAGCGTCGGCGATTCCTACGACAATGCCCTCGCCGAAACCATCAACGGTCTGTTCAAGGCCGAGGTCATCCACCGTCGTGGCCCTTGGCGGAACGCAGAAGCGGTGGAATTCGCCACACTCGAATGGGTGGACTGGTTCAACAACCGCCGCCTCCTCGAGCCGATTGGCAATATTCCACCCGCTGAGGCCGAGGCAAGGTACTATGAGCAACTGAACGAGCTGGCGATGGTCGCCTGACTCAAACAAAATGGCCTCCGGGAAAGCCGGCGCGGTTCAGGTTGGGCTAAGCCCCGAAAATGGGGCTTAACCCGCCAGGAGGTGGATCGCGTACTCGGCACCCAGGATGCCCATGAAGCCGAACATTGCGATCCAGGGCGACAGGAAGAGAATCTTGAAGACCCGGCGCCCGATCCGCTGACCGCGAGT
>JAFGUH010000001.1 GCA_016938615.1 Halothiobacillaceae bacterium | reverse complement strand
GATATCGCCGAACTCGGCCCGCGACTTCTTGAAGCCGGTGGACTTGGCATTGGCAATGTTGTTGCTCGTCACGTTCAGGTCTTTCTGCGCGGCGTTCAGGCCGCTGATGGAGGTATTGAACGACATGCTGCGTCCTCCGGTTTAGTTAATGATTTCGACGATATCCGAGAGCTTCACCGACGACAAACCGTCGAGATTCAGCTCCGGACCATTCTTGGTGACACCCACGCTGCTGATCACCGCCCCGACGTAGGTCTGGGGCGCCTGCCCCTTGCCGTCCACCGTCGCCGTCGCGTTTATCTTGTAGTTGCCCTCGGGCGCCGTGCGCCCGTCCTTCAGTCGTCCGTCCCAGGAAAAGGACGGTCGATCGGATCCGTCCACCGGCACGTCGATGGCCTTGACCACCTGCCCGCTGGCGTTCGTGATTTCGACACTCATCTTCGAGGCGCCGGTGGGCACATCGACCGCACCCAGGATCCCGGAGGGCGCCGTGCTGCCGTCTGCCTGCTGCATGTGGTACATCTGGGCGGTATCCCCCTTGACCATGGCGGCCTTGCCGACCAGTGAGGAGGCCTGCATGACCTGGTTGGACTGCACCGACTCCTGGAAGCCCGAGACGGTGTCGTTCAGCTGGGTAATGCCCTCGAGCGAGGAGAACTGGGCCATTTGCGCGACGAACTGGGTGTTGTCCATCGGTTTCATCGGGTCCTGGTTTTGCATCTGAGTGGTCAGCAGTTTCAGGAAGTCCGTCTGGTCGAGGTTCTGCTTGCTCTCGCCCTTACCCGCTTTCGACGTGGCGATCCCGAGATCGGCGTAAATATCACTGTTTACGGAACTGGTCATGTCATTTCCCCTGCCGTGTTACGGCCTCACTGTCCCTGGCCAAGCTGCAACGTGCGCATCGCCAGCTGCTTGGTGGTGTCCATCACCTGCACGTTGGTCTGATAGGTCCGCGAGGCGGACAACATGTTGACCATCTCCTCGACCGGATTGACGTTCGAGGTGTAGACGTAGCCGTTCTCGTCGGCGAGCGGGTTGCCCGGGTCGTGCTTCTGGGCTGGCGGGGTCTGTGATTCGGTAATGCCCGCGACCCTCACGCCACGCCCACCCTCCGCGGCCAGCACCGTCTGGAAGACCGGCTGGCGCGCCCGGTAGGCCTCCTCGGGCGACGAGGCGTCGACATTGGCATTGGCGAGGTTCGACGCGGTGGTGTTCAACCGGGTCGACTGCGCCGCCATGGCGGACGAGGAAATGCTGAAGACGTCATACAAGCTCATGATTCACCTGCCGTGACTGGGAAAATGTCGGTTCATCCCCGGGATCACTGTCCACCCAGGGCCTTCTTGATGCCGGAAATGCGGCTGTTGAGAAACGAGAGCGTCGTCTGGTAACCGACCGCATCCTTGGTGAACCCCACTCGCTCGGCGTCGGGATCAACGGTATTGCCGTCCAGGGCCGGCGCGTCCGGCACGGAAAATCCCTCGCGGACCCCCGACGAGGCGCCCGCGGCCGTGATCTGGCGCGGATCGTCGGTTTTCAGGCGACCCGCCGCCCCCATCGAGGAGGGAGACCGGCCCTCGAGTGCGGTCTCCATGGCCCGATCGAACGACATCGCGCGGGCCTTGTAACCGGGGGTATCGGCATTGGCGATGTTTTCGGCGCGCACCTTCAGGCTGCGCTCCTGGAGCATCAGGGCATCGTCGTGGATGCCAAACAGGCGGTCATTGATGATCGACATGAAAAACCCTCGACACATATCCGTGACGAGGGTTAATGCGATAAGCGTGCCAGCTTTCAGGCCGGGACGGCCCTCGACTGGGACAACGTGGAGAGTCAGTCGTCGAGACGGTAGGCGGTACCGCCCGTGGGCAGGCGTTCCGGCGTGAAGCGATCGGAGAGTTGGGTCAGCGATTCCGAGGCGCCAAGAAGCAGGTATCCGCCCGGCTGCAGGGTATCGGCGATGCGATCGATGATTCTCGCCTTGGTCTCGCGAGAAAAGTAGATCAGCACGTTGCGGCAGAACACGAGGTCATAGCGACGAGGCTCCGGTCGCAGTGCGAGCAGGTTGCCCTCGCGAAACTGCACCCGGCGGCTGATCGCCGGGGCGATCTGCCAGCCATCCGCGGTCTTGACGAAATATTGACGCTTTCGTTCCGGCGAGAGGCCCCGCCCCAGGGACAGGTCGTCGAACACGCCGCGACGCGCCTTGGCCACCACCGCCTCGGCAATGTCCGTGCCGACGATCTCGACGTTGAAAGGCACCCGCTGCTCGTCGGCCGTGATACTGATCGAGTAGGCCTCCTGGCCAGTCGAGCAAGCGGCCGACCAGATCCGGTACGTCGTCTTCCTGGTGGCCAGGGCCTCGGGAAAGAACTTCCGTTCCAGCGCGAGGAAGGGATAACCGTCGCGAAACCAGAGGGTCTCGTTGGTGGTCATCGCATCGACCACATCGCGAGCCAAGGATCGGTCACCGCGGGTCAGCAATGTGTCGATCAGCCCGTCGACGGAGGCATGGCCGCGCGCTCGCGCGACCCGGGAAAGACGGGTCTCCACCAGATACTGCTTGTCCTCGCCTAGCAGTATCCCGCTGTGCCGCTCGAGGAACGCGGCAAACCGGGAGAAGATCTCCGGCTTCATGCCCGGGTCTACCCCGCGTCCGCGGCGTGATGCGCCTCGTGACGGGCGAGGGCCTCACCCACGACCCGAGCGAGATCGTCCGGATGAAATTTCGGGATGAAGCGGTCGGCTCCTACCTGCTTGACCATGTTCTCGTTGAACACGCCGGAAAGCGACGAGTGCAGAATCACGTAAAGGCTCTTGAGCGCAGGGTCCTGGCGAATGAGCGAGGTCAGGGTGTAACCGTCCATGGTCGGCATCTCGATGTCCGAGACAACCATGGCCAGCCGCTCGAGTTGCTCGGGCTGCTTTTCCTTCCAGCGGCGCAGCGTGTCGATCGCCTCCTGCCCGTTCTTCGTGACGACGGCCTTCAAATGCATCTGCTCAAGCGTGCTTTCCACCTGCTTGCGTGCGACCACCGAGTCGTCGACCACCAAGACCAGGTCCGAGCCCTTCGCAATCTGGCCGTACTCGCCAATAACGTCGTCGGAGACGGTGTCGATCACGCCCACCACGCGGGCGAAGATCTGCTCGACATCGATGATCTCGACGAGTTGTTTGTCGATCCGCGCCACGGCCGTGAGGAAGTTGGAATTGTTGGTACCGCTCGGCGGGGTCAGCACTTCCTTCCAGGACAGGTTCACGATCCGGTCGACCGAATGCACCAGAAACCCCTGCACCGCCCGGTTGTACTCGGTGATGATGACGAAGGCGTTCTGGATCTGTTCATCCGTCATGCGGCCCTTGCCAATCGCCTCCGACAGATCGATGACGGTAATGGTATGACCACGCACATCGGCGATTCCGCGAATCGAACTGTCGGCATGCGGCACGTCGGTCAGCCTCGGGCAGCGAATGACCTCGCGCACCTTGAAGACGTTGATCCCGAACCGCTGGTCCGATCCCAGCCCGAACACCAGCAGCTCCAGCCGGTTGCGACCGGCCAGCTGGGTGCGGGAGTCGACTGATGACATCACGTTGCTCTTCACGGCTTGTCCTGCCTCAATGGCACTGGTTGGCTTGCGGGGCGTCGCTTTCCGGACGGCCTGCATGAATCAATTGTCTTTTCCATCAGGCGAGCGCGTCAGGACCCGACGTCTATCGATCTCGCGGGACCCGCGGTCGCTCCTCCCTGCCCACGTGGGATGCAGGTCGCGGCTACCCGACCCGCACTCGCTAACGCCGACAAATCGCCTGAGCGCGGCGGACGGACGACACACTACAAGCCAGCCGCAAGGCGCGTCCGTCAAGGCCGACCCCATGCAGACCGTGCCGGTGACTCAGGTATCGGCGCCGGAGGCCCGATCTTTAATCCGCGTTTGGGCCGGCCACGGGGGCTGTCATGGTAGCGCACTCATCGGCCGGGCAAAGGCTCGACCAGGCCCAGCGCATGGATGGCACGGTATGTGAATGCCTTCGCCGATAAGTCGACAACCGCGACGGCAGTAAAACGAGGCCAACCGGGCACGAGCCCCATCGGTTCTCCACGCGCATCGACAGCGTCTGAACCAGAACGCATCGAGGCGAGATGTTGCCGTCTGCCGTCTGCCGTCTGCCGTCTGCCAGGTGCCAGTTGCCAGGTGCCAGATGCCGAAGGGTTCGGGGGCATGTCGGCGATCCCGATGGCCGAAATTCATTGCTACACGACCTCCTTGCCCATGAACCAGTCCAACTCGCCATTCACCGCCCACGCGCGGACCCGCCGCGGTCGTCGGAGTCGCCGGCCTAGCCTGACCCGCGCCATCGCACTACTGGGACCGAGCCTCGCCCTGCTGCTGGGAGGGAACGCGGCCGCGGCCGAACCCCGCGGCGCCGTGGAGACGGTCCAGGCGCAAGTGGCCACCGCCATGGACAACTATCTAGAGCAACAGGTCGGTGGGGCCGGCAATCTGACGCTGCGGGCCGATCGGCTCGATCCGCGCCTGCGGCTGGACCGTTGTGACCAGCCGCTGGAAATCAACGAGGGACGCCCCCTCGATCTCAATCGCGGACGCCAGACCGTCAAGGTCAGCTGTCACGGCCAATCGCCCTGGCGGATCTACGTGCCAGTGGAACTCACCCGCCGCCAGCAAGCGGTCGTCGCGACGCGCCCATTGAGCGCTGGCGACGTGCTTGGCGCCGACGACCTGGGCCTGGCGACCGTGGATGCCAACCGTGCGCGTCAGCGTTACTTCCACGACCCACAGGAACTTGTCGGCATGATGGCAACCCAACCGCTGCGATCGGGCCAACTCATCACCTCGAACACGCTGGGCGTCAACGCCGTGGTCGAACGGGGCGACCGGGTCTCGATTCAGGCCGGCACGGGTGGGTTCGTCGTCGGTTCGACCGGCGAGGTGCAGGCACGCGCCGGCGTTGGTCAACGCGTGCGGGTCAAGAACATCCATTCGGGCAAGGTGATCGAAGCGATCGTGGTCGACAGTCGGACGGTGGACGCGATTGGCGGATGAGCCTCCCTAACGGGTGCGATGACAAGCATTTCAGTCGGCGCTAAAGTTTCCGGGCGCGCGGCCGATGTCCCGACTGCAAAGGAACAGTTACGTTATCCTTGGTTCGTGGCAACCAAGGCCGTGTTGCGGCGCGGACATATCGCCCAAGACAGGAAGGATCAGACATCATGGCAAACGAAATAAACGGCTTAGGCCCACGCAATCTGGGGCCGAACGCCTCGGTGGACGCCTCCCGTGGCCGCAACGAGGCCAAGGGCGAGTTGCGCCGCAATACCGACACCTCGACGGCACCCCCCCGCGAGGACGACGCCGTCACGCTTTCGAGTGGCGCCGCGGAACTCCGCGAGCTGGGCCGGTCGCTGGCCGAGTCCGCGCCGTTTGACCAGGCCAAGGTCGACCGGATCAAGACGCTGATCGGCCAGGGCGAATACCGGGTCGACGCCGACCGAATCGCCGAGCGCCTGCGCCAGTTCGAAACCCTGTGAACCCGCCCGGCGCGGCGTTACCCGACGCCGCGCGCAGACCGGTTGAACGCATGTGCCGAGGATAGCCCGGGTAGGAATGGAACCTTGCCCACCAGTACCCAGCCGCCGAGCGCAGAAACACGATGAGTCAGCACCCCTCCGCCACCCCGCCTTCCTGGATGACCACCATGCAGGCCCATGCCGGGGCACTGCTCGATCAGCATCGGCAGCTTGCCGAGATGCTCCGACGCCGCGAGACGCCGCCGCTCGACGAGTTCGACACCGTGCTGTCCTCCATCCGCCAGCACAACGACGGACTCGCCGAGGCCGAACAGGCGCGTCTCGAATGGCTGGCCGACCGCGGCGCGAACGACACCGATACCGCGCTCGCCTCGGCGCCCGAGCAAACGCGCGCCACTTGGGCTGCCCTCCAGGACACCGCCCGTCGATTCCACGAGCTTTCGCAGGGCAACCTCATGGCACTGCGCCGCGTCGACCGATTCCTCGGCGAGCGCATCGACTTTCTGTTGCAAGGGGACCGGACCACGGGTTTGTACACCGCCGAGGGAGGGCAACGACAGCCCGGCGGGCCGGGGCGGACACTCGGCGACGCGTGATACCCACCTGATCTCGAGCTGACGCTCGGCGGCTCGCCGAGACAGCACGATATCGGCCCTTTGGCCCCGGCGGCCCCGACTTGTCCCCGGCGGCCCCGATGCGTTGTGACCCCGTCACCAGTGCCCAACCCCGCCCGCGCCCCGAGCGACACCGCTTGACTCACCCCCGCGCCAACAGGATCGAGCGGCTCTCGCCAGCACGTGTCTCCCGTCGGATGGCGAATCCAGCGGGCAGTTGCAGCGACTCGACATCCGCCCCCTCGACGAACAATCGCGCCTCGTCGGCGAGCCAGCTCGCCCCGGCGAGCCGATCGAGCGCGGCCTGCAAGACCCGAGGCTGGCGAAACGGCGGGTCGAGGAACACCAGGTCGACGGCCTCGCCGGCCGACGCCGGCCGGTCCAACCAAGCCAGCACGTCGCAGGTCCAGACGCTATAGCGCGATCGATCGGCCTTCAGTTGTTCGAGGTTCGCGTCGATCGAGCGGGCCACGCGGGGCGCCTGCTCCACGAACCCCACCCAGGACGCGCCGCGCGACAGCGCCTCGATGCCAAGCACCCCACTGCCCGCGAAAAGGTCGAGCGCGCGCCAGTCCGTCAGCGTCTGCCCAAGCCAGTTGAACAGCGTTTCTCTCACCCGATCGGGCGTGGGTCGCAGGTCGCGCGCGGCGGGAAACCGCAGCCGGCGGGAACGCCAGTCGCCACCGATCACTCGGACCTGCTCGCCACGCGTCGGACGGCGCCCCTTGGCGGTACTGGGCATCGACGATTCCTCCCTCTCGCGGTCACGGTCGCTTAGGAAACTCTGCACGAATCGGCCAGCGCAACCGACGGCGACCCGAGCACCGATTCGCGCGGCTTGCCGCCGCGATCGACATGATAAACTTCAGCGGCGTCCAACGGGGGCCGTTCTCGCGGCACACCCCTCCCGTCGCCAACCCAGGTACCATCACGCGCCATGTTCGGATTTCTCAGACGCAAGAAGCGCCAGGCCGACCTTACCGAGGCTACCGAGGCCACAGACGCCACAGACGCCACCGAGGACGCCTCGGCAGACGGCAGCGAGCCGAGTCGCGCCGCGATACCGGAATCGGCGACGGTCGAGTCCGCCGAGACGAGGGACACCTCCCCGCCTCCGGCGGCCGACCAAACTCCCGCATCGGCCCCGTCCGCTGCCTCCGTGCCGGTCGAGCGCGACCCGCGTCAGGAAACCGACGCCCCGACCGTGCCTGCCAAAGCCGAGACAGACGCTGCGAGCGGCAACTCGGGATCTCTTTTCAGTCGGCTTGCGCGCACCCGCTCGGGCTTGACCGAGGGACTAGGAGATCTTTTTCTCGGCAAGAAGCAGATCGACGACGACCTGCTCGAGGAACTCGAGACCCGGCTGATCATGGCCGACGTCGGCCAGGAAACCACCATGGGGCTGATCGACGAGCTCACCGACGAGATCGGCCGCAAGCACGTCGACGACCCGGAGCGCTTGTTCGAGACCCTGCACCGCCTGATGGTCGAGCGCCTCGCCGCCGTCCAACCGACCCGGCCACCCACGCGCCGCCAAACCGATCGACCGCACGTCATGGTCATCGCCGGTATCAACGGCGGTGGCAAGACCACCAGCATCGGCAAGCTCGCGTATCGCTTCAAGGCCGAGGGCCGCAGCGTCACCCTGGCCGCCGCGGACACCTTCCGCGCCGCCGCCGTCGAGCAGTTGATCGCCTGGGGCGAGCGTAATGATGTGCGCGTGATCGGTGAACCGGGCCGCGGCGACCCTGCCTCGGTCGCCTTCGATGCCGTCAGTTCGGCCAAGGCTCGCGGCAGCGACATTCTGATTGTCGACACGGCCGGCCGCCTGCACACCCAGTCGGGCCTGATGGATGAACTCGGCAAGCTCACCCGTGTCATTGCCAAGGCGGCGCCCGGCGCTCCTGACGAGGTGCTGCTGGTAATCGATGCCAGCATCGGCCAGAACGCACTGGTCCAGGCACGCCAGTTCAACCAGGCGGTCACGCTGTCCGGCCTGATCGTCACCAAGCTCGATGGCACTGCCAAGGGCGGCATCGTCTTCGCCATCGCCGCGGAACTGGGCCTGCCGATCCACTTTATCGGCGTGGGCGAGAAACTCGAGGACCTGCGCCCGTTCGAGCCGCAGGCGTTCGTCGACGCCTTGCTGGATCGTCGGCCGGATTGAGCCTGCCAATATCAGCCCGCACTAGCCAGTTCGCATGCAAGGAGCCGCGTAGTGACAGACGTGAGACATCGAAACGAGCGGGAGCGGTCGCATCACGACGCACGCCCAGGCAGTGACTGGGGCGCGCGCCGATGATCGAGTTTGCCAACGTCTCGCGCCGCTTCGCCAACGGCCAATTCGGTCTCCAGGACATCAGCTTTCGCCTGCCGACCGGGCGGATGGCCTTTCTCACCGGTCATTCGGGCGCGGGCAAGTCGACGCTGTTGCGCATGATCCCCGCCCTTGACCGACCCACCTCCGGCCAGGTACTCATCGGCGGCCATGACCTCGGCAAGATGGGGCGCCACCAGTACCCGAAGCTGCGCCGGCAGATCGGCGTCGTCTTCCAGGATCACCACCTGCTCACCGACCGACGGGTGTTCGACAACGTCGCCCTGCCACTACAGGTGTCGGGTTACCTGCCCGGCGACACCCGACGTCGCGTCGACGCCGCATTGGACAAGGTCGGCCTGCTCGGACGCCAGCGCGCCCGGATCGAGGAGCTCTCGGGCGGGGAACAGCAGCGCGTCAATATCGCCCGGGCCTTGGTCAATCGCCCGCGCATCCTGCTGGCGGACGAGCCGACCGGCAACCTTGACCCGGATCTCTCGCGCGACATTTTCGATCGCTTCTTCGAGTTTCACGCCGTCGGCGTGACCGTACTGATCGCCAGCCACGACGTGGAGTTGCTCAAACAATACCCGGTACCGCGGATCGCGCTCAACGGCGGGCGCATCAGTGGATTCGAGGAGGCCGACGAATGAACGCACGCAGCGACGCGCCGGCAACCCGTGAAAAAAGCCGTCACCCGCTGGTCGCCTGGCGTCGACATCACCGCCAGTGTCTACGGGGCGCCTTCGCTCGCCTGATCCATCGCCCACTCGGCGCCTGGGCCACCATCCTGGTGCTCGGCGTAATGTTGAGCCTGCCCGCCCTGGTGATGACGCTCGGCCACCAGGTCGAGCAAGTCGGCCAGATCTGGATGGCCGATGCCGCCCGGATGGACATTTACCTCGACCCGAAGGCGAACGAGGAGGAGCGCGATGACTTGCTCGCCTGGCTCGACCGTCAGGCGAGTGTCGCCGAGCATCGAGCGGTCTCGCCCGACGACGGCCTGTCCACACTCACCGAACGCCTGCAGATCGAGGGACTCGACGACCTCGAGGACAACCCGCTGCCCTGGGTGATTGAACTCACCCTCACCGATGCCCGCGCCGACACGCGGCTGGCTCTCGCCGAATCCCTGCGCGAACAACCGATCGTGGCCGAGTTCTCCAGCGGTGGCGACTGGGTCGAACGCCTCGAACAGATCCGTCGTTTCTTCGCCGATCTGGGCTGGTGGCTGCTTCTCCTGCTGGGCCTGACCGTGGTGTTCGTCGTCGGCAACACCCTGAGGCTCGAACTACACGAGCGCCGCCGGGAAATCGCGCTCATCGCGCTGATCGGCGGAACACAACGCTACATGCTCCGGCCGCTGCTCTACGACGGCACCTTGACCGGCCTGTTGGGTGGAGCCGTCGCCTCGTTGCTGGTGAGCGTCGCCGTCTCGGTCACGGCCGGACCGGTGGAGCGCTTCGCCGCCTCCTACGGTGCCTCCGTCTCACCGCAGACCGACCCGATCGTGATCGTCCTATTGCTTGCCGCCGGCGCCCTCCTCGGCTGGTTGTCGGCCCAGGCGATCGGCCGGTTCTACATCGGCCGTTTGAGCACCCCATGAGTTAGGTTGCACGCCGGCCAGGGTTCCAGGATGTCCCGGGGAACTCGACCCTCGGTTAGCACTCTCATAAGCTGAGTGCTAAAATGCAATTCGTTCGATTGTAGGACACGTGCAGCGAGGCCAGAGAATGCAGACAGCAGGCAACCAGACCACCAACACCGTAACGCGCGCAATGACACCGGCCGCAGGTTTGAGCGTGCCGGTGATGGGGGATTCGTTGTCGCGTTACTTGAGCGAGGTGCGCCGCCTCCCGGTCCTCTCGGTCGAAGAGGAACAGAGCTTGGCGCGCCGACTCAAGGAGTCCGGCGATATCGAAGCGGCCCAGAAACTGGTGCTTGGTCACCTGAGATTCGTCGTGCACGTGGCGCGCGGGTATCGCGGCTACGGGCTGCCGCTGGCCGACCTCATCCAGGAAGGCAACATCGGCCTGATGAAAGCGGTCAAGCGTTTCGATCCGGACCAGAAAGTCCGCCTCGTGACTTTCGCGGTGCACTGGATCCGTGCCGAAATTCACGAGTACATCCTCAAGAACTGGCGCATCGTCAAGGTGGCGACCACCAAGGCACAACGTAAGCTGTTCTTCAAGATGCGGCAGATGAAGAACTCGATCGGCTGGCTGTCCAAGGCTCAAGCCGAGGCGGTCGCCGAGCAGCTCGACGTCCCGGAGCGCGAGGTCATGACCATGGAGGCCCGGCTCTACGGCCGCGACATGGGGCTCGACTCACCAGCCTATGACGGCAGCGACGAAGGCGACGGTCCATCCTTCGAACAAATCCTGATCGATCAGGACCAGGTCTCGGTCGAGGACATTGCCGCCCAGCGTGACGAGGACGATCGCGTCTCGGCCATGAACCAGGCACTCTCGTCGCTCGACGAGCGCAGCCGCGACATCCTCAGCCGTCGCTGGCTCGACGACGAGCCCAAGGCGACGCTGCAAACGCTGGCCGACGAGTACGGCGTCTCGGCCGAGCGCATCCGTCAGATCGAGACCGCCGCGTTCAAGAAACTGCGCACCGCCCTGCCCCAGCCGGCCTGAACCGGGGCCTGTTTGGGGCCTGTTCCGGGCACCTCGACCGGATCGGCGCACGCACGCAAAAAAGCCACCGCGGCAACACCGCGGTGGCTTTTCTCGTTTCGGATCAAGCGCCCGGGGTGCGGGCGATCACCCGAAGAAAATGACGCTCAACAGGCTCAGCCAGGAAAACACGATCAGGCCGACGATGAACGTGAACGGGAAACTTTCGAACGTGAAATACTCTTTCATGACAGGCTCCTCCAACTGATGCCGACATGCTAAACCAGCCCGGCGTTGATGTCACGACTCTGCGTGGGGTTTTTGCCGCCCCTGGTGGCCTGCCGCCGCGTCCTCCGCGGTATCCACCGACGCCTCCCTCCGGTCATTGCCCTGACCGTTATCCTGACCATTTTCCTGGGTCGGGATCTTCGGGTCGTCGTCGTCCATCAGTATGCGATGGGCCGGCCCTTCGAGGTCGTCGAACTGGTTGTTGCGAATCGCCCAGAACGCCACCCAGACAAGCCCGGCGACCACCAGCATGCTCAGCGGAACGAACAGGTAGAGCACTTCCATCGCGATCCTCCGTCAGGCCGTCGAAGAGTCGAAAGGAGGCGCGCCGTGGGTACGCTCTGCACGGATCGATGGCGCCTCCGGTGGCGGGTTCGTCCCCTGTTTCGGCGTCCCGAAACCGGGCTCGAGGACATCGCCCCAGTGATCGCCCGATCCCGTCGAGGGCCGCTAACGACGCTTGCCGACAATCCCGCGCGGCACAGCGCGGTTCGTCACGCGGCCACCTACAGGGTCACGGCGTTGGTCCGTAGCCCCGCCCGCCTCTCGCTCGGGCTAGCTTGCATTCATCCAGAGGTTCCCGAGAACCAAACTACCGCTACCAACATTGTCTTCCGCTGTCGGCGAGGTTTCAAACGCCCGTGCCCCGCGTCAGGCGGTCCGGGCATGGCCCGCGGCGGCGCGCAAGGCGGCGATCCGCTCGTCCAGCGGCGGGTGCGACATGAACAGGCGACCGAAATTGCCGCCGCGGCCAAAAATGCCGAAGGCGGTCATCTGGGCCGGCATGTCGGAGGGGCGATCGTAGTTGACCTTGAGGCGCTCGAGCGCGGCAATCATCTTCTCGCGCCCCGCGAAGCGTGCGCCGGCGTCATCGGCGCGGAACTCGCGCTGGCGCGAGAACCACATCACGATGGTGCTCGCCAGAATGCCGAAGACGATCTCGGCGGCGATGGTGGTGACGAAAAAGCCGATGCCCGGGCCGTCCTCGTTCTTGAGCAACACCCGATCGACGAAGAAACCCACGATACGGGCGAAGAAGATCACGAAGGTGTTCACCACGCCTTGAATCAAGGTGAGCGTGATCATGTCGCCGTTGGCGATGTGGCCAACCTCGTGGCCCAGTACGGCCTCGGCCTCGTCGCGGGTCATGCTCGAGAGCAGGCCGGTCGAAACCGCCACCAGCGCCTTGTTGCGGCTCGCGCCGGTAGCAAAGGCGTTGATCTCGGGCGAATCGTAGATCGCTACCTCGGGCATCCCGATGCCGGCCTGGCGTGCCTGGCGCTGGACGGTCTCGACCAACCAGCGCTCGGATTCGTTGCTCGGCGATTCGATCACCTGCGCGCCGACGCTTTTCTTGGCGATCCACTTCGACATCATCAGTGAGATCAGCGAACCGCCAAAGCCGAAGACGGCCGCCAGCACCAGCGTGCTTGTCAGGTTGATGGTGCCCGCCTGGTAATCCATGGTCTGTCCGAGGCCGAAGACGCTGGACAGCACGAACCAGACGATCATCAGCACGACGATCACGGCCAGGTTGGTCAAGAGGAACAAGCCGATGCGTTTCATCACTACCTCGAAATGAAGTTGCCGAATGCCGGCGGCCGATGGGGTCCGGCGCGCGCGGTGGGGAAGATAACCCAAGATTGGGGGGACAGCGCGGTTTTTCAAGCCGCCGAGCTAATCATTTACCGAAATCTCATTTCCCGGTGCCTCATTCCCCGGCATCGGATTCGAGGCGGAGGTGGCGCACCTCAACGTCCCGGCGCAGCAGCGAGCGCATCGACCCGGGTCAGACCCCTGGGGAGGAGACGACCACGGGCCGCCCGCTTGCCGTGGTAGAGGGCCACGTCCGCAGGCTTGATCGTCATGGCGCGCGCACCGGCGCTCACCCGCAGTCCGTCGCCCTCGGCGAGCGCCGTAACCGCGACCACCGTCGCCCCGCTCTTGAGACCAACCAGCTTGTTGCCCCGGCCCTTGACGAGTTCGGGCAGCTCGTCTGCATCCATCACCAGCACGTGGCCATCACTGGTCGCCACGGCAAGGAAATCGAAGGCCTTGCCCGGCAGAAGCGGTTGCCCCGGAGCGACGCCCTTGGGCAGGGTAAAGACCTGCTTGCCGGCTCGTTGGCGACCGGCCAGATCACCGATGGAGGTGACGAAGCCGAAACCTGCCGACGACCAGAGCACGACGTGTTGTGACGGTTCGCCCATCGCCACGGCGACGAAACGCGCCCCGGAGGGCGGCGCGATCCGCCCCGTGACCGGCTCGCCCTGCCCCCGCGCCGACGGCAGGGTGTGGGCCGCAAGCGTGTAGGCCCGCCCGGTGTCGTCGAACACGATCACCGGTTGGGTCGACCGCCCGGCGACGTGTGACTGACAGCCATCACCGGCCTTGTAGGAAAGCGACTCGGGGTCGACCTCATGGCCCTTGGCCGCACGGATCCAGCCATTCTGGCTCAACACCACGGTGACCGGCTCGGCGGTCATCAGGCGGGTCTCGTCGAGTGGCTGGGCCGATTCCCGAGTGACCAGCCGCGAGCGGCGTGCATCGCCGTACTCCTTGGCATCGGCGACCAGCTCGTCACGCATCAGGCCGCGCAGGGCCGACTCGTCGGCAAGCAGCGTGCGGATGCCGTCGGCCTCCTCGGCGAGCTCGGCCTGCTCCTTCTGGACCGCGATCTCCTCGATCTTGGCCAGCTGGCGCAGGCGAATCTCGAGGATCGAGTCGGCCTGCAGTTCGGTCAGCTCGAAACGAGCGATCAGCTCGGCCTTGGGGTCCTCGGCCTCGCGGATGATCGCGATCACCTCGTCGATATTGAGGAACGCGATCAGCAGGCCGGCGAGGATCTCGAGACGGCGCTCGATCTTGGCCAGCCGCCACTCCAGCCGGCGACGCAGGGTCGTCTGACGGAAGGCGAGCCACTCGGTCAGCATCTCCTTGAGGTTGAGCACCCGCGGCCGGCCGTCGGCCGTGATCACGTTCATGTTGATCCGGTAACTCTTCTCCAGGTCCGTGGTCGCGAACAGGTGCGCCATCAGCGTATCGATATCGACCTGGCGGCTTCTGGGCGCGATCACCAAGCGCGTGGGCGACTCGTGGTCCGACTCGTCACGCAGATCCGTGACCAACGGCAGTTTCTTGGCATTCATCTGCCCGGCGATCTGCTCGAGGACCTTGGAGCCCGAGACCTGGAACGGCAGCGCGGTGACAACGATCTGGCCGTTTTCCATCTCGTAGCGGGCACGCTGGCGCACGTTGCCTGTGCCGGTCTCGTACATCCGGCGGATGTCCTCGGGGGGCGTGATGATCTCGCCCTCGGTGGGAAAGTCCGGCCCCAACACATGCCTGCATAGGGCCCGCACCTCGGTCTCGGGGTTCTCGATCAGCGCCACGCAGGCTTTGACCACTTCCTTGAGGTTGTGCGGCGGAATGTCGGTGGACAGGCCGACGGCGATGCCGGTCGAGCCGTTGAGGAGCACGTTGGGCAGGCGCGCCGGCAACAGCGCGGGCTCGGTGAGCGTGCCGTCGAAGTTGTCGACCCAGTCGACCGTGCCCTGGCCGGCCTCGGCCAGCAGCGTCTGGGCGTAGCGAGTCAGACGCGACTCGGTGTAGCGCATCGCCGCGAAGGATTTCGGGTCGTCCGGCGAGCCGAAGTTGCCCTGTCCGTCGATCAGCGGATAGCGGTAGGAGAACGGCTGGGCCATCAGCACCATGGCCTCGTAGCAGGCCGAATCCCCGTGCGGGTGGTACTTGCCGAGCACGTCGCCCACGGTACGCGCCGACTTCTTGTGCTTGGCGAGCGCCGAGAGCCCCAGCTCGCTCATCGCGTAGACGATGCGCCGCTGTACCGGCTTCAGGCCGTCGGCGACGTGCGGCAGGGCCCGGTCAAGAATGACGTACATGGCGTAATTGAGGTACGCCTTTTCCGTGAAGGCGCCGATCGACTGGCGCTCGTACTCGTTGCTGCTTTGCTCTTCGAACATTTGGTTCCCTTTAAGTCTCCCCGTGTCTCGCGCGGCGCTTGCAGGCAGTCATCAGCCCGCGGATCGGCGGGCTCGCGGCGTCGCCCGATACAATGCCACCAGGCCGGCGATGGAGAACAGGGTCGGCGGCAGGATCGTGCTCAGGATCGGTGAAACGCCGTAGGCCGGCGCGAGCGCCGAGACGATCTGCGTGAGCGTCATGTAGGCCACCCCCAGCAGGATGGCAATGAACAGCCAGCGCCCCGCCGAACCGCTGCGCTGGGCGACGAAGACGAACGGCAGGGTTACCAGCAGCATCGCCAGCACCGAGATCGGCTGGACCACGCGCGACCACATCGCCGTGGCGTAGACCGAGGTGTCCAGCTGGTTGCGGTCGAGGTAGTCGACGTACTCCGAGAGCTGGGCGATATTCATGTAGCGCGGATTGAGCGCGGCGATCTCCAGCACCTCCCGGTCGAACAGCGTCACCTCGCGCGAGGGGTCCCGTTCCACGACAACCTCGCCACGGGGCTCGGTGATCGGCAGCCGGGTGTCCACCACCCCCTCGAGCCGCCAGCTATCGCCACCGAGGCTCATGGCCCGGTCGGCCCGCATCACGCGTAGTGGCCGGGCGTCGGCTGTGAGTACGAATACCTGCACCCCGATCAGTTGCCCGTCGACCAGCGCGCGCTCGACGTTGATGATCCGGTCACCGTCCCGCAGCCAAAAGCCGCTGGCCAGGTCCGTACTGACCTCGCTCTCCGTCGCGGCGGCACGCATGGCGTTCGCCTCGGCCTGTCCCCAGGCGCCCACCGTCTCGCCCATCACGGTACCGATCACCGCGAGAAGAAGCCCGGCGATCAGTACCGGGCGGGCGAGACGCAGCAACGACATGCCCGTGGCGCGCATCACCGTCAACTCCGAATGCGCGGCCAGGGCGCCGAGGCTCAACAGACCGCCGACCAGCACCGTGACCGGGAACAGCTCGTAAAGATAACCGGGCGTGGTCAACAACACGAACCAGGCGGCCTGCAGGGTGCTGTAGCCCGGGCCGATCTTGCTTGCCTCGTCGATCATGCCGAACACGAGGATCAACACCGCGAAGGCGGCCGACGCGCCCAGTCCGCCGGTGACGACACTGCGGATCAGGTAGCGGTCAAGCGTATTCACGGCGTCCCTTCCACAATCGACGCAAACGGCCCCAGCCGCCGCGTGTGGACCAGAACAGCCCCGCCCACAGCAGCACGAAACCGCCATGCGCGACGGCCAACGCGCCGGCGACTCCGTACTGGCCGGCCTCGATGCCGTCGGCGGCCAGCGGCACGGCGTTGAAATACAGCGCGTAGATCAGGAAGGCCCAGAACAGGCGCCCGTACCGTCCGCTGCGAGGTGGCGCCTGCGCCAGCGGGATCGCGATCAGCATCAATACCAGCGCCACCAGGCCTTGCGAAAGCCGCTCGAACAACTCCGCCCGGTCGCTCGGGGAACCCGCGGCCCACAGGGCGGCCGAAGAGCGAACGTCGACCTGCCCCTCCGCCGCACCCGCCTGCCCGGGCAGGCGCATCAGGTGGCGCTGGTAGTCGAGCCGGTTCCAGTCGGCCGCGCCGATCTGGCCCGCGATACGCCGACCGTCCTCGAGGGCGACGTAACGTTGTCCTTCCTCCTCGACCATGACGCCACTCGGGGCGCTTTCCACCGCGATCGAGCCGTCCTCGGACCGATCGAAGACAAAGATCCGACGGTAGGCACCGTTCTCGGCCGCGCCGACGTAGGCCACCAGCCGACCGTCGTTCGCCTCGATGAACCGTCCGACCGGCACCTGCTGCCCGATGTAGTTGGCCTGGGCCCCCTCGACCATCCGATCGCGGGCCTCCTGCGTCATCGGCCAGCCCTGCAGCGAAATCCATGCAGTCAGCGCCGAGAGCAGCAGGCCGATCGGCAGCAAGGCCGCGGTGATGCGCCACAAGCCAAAGCCGCTCGAGCGCATGATGGTCTGCTCGCTATCGCGGTTGAGCCGGCCGAGCGCGAACATCAGGCCGATGAACATCGCCACCGGCAGGATGTACATCAACATCTTGACCAGGTTGAAGGCCAAGAGCTTTGGCACCAGCGCGGCTGGCAGCGTGCCCTCGGCGGCCAACGAGAGGGCGCGGGCCAACAGGTTGGTCGCCATGATCAGCATCAAGACGATCGCGACCGCCCCGATCGAGATCAGCGCCTCGCGGCGCAGGTAGCCGGCGAGCCGCACGCGATCAGTCGGCCAGGTTGCGGGCGATCAACCCGTAACGCAGACGCTCGCCGAACACCTCTGCCCCGGCCGGCAGACGCAGGCGCACGCGCCACCCGCTACCGGGGGCCTCGTCGAGCGGCTGACCCTCCAACGTCTGCATCTCGGCGAGCTGGTCGACGCGATTGCCGTCCGGCAGCAGGAAGGTGATTTGATCACCCACCTGGATCTTGTTCTTGATTTCCACCTGCGCCCAGACACCGTCGATGTCGTTGATTTCACCGACGAACTGCTGTTGGCGACTCTTGGAGACGCCCTCGATGTAGTTCTGGTATTCCTGCGTGTGGTGGCGCTTGTAGAAACCGTCGGTGTAGCCGCGGTTGGCGAGGTTGTCGAGATCGGCGATCAGTTCCTCGTCGAACGGGCGGCCCGCCATGGCGTCGTCGATCGCCTGGCGGTAGACCTGCGCGGTGCGGGCGACGTAGTAGTGCGACTTGGTGCGCCCCTCGATTTTCAGGCAGTCGACGCCGATGTCGACCAGCGCCTGGACGTGCTCGACGGCCCGCAGGTCGCGCGAGTTGAGGATGTAGGTGCCGTGCTCGTCCTCCTCGATCGGCATCTGCTCGCCGGGGCGGCTCTTCTCCTCGAGGAGATAGACCTGGTCGGCCAGCGGATGGCGTTTCTGATCACCCATGGCGCCGTCCGTCATCGGATTGGCGGCGTTGAGTGCGTCCAGCGAGATGGGCTTTTCCTGGGACATTTCCGGGGGCTTCTCGTCGGCCGGTTCCGGACGCACCACGCCAGAGACGTCCTCGGAGGCGTTCTTTGGCGTGTATTCCCAGCGGCAGGCATTGGTGCAGGTGCCCTGGTTGGGGTCGCGATGATTGAAATAGCCCGAGAGCAGACAGCGGCCCGAATAGGCGATGCACAGCGCGCCGTGGACGAACACCTCCAGCTCCATGTTGGGGCACTTTTCCCGGACCTCGCGGATCTCGTCGAGCGACAGTTCGCGCGAGAGGATCACGCGGCTCACGCCCACCGACTCCCAGAACTTCACCGTGGCCCAGTTGACCGTGTTGGCCTGCACCGAGAGGTGGATGGGCATCTCGGGGAAGGCCTCGCGCACCATCATGATCAGGCCGGGGTCGGCCATGATGAAGGCATCCGGCTTCATCGCGACGATCGGCTCCATGTCGCGGATGAAGGTCTTGAGCTTGCTGTTGTGCGGCGAGAGGTTGACCGTGACGAAGAACTGCTTGCCCGCGGCGTGCGCCTCCTCGATGCCGATACGGAGGTTGTCCTCGAGAAAATCGTTGTTGCGCGCGCGCAAGCTGTAGCGCGGCAGGCCGGCGTAGACGGCATCCGCGCCATAGGCGAAGGCATAGCGCATCGACTTGAGCGTTCCCGCCGGGGAAAGCAGCTCGGGCGCCTTGCGGGCGGTGCCGTTTTGGGAAGCCTGGGTCGTGCCCTGGGTCATAAGAGGGGCTCCGGATCAATCTGGTGCGTGTGTGGCGCGCGATTCTAACAGGTTGACCGAAAAGGCCCTGCGTCATTCCCCGTCCGGTGGGTCGTCAATAGAGGGTACGCTCCTGGCGCTCGTCCAGTCCGTCGTCGTAGGCCGCCCCGTCGATGCCCGATGCCGGGACGCCGGCAAGCATCTCGCCGGCCGTCGGCGTCTGTTCCGCCAGCGCCCGGCTGTCGGCATCCCACAACCGGGCGCGCAGCAGGGCCCGGGCGCACTGGAAGAACACCGTCTCGATCTCGATCAGGATCACGCACTGCGGCGGTTTGCCCTTCATGGCGGTCTGTTCGAGCAGGACAGGATCGGTGGTGATCCGTGCCCGACCGTTGACCCGCAGCGTCTCTCCCTTGCCGGGAATCAGGAACAACAGCCCGACGCGCGGATCCTCGATAAGGTTCCTGAGGCTGTCGACACGATTGTTGCCGCGCCGTTCGGGCAGCGCGATGTGCCGGTCGTCGATCACCTTGACGAAGCCGGCCGGATCACCGCGCGGGGAGCAGTCGAGCCCTCCCGCCCCCTGGGTGGCCATGACATAGAACGGCGAGGCCTCGATCAGGCGCCGGTAGACCGGCACAAGGTGGTCGACCTCCTTCTTGATCGCCGCCTCGCCGGGCGTATCGAACAGGGCCTCGAGCTCGTCGAGCGAGCGGATTTCATGCGGGTCCAAAACGGTTTCCTCGGGACAGTCAAGCGTGCCCCAAGGATACGGCAAAACCCGGCACGACGACGGTCAGCGCATCGATTCGATCGACTGCGTGCGCACGAACACCTCGGGCTTGATCACGGCGTAGCCCTGCTGCTGGTAGTGGACCAGGTCGGTGAAGGCCGATGGCACCAGGGTGATGAAGTCCTGGAAGTCCTCACGCTGGTAATCGTAGTCCTCGGCGGCCAGTCCGCAGACATGGAAATCCACGCCGAGGTCGGCGTAGTAGCGCATTCGAGACACCGCGTTGGCATATTTTTCCTCGTTCTTCTTCGCCACGGTGACGATTTCGGTGCCATGGATGACCACCACGATGTCCATGTCGAGCACCGGGTCCATGTTGTAGGGCGCGGCCTGCAGCGGATTGACCAGCGAGCGGATCCAGTAGAGTGCCGCGTCCATTTTCTGCGGGTCGTCCAGGTAGAAGTCGTAGACGACCTTCGGTGGCTGGTAGTCGGGGGTGATTTCCCTTGCCTGGGACCAGGCCGGGCCGGAACCGAAGGCAACGCATAGGACGAGCGCCAGGAGGGCCTGGCCCAAGTAGTGGCCCCAGTAGTCGCCCCGGTAGTCGCCCCGGTAGTCGCCCCGGTAGGAACGGATGGGAATCGGGCATTTCATGTTTCGCACCTCGCGCCAAGCCGGATCGACTTCGCCGAGGCATCGTCGCCGGAGACGACACCTTGACCCGGGGGATCCGGTTTCCCTATTTCAAGGGTAGGCGAGCGGTGTCGAAAGGGCGCAGGAAAAACAACGCCTTGCCAACCAATCAGGCTCCTCCCTATCGGGACGCCTAATCGCCGGCCGGACGGCGGCAGATCGGGGTGTCGTCCGGGTGCTCGACCGCGTCGGCGATGCGCGATACCAGGTCGCCAAGCTCGTCCGGGCTCAACACCGACAGGATGCGACTGACCACGTCCGGCGACAACGGCGCGAAACTCGCCCCCCCGTTCGACAACTGCACCCAGACCCCGGCCGAAACGTCCGCCTCTGCGCCGCCGCTGGCGAACAATTCGGCCTCGGCCGCCTGGGTTTCCTCCTCGTACCAAACCTCGATCCGGTCGGCGAGCGCGTCGTCGATGTCGTCCGGGATGGAAATGGTGGTCGCCTCCTCGGCGATCGGGTCCGCGGCGACTCGCACCTCGATCCCTTCGGCCTCGAGCCGCTTGATGAACCGGGCGCCGCCATCGGGTGTGAGAAACGTGAATTCGTACATGATCGCCTCCGTCTGATTGCGCCCGCCCGTCACGGGCGTGTGTGACGGGCGGGTTCGTATTGCTATCCTACCGACCCTTCGCTCATCAACGCCAACCGGAGACGGCCATGACGTTCTCGCGCTCGTTCCCTGCCTACCGCCCGCGTCGCATGCGCCGCGATGCCTTCAGCCGTCGCCTGATGCAGGAACACGCGGTCAGTGCCGACGACCTGATCCTGCCGGTGTTCGTGCTCGAGGACCCGAACGGACGCGAGCCGGTCGATTCGATGCCCGGCGTGGAGCGCCTCGGAATCGAGAACCTCTCGAAACTGGCCGAACAGGCCCTGGAGCTGGGTATCCCGGTGCTGGCGCTGTTTCCGGTCACCCCACCGGCGATCAAGTCCGAGCATGCCGAGGCCGCCTACGATCCGCACGGCCTGGTCCAGCGCAGCGTGCGCGCGCTCAAGGAGCGTTTCCCGGAGCTGGGCATCATGACCGACGTCGCCCTCGATCCCTACACCACCCACGGGCAGGACGGCATCATCGATGGCAACGGCTACGTGCTGAACGACGAGACCGTCGAGGTGCTGGTCCGACAGGCCGAGTCGCACGCCGCCGCCGGGGCCGACATCATCGCCCCCTCCGACATGATGGACGGGCGAATCGGCGCGATCCGCGAGACACTCGAGGCCAAGGGCCATATCCACACCCGCATCATGGCCTACAGCGCCAAGTACGCCTCGAGCTTCTACGGCCCGTTCCGCGACGCGGTCGGTTCGGCGGCCAACCTCGGCACGGCGGACAAGACCACCTACCAGATGGACCCGGCCAACGGCGACGAGGCGTTCCACGAGGTCGCCGCCGATCTCGCCGAGGGCGCCGACATGGTGATGGTCAAGCCGGGCATGCCCTATCTCGACGTCATCTACCGGGTCAAGCAGGAACTCAAGGCACCCACCTTCGCCTACCACGTCTCCGGCGAATACGCGATGCTCAAGGCCGCCTCGATGCGCGGCTGGCTCGACTGGGACAAATGCATCATGGAAACCATGATCGGCTTCAAGCGCGCCGGCGCCGACGGCGTGCTCACCTACGCGGCGCTAGATATCGCCCGCCAGCTCAAGTAAGGCGCGACCATAAGCGTCAAACGCCAGGCGGCGTACCAGTAGCCTCGGCCAGCGCATCGCATGGCTGGATCGAGAGCATCGGGCCGTTGAATTGGCGAAACACGACATCGTTTTCGTTGTTGCCGGCGGTCCAACGTGGGGTCCTACCCGTGGAAGGCCTGCAACCGGGCCGGTTCCGCCACGCCGAGGGCAGCACGCCTACAGGCTCTTCCCTCACCTGCCCTTCGGGTTTGCACCCCCGATTTCAAGGTCCGGCGTTTCTCGAGGCTTTGGCCGAGAAACCGCGGCAGGGAGCGGATAGCGCCGCTCGTTCCACACGTTCAGCTGTCGTGTTGTTCCAATCGGTCGGCGATGGCCGTCAGCGCCTGCAGGGTTTCACGACTGTCATCGTGCAGGGCATCGAGTATCGATCGTTCGTCTTCGCTCCAGTCCATCCCTTCTGCCTCGTCGATCGCCTTCTGCCAGGAGTCCTCGGCGGCAATCAGGCGCCTGACCAGCGTTCCTTCGCCGGCAAGGGCGCCCGCCACCCGGTCGGCTAGGGCACGCAACTCGGCGAGTTCCTGATTGCCGGCGGAAGGGAAGTCGCCCCGTCGCCGCTCAGCATCCGCGACGGCCTCGAGCAGCTCGTGTCGGCGCGAGAGGGTCGAGCGAAGGACATTGACAACCGCGAGGTACTCACCGGCCGACGGCAAGCCTTCGTAACGCATAAGCAAGCCGGCACCGAGCGAGTGCAGTTCGGCGAGCATCGCCTGTTCTGGTGAACGGATAAGTGACATACGCAAGGAAGCCTCCACGCAAATAGTAATACCAGTCTGGCCGGGGAAGGTCTGCACGAATACGATACCGCTGAATCGCGCCGGGATCCGGGCACAAGCAAGGCGCTCGTCCGACGCGGAAGGAACGCTACCTTGCCAAGGACGAAAACGCCGGAGGACGGCTCAAGCGCGTCACCGCCGACATACCCGCGGCCAGATCAAGATAGGAGCAGTCGGGTGCGGTTGTCTCGGCAAGCCCCACGAGACGAATCAAGTACGAATCAAGTACGAATCAAGTACGAATCAAGACGAATCAAGGCGAATATTGACCCGGACATTGTGCGCGTCATGCGGATGGGACGCCGTTCAGTCGAGCCAGATCTTGCGCGCGGACTCCGAGGGCATCGAACCCGGGGCGACGACCCAAAGCGCACGCGGCACGATCCCGAAACGCGCTGGCAGACAAGCCAGTTCCTCGCCATCGGCGTTCACCGGCAGGCTAGACTTCGCGGAAATCTCGAAATGAGCGGAGCGCCGCTCCACCACGGCCGGTGTCTTTGGCGTCGAACGCGTGAGCCGCGCCCATAGCCACAGGAAAAAGAGCTTGTGGATCGGGTGCGGCTTGATGGCGATCAGGTGGAGTTGCCCGTCAAAGGGCGTGGCATCGAAGACCTGCTGACCCCCGCCGAACGAACGGCCGTTGGCTAACGTGATCTGCAGCCATCGGCCCCTGAGCGTGCCATGGTCGTCCCGAATGGTCGCCTTGAATCCACGCAAATCGCGCAGGCGATCAATCACGAGACGTGGGTAGGCCAGCCGGCCCCACCATTTCTTATGGTTCCGGGCCTGACCGGCGTTGCCCGTGAGTGTGGTCGCGAAACCGATATGGGCGACGTTCAGGAAAATCTCGTCGTTCACGGTGCCAACATCGATGTGCTGAACACCGCCGGTACGCAGTTGGCGACAGGCATCTTCGGCCCGCAGGGGAATTGTCAGCCCGCGGGCAAAATCGTTGCCTGTGCCAGCCGGCAAGACACCCAGCACGCACTTGGCCGCCATGCAGGCCTTGGCGTGCAGATGCACGGTGCCATCACCGCCGGCGACGATCAGCAGGTCCGTCTCGTCCAGGGGCGGGAGCTCACCGTCCGCGTCCGCTTCGCACACCTCGGCATCGATCCCCTGATTACGCAGCTTCTCCAGCCAGAAAGCGGCATCCCGGGCGGTTCCCGAGGCAGGGTTCAGCACCAACAACGTTCGCGACATCTCGAGAGTCACCGAATTCCTCGCCCATTTGCCTGGGCTACTTGCCTGGTCTACTTGCCCGGGGCTACTCGCCTGGGCTACTTGCGCCTGGGCGTCGGCGTGGTTTCGCGGCGCCTTGACCAGTTCTGCTTAGTGCCGGCCACTTCTGGTGACTGCCGGCGACTTCCTAACACGGGCACGCGCCAATGCAGGTTAATGCGACAACGCGCCAGGAATGGAGTTCGCCAATGCCACCGATTGCCGGCGCTTGGGCATCATGCGCATTGGTGCGCCCCGGCCCGCGTGCCCCACGCCTTTATTACGAACGGCGCGGCAAGCGAGAGTAGCGTGGCACTCGTGCCGACCTTCCCTACCGTTGCTGGGCCGAGCGCTCGCGAATCGCACCGAGGATCAGCTTCGCGAGGTTGCGGTCAACCAACGGGCGATGTTCGGGGGCGATCCGGGACGCGCGCATCGCCTGCCGTCCTATGCGCAGGGAATACAAGGCCACCGCAACCCCCTGCCCGGCACGCGCACCCAGATTGACCAGCAGATTGCTCGCCCAGCCCTCGCTGGCCGAGTCGAGCACGGTCTCCGTGGCTGAGGCGAACGCCATGTTCTGAACGATCATCCGGTAAAGCCGCCAACGCGCGGGCAACGAAAGCCTCAGGCCGTAGATGCGGGCGATGGCATTGACCATGCGGGCGTTGCGCCAGGCGACCAGCAACAGGTCGACTGCCGGATACGGGCTCGCGGCGATGAACAGGCCGGTTCGCACCACCTCGCGATGGATCAAGGCGCGCGCTTGGGCATCCTGCTGGGCGTATCCGCGCTCGAGGGCGACCACCAGCTCGGTGGCGTGACTGCCGGCATCGATCCCCAGCAGATTGTCCTCGAAGGTCTTGCGATCGGGATTCTCGGCCAGCAGCTGCTCGGCGGACTCGCGGAGTTCGACCACCGAATGGCCGACTTCGCCGTCGCGCTCGGCAGCGGCCAGCCGCCGATTCAGGCGCGTAATGGCATCGATGTGATGACGCTGGCGCCAGACTCGCCCCACCAGGACCAGCCCGACGCTGCCGACGAACACCCCGATCGCGAAAACCAGCCAGGCGAGTGCCGGGTGCATCGCCTGCCCCCAGTAGATCGCCTGCAACCAGTTGATCGAGAGCCAGGTGGCTGCGACCACGCCAAGGATCGTCGAGATCCAGGGGAACTCCCGACGCGGGTCGAGCAACGATTCGTCGACTGCAGAGGACGTGGTGTCGTACAGCGCCTCCGGATCGATATCGGGCACCGCATCGCCCTGGGCGTGGATGCGTGTCGTCAGGCGGCCGTCGGGAGGCGCAGAGCCATCATTCATGCCGGTTGTCTCCTGGTGCAGGACGCATTTCATGGTCCGTCTTCACGATGGGTTTTCCCCGATCAGAAAGTCGAGCAGGCTATCGATGCGACGGCCGGGGAAGGGCCGTGCCCGATCGAGCCCGGCCGGCGGCGCCAGCGCGGGCAGCTCGTCGATGACGAGGTCGAGGTCGTGCGGCATCCGCTCCGGGATGCTCGGCGGGGTGAAGGCGATCTTCTCCCGCGAGCTCTTTTCCGTGCCCACCAGCATCGGCTCGCCACGACCATCCTCCCGCGGTTGCGCGGCGGTGACCGACGCCACCGCGAACAACCGCAACTCCACCTGCTTGCCCGCCAGGGACTGGGTCAGCTCGAACAGGTAGCTGTCGAGCAGGCGCGTCAGGCGGGCCTGATCGGCCGGGAGCAGATGGTCGATCTGGGTGGCGACGATCGCCACGCGCCGGATGCGCCGGCCGAACAGCTGCGCCAGCCAGTGCCCGTCGCGGTAGCGAAACGGACCGAGAATGGCTTCGAGCGCCGCGCGCATGTCGGCAAGCGCATCGCGCCCACTGCGCAGCGCCCCGATCAGATCCACCAGGATGACCTGGGCGTCAAGCCGGCCGAAGTGCGACTCGAAGAACGGCCTCGCGACCCGGTCGCGGTAATGGAGGAAATGCTCGCCGCAGACCTGTCCCCAGGAGCCTGCGGGCCAGTCCGTTTCTTCCCGATCGACCACCGCCGGCAGTGGCAGGAAGGGCATGGCGTCGGGGTCGAACCCCTCGCCGGGCATGAGCCAGCGCCCGGGCAGGTTGCGCGACAATCGGTGCGGCGGCAGGCGGCTGTCGGCCAGCATCATCGACCATCGCTGCGTTAGTGAGGCCATCTGCCGATCGTCGAACGGCGCGGCGGGATCGATCGACGCCAGCTCGTCGAGCAGGCCCGGCGCGATCTCGCGACGCGGGGGTTGGGCCAGCCAATCCCGCCAACGGGCGCTGTAGTCCGCGAACGACCAGTCGAGCAATGACAAGTCGAGCAGCCATTCGCCCGGGTAGTCGAACAGTTCGAGGCAGCGCCGACGCGGCCGCAACGAGTACCAGCGACGGCGGTAGTCGAGTGACAGGCGCGCGATCGACCAGTCACGGGTCGATTCCGGCCAGCTCGGCGGCTGGTGGGTCGAGGAGGTCAGCGCGGTCAGGGCGTGGTCGTAGTCGAAGGCCCGGTCGATCTCGCGGTGCCAGCGCCCATGCCGGATGGCGGCAAGCCCGGGCTGGTGGGCCAGCGCGCCACGCCTGGCGTTCTCGAGGTGATTGATGATCGCGGTGATCAACGTCGACTTGCCCGCGCCGGAAAGACCCGTGATGCCGATGCGGGTCACGGGGCAGCCGGCCAGCGGTGAGGAAGGGCGATCGGTGGGCATGGGTAGACCGGGGTTCGCGATGCAAGAAGTGAGTGACGATGGTAGTCGAGCCGGCCACGGCCCCCAAGCACGGGGCGCGAAGGCGCATCCGGCGTGCCTTCCCAACCGTGGTCCGGGAAACCATTGGGCCCGGGTTAGTGGGCTCGGGTTATTGGGCCCGGGTTATTAGGCCCGGGTCATGAGAAAAATCAGGCGCGGGCATCCGGGCTGGCGCTCGCGGTCGCGCTGCTTTAAAATGGGACTAATCTGGTTCGGTATTAGTCTTGCCTAACTTTCCCGACGCGACCCCGCTTGGCAATCCGCGCCGGGGACGGGCATCGATCTTGACGAGGCGACAATCAGTCCCATGGCCAATCAACACGCGAAATTGCTGCGCATGGTCACCACCGCCTCGGTGACGCTTGCCCTGACTCTCATCACGCTCAAGCTTGCAGCCAGCATCACCACCAACTCGGTGAGCATGCTCGCCTCGCTGATCGACTCGACCATGGACCTGCTCGCCTCGCTGGTCACCCTGGTCGCGGTGCGCATCGCCCTGCAGCCGCCCGACGAGGATCACCGTTACGGCCACGGCAAGGCCGAGCCGCTCGCCGCCCTGGCGCAGGCGACCTTCATCGCCGGTTCGGGCGTCTTTCTCATGGTCGAGGCACTGCAACGCCTCATCCGCCCCCAGCCCATCGACGCCGTCGACTGGGGCGTGGCGGTGATGCTGATCTCGATGGTCGCCACCCTCGCCCTGATCACCTTCCAGCGCTACGTGATCCGCAAGACCCGCTCGCCGGCGATCAAGGCGGACGCCTCGCATTACAGCATGGATTTCCTGGTCAACGCCTCGACCATCGCCGTGCTGATCCTCGCCGGCTACGGGCTGAACTGGCTCGATCCGGTCTTCGGCGCGGCCGTCGGGGTGTTCGTGCTCTACGGCGCCTGGAAGGTGGGCCGCGAAGCACTCGATCACTTGATGGATCGCGAGGTGCTCGACGGCACGGAAAGCCGCGTCGCCCAGATCGCCACCAAGCACCCGTCGGTGCATGCGGTCGACCAGATCCGCACCCGGATGGCCGGACGCACCATGATCATCCAGCTGTACCTTTACCTCGACAATCACATCGACCTGAATCGCGCCCACCAGATCGGCGACGAGGTGGAGACCCGTCTGCTGCGCACCTTTCCCGGTGCCGACGTGATGATCCACGAAGAGCCGCTGTCGGCCTGGACGCCAGGCAACGGGCCCTCGCCCATGCGCGTCGAGCCGCTGACCGCCCGTCGTCCGCGGGCAGGGCGCTGCGAAACCTGTCGCGACCTGACCGATACCCAACCCAGCCTCTGGCGTCGCCTGCCCCTGGTCGGTCGCCTCGGCCGCTAACCGTCAGGACAGGCGCTGCGCCCATCCCCTCCCGCAAGCGTGCCCGACGTCTCACGGCAAGGATTGGCGCGCGCCCGAAACTCGCGTTGCGGCGACACACGCCCCCGTAGGCAGGAACCGGTGAACCGGTTCGGCCCAGGATCCGGCCCCGGGGTCCCCCAGTCCGGCGATGGAAATTCCGACCTCACCCGCATTCGAACCGGTATTCACCGGGACGGACGCACCCTGACTGTTCGCTGTCGTGCCGTCCCGACAGGCTCGGCGCCCGCCCGCAGCCGCCCCTGTCGCATCGCGAGAGAGCCACCAAGTCAGGTCTTGAAGCGATTGACCAGACCGTCGAGATTCGCCGACAGGCGGGTCAGGTCGCCGCCGGCAACCGAGACCTGCTCGGAGGATTCGTCCAACTCCGCGCTCTTGTCCCGGATGCGCTCCAGGTTCCGGTTGACCTCCTCGACCGTGGCGGATTGCTCCTCGGCGGCGGTGGCGATCTGCATGGTCATCTCGTTGATGTGATTGACGTGCCGAACCACCGCGTCGAGGGAGGCGTCGGTCTCCTTGACCGCCTCCAGGGTCGCCTCCCCCTGCGACCGGCTGACGTCCATCGCGTCGACCGTACGCCGAGCGCGATCGCGCAAGCTGTCGATGATGTCCTTGATCTCCTCGGTCGACTGCTGGGTGCGACTGGCGAGATTGCGTACCTCCTCGGCCACCACGGCGAAGCCCCGTCCCTGCTCGCCGGCGCGGGCCGCCTCGATGGCGGCGTTCAACGCGAGCAGGTTGGTCTGCTCGGCCACCCCCTGGATCACGTCGAGAACCTTGCCGATCTCCTGGGTCTGGGATTCGAGTTGCCCGATGGAGCTCGCGGTCTCCTGCATGGAACCCATCAGCTGGTGAACGTTCTCCATCGATCGCTTCAACGCCTGCTGCCCGCCATGCGTCACTTCCTCGGTCTCGTTGGAGGCACTGGCGGTCTGGTTCGTGTTCTCCGCGATCTCGCGGGTGGTCGCGGTGAGTTCCTCGATCGCCGAGGCGACCATCTGGGTCTGCTCGTTCTGCTCGTAGGTACTCTCCCGCGACTGGCGGGTGATCATCGACATTTCCTCGGCCGATGCCGCGAGCTGGCCGGTCGACTCGGTGATCTCGCGCACCAGGGCCTGGATGCGCCCGACGAACCGGTTGAACGCGGCCGACAGTCGGGCGAACTCGTCGCTGCCTTCCTCGGGTAGCCGGCTCGTGAGGTCTCCCTCCCCTTCGGCAATGTTCTGCATTGCGCGGATGACCCGCCGCATCCGGCGCGTGAACACGGTCATCACCAGCGCCAGCAGGGCGACTCCCACCCCGAGGGCGACCACACCGATGAGGATCGTGGCGGCGACAGCTTCCTTCTGGTGTGCCTCGGCGGCCTCGACCCGCTCCTGCTCGCGTTCCTTGGCGGTAGCGATCAGCGACTGGATGTTCTTGCGGATCTGCTGCCAATCGGGATGCTCCTCCGCCACGAGAACGCGTTGAGCCCCCTCGATATCGCCGGCATCGACCTGCTCGAACACCGCCAGGCGCGCGGCCATGACCCGTTCCCAGCGACGCTCGATGTCATCGAGCAAGGCCTGGGCCTCCCGGTTGTCGACCGATGTCAGGGCCCGCGCCTCGGCAATCGCGGCGCGAACGACGTCGTCGGTCTTGCGTGTCACGTCGAGCGCGGCGTCGAGGTCGGGGCGGAACACCTTGTTGCGAGTGGATACACCGCCGAGCAGGCCATTGCTCATGATGTCCTGCAGGGCCTCGACCCGCGCGTTGTCCTGCTGCTGGACCTGCTGGTACTCGACGGAAATCGAGTGCATCTTGCCGAGGGCATAGGCCAATGCTCCGATAAAGAGCAGGGCCGAGGCGGCGAAGGCCAGGAATATCTTGGTCGTGTTGTTCAACCGGTTCATGACGGGGCTAACCTCGTGGACGGGCACGCTGAGCGTTCGGATCGTGAATGTGTTGCCTTCAATCGGCATCGCGCTCCCGATCTTTAGCCCCCCGGACATCTCGCGGCCGCATGGTCAGACGACCCGTAGGCGAATTGGCAAGCACAAGGTGCGGGCGCACGTCGGCGGCCGAGGGCCTACACTTCGGCCCGAACGTCGACTCGATCGACGCGTTCGTCTTCGGTGATGCCCGCTTGAGGCCCGGACGGGTTCGGCAGAACGCTGTCGTCGGGCATCGGATGCCCCTTGCCGCGGCCCCGGCCAACCGGCAGGCACCGCCGCCGGAGCGGCCACCCGGGTCCTGAGACCGAGCCCTAGACCGGGCCGCCGCAAGGACCACCACGACACACCGGCCACGACATCGACGGGACCAGCGACCAAGCCGGCACCGGGCCGAGCCGGGATTCGGGCGTCATCCCCCCAATCGAGATTGCGGAATCACAACAGATGGACGATCTGACCCTCCTGTCGCTGTTGCTGGCCAACGTCGCCATCTTCGCCGGCGCGTTTCTGCAGGGGCTGGCCGGTTACGGGATCGGCACGCTCTCCGCGCCATTGCTTTTTCTAGTCAGCCCCCTGCTCGTCCCCGGCCCCCTGGTCCTGAACGCCGTGCTGCTGACGGTGTTGATCCTGTGGCGCAGCCGGACGCATCTCGCTTTTCGCCAGGTCCGTTTTGCCATGGGCGGAGATATCGTCGGCACCCTCCTCGCGGTCGCGACACTCGCCGTGCTGACGCCGAAGGGCTTCGAGCTGATCTTCGGCGTCCTGATCCTGATCGGCGTCATGCTCAGCGTTGCAGGGCTGCGACCGCGACTCAACGCCCGCAACAGTCTCCTCGCCGGCGGCGCCTCCGGCTACATGGGGACGATCACGGCGGTCGGCGGGCCACCCATCGCCCTGATCTACCAGAACGAACACGGCCCGCTGGTCCGCGCCAACATGTCGGCCTTCTTCCTGTTCGCCAGTTTCGCCAGCGCCGTGGCGCTGTTCTTCTCCGGGTTCATCGGCCCGCGCGAGTGGGGCCTGTTCGCCGCGCTGCTGCCGGGCACCTTGCTCGGCTTTCTCGCCTCCGGCCACCTGGTCCACCGCGTGCCGTTCGCCGCCCTGCGACCACTGATCCTCGGCATCGCCGCGATCGCCGGGATCGGTGCAGTCGTCAAGGGCCTGCTGCCCTGACGAGCGGGCCGGCGACCGTTACAATGCGCGATCGTTCGATTTCGAGCCCGCAGGCGATGACCGCAGACCCCACCTCCAACCCATCGGCAAAACCGGCCGTCAGCCCCTGGCGATTCTGCGTGGCGCCGATGCTCGACTGGACCGACCGACATTACCGCTTCCTTGCCCGCCAGCTGAGCAGGCGGGCTCGTCTGTACAGCGAGATGGTGACTACCGGGGCCCTGCTGCATGGCGATGTCGAGCGCCACCTGCGTTTCGACGACTGCGAGCATCCGGTCGCCCTGCAACTGGGCGGGTCGGACCCGCGGGCGCTGGCCGAGGCGGCGCGTATCGGCGTGGACTGGGGCTTTGATGAGATCAATCTGAATGTCGGCTGCCCCAGCGACCGGGTGCAGAACGGCGCCTTCGGCGCCTGCCTGATGGCAGAGCCCAATCGGGTGGCCGAATGCGTCGCCGCCATGCGCGAGGCGGTCAACGTGCCCGTGACGGTCAAGAGCCGAATCGGTGTCGATCACCAGGAAACCTACGAGGAATTCCGTCAATTCGTCGACATCGTCGCGGATGAGGGTGGCGCGGAGGTCTTTCTGGTCCACAGCCGCAAGGCCTGGCTTAGCGGCCTGTCCCCGAAACAGAACCGGGACGTGCCGCCACTGCGGCCCGAATTCGCCACGCGTCTCAAGCAGGAACGGCCGGATCTGACCGTGGTGCTGAACGGCGGGCTGACGGAAATCGAGTCGATGCAGAGGGCTCTCGATCAGGTCGACGGGGTCATGGTGGGTCGGGCGGCCTACCAGAACGTCGGAATGCTCGCCACGATCGACGCGGCCCTGTTCGGCGACGAGCGGCCGGTGGACCGGCTAGCGGCACTCGGAACCTACCGGGGCTACGCCGTCACACAGATTGAACGAGGCACGCGCCTGCCCACCCTGATCAAGCCGATCCTTACCCTGTTCCAGGGCCAGCCGGGGGCGCGCGCCTATCGACGTCACCTGAGCGAGCAGGCCCCAAGGCGCCCCGACGATCCGGGCGTGATCGACGAGGCGATCGCTCTGTTGCGGTAGCCCCGCTGCGCCCGGCCTACTCGTTAGCCCCGCCGCTGAGAGACGACCGAAAATCCGTCCAGCAGGAAGGCACTGCCAAACCCGTTGACGTAGTGGCCTGCGGCGAGATGAAAACCCAGCAGGTGAAAATCCCCCAGTCCGCACAACAGGTCTACCGTCTTGCCATGGCGCGCTCGCAGGGCCGTGGTGATCGTCGCGAAGCGTTCGTCCCCGCGCTCGACAGACTCGACCCGCGCCGCCCAGTGGGCGCGCTCGCGGGCGAAGGGATTGCGCGTGGCGGACGAATCGGCCAACAGGGCGACGCGGGCCTCGCCGCGATCAAGCAATGGACGCGTGTGGCTAGCCAGTTCGCTTGCCAACACCCAGAACGCGTCCCCGTGGCGCACGAACGGCAGCGTGCCGATCTCCGGCAGGGTTTGCCCGTCGGCTGTGACGGCCAGCACCAGCGCCGACTGCGCCTCGGCAAACCCGGCCAGCCTGTCGGCTTCCGCGACCCGATCGGGTGGCTCGTTACCGCGGGGCGACCCCGTGTCTGCCATGCCCTACCCGTTGCCAGCGTAAGCTGCTTGCAACTGCATGACCCGTTTGACGTAGGTGCGCGTCTCCGCGTAGGGCGGAATCCCGCCATAGCGCTTCACGGCGCCCTCGCCGGCGTTGTAGGCGGCCACGGCCAATTCGCGGTCGCCGCGGAACATCTTCAGCAGTAACGAGAGGTAGGCCACGCCGCCGGCGATGTTGTCCTCGGGATCGAACCGGTCGGAGACGTCGAAGCGCGCGGCCGTCCCCGGCATCAGCTGCATCAGGCCGCCGGCCCCCTTGGGCGAGATCGCATCGGGACGAAACGCGCTCTCGGCATGGATCACGGCGCGCACCAGCGCGGGATCGACTCCGTAGCGCATCGACAAACGGTTGACCGCGTCCGCGAACCGGTCCCGATCGAGCCGCGGCAGCACGCGATAGCCATCCCGCCACCCCTTGGGCTTGGTCGCCTCGCTCTTGCGCCACAACGCGTAGGGCTCGTTGGCCGACTGCTGCGGCACGTTGGTCAAATGCACCACTCCCTGGGCATCACGGTACTTGTATACATCGGCCAGGGCCGGGCCCGCGCCGAGTGAAAGGCAGGCGAGTAGCGCGGCGGCCATCGTCGGGCGAACCGCCCTTGCGCCCGGACTCGCCCCGCCCTCACGGCAAGGTTTCCGATTCGTGGGCAGGTTCCCTAAACTGTCAGTCATGAACGTCAACACCGGCATCCCTCGCTACACTGAACACGATCCCTTCGATCAGTTGATGGATCTGTACGAGCAGAACTATATCCTGACTCGCCGACTTCTCGGCGATCTGCGTCGACTGGCGCCGGGCAACGAATTCACCCTGGGGTTCGAGGTGGTCGCCCGCATCACCGAGCGCGGCCGCTTCACCCTTGAACTCGCCTTCACCGACCACGCGGTGCTCGATTCCCGGCAACAACCGGTCGAGCTGCGGGTGCGCATCTACCTCGATGCCCGCGCGGCCGAATTGCTCGACCCGCGCCACCCGGCCGCCTGCCTCCAGGCCGACCGTACCGAATGCAACCGGGCGCGACAATCGCGCAACCGCATGTTACAGCGTTGGCTTCTCGCCCGGCTGGGCGGCCGATGACATACCCTGAGGTTCCCGAGCCAGAGTGGCATGGCATTCGTGCCGAGTTACCCTGACCGGTCCGCTGCCGACTTCGGGCGCCGCCCGGCTCGGTCCAAGTGGCTCAGAAGCGACTTGACACGGGGGCGGTTCCTGATGAGAATTGCGCCCCTTCAAGCGGGAATAGCTCAGCTGGTAGAGCACAACCTTGCCAAGGTTGGGGTCGCCGGTTCGAATCCGGTTTCCCGCTCCAGATCGCGGCTGGATGGCAGAGTGGCTATGCACCGGATTGCAAATCCGTTTACCCCGGTTCGACTCCGGGTCCAGCCTCCAACACTGATGTACGTCACGGATAACCCGCCTCGCGCGGGTTTTTCTGTGTCTGCCACACTTGCCTACCGTGCCGACGGCAGCCGGCCGGGCCGGCGACGAGCCCCCCAGGCGACATGACCGATCCGCACCATCAACCCGATCGTTTCGAGATCCAGGACGAACCGACCTTCCGCGGCCGACGCCTGGTCTGGTTCGCTATCCTGTTCGTCGGGTTGAGTGCGGCCG
This sequence comes from Halothiobacillaceae bacterium, assembly GCA_016938615.1. Classification (GTDB taxonomy): domain Bacteria; phylum Pseudomonadota; class Gammaproteobacteria; order Halothiobacillales; family Halothiobacillaceae; genus Guyparkeria. The sequence goes on along the minus strand of JAFGUH010000001.1, from coordinate 30,043 downwards.
GGCTCTACGCGGTCTACTCGCAGGTTGCCGGTCACACCATCACCTGGGACGGCCGCCTGCTCTCCCCGCAATTGATTGCTGCCAGCCTCGGCCTGCTGCTGGTCTACTTCGCCGCAGACGGCCTGCGCCTCTGGTTCACGCTCCGTGCCCTCGGGCAGACGATCTCGCTCGGCGCGATGACGCGGCTGGTGTTCCTCAACATCTTCGTCTCCAACATCACGCCGCTGGCGACCGGCGGGGGCGTAGCCCAGGTCTGGTTCATGCGTCGGCGCGGGGTGCCGGTGGGCACCGGGCTGACGGCGACCACCATCCGCACGGCACTCGCGGTACTGTTCATCTTCGGTGCCACCCCGGTGTTGCTGCTCACCCTGCCCGGCGCGGAAGAGGCTGCAAGGAACCAATCGCTGGTGACCACCCTGATCGTCTCGGTCGTGCTCTACCTCGGGTTGTTTACCCTGCTGGTGCTGCGGTCCAACTGGCTGCTGCGCCCGCTGTTGATGCTACTCAAGGGGCTGCGCGCGCTGCACCTGATCAACGCACGCCGCCACCATCGCTGGCGACACCGACTGGTCCGCGAGTTGCAACGCTTCGCCCACGGCTTCGTGCGCTACTTCCAGGGCCACTGGATCGACATCGCCGCATCGTTCGTCTTCACGGCGATCTTCCTGCTGGCGTTGTTCTCGTTTCCCGTCCTGCTGTTCTGGGCACTGGGGTACGGCTTTGATTACTGGCAGGTCATCGGGCGCATGGTGATGACGACATTCGTCATGTATTTCTCACCCACGCCCGGGGCCTCGGGCATCGCCGAAGGCGTTTTCGGCCATTTCTTCCGTGATCTGGTCACCGCCTCCCACCTGGTGCTGGTCACCGTCGCCTGGCGGGCCCTGACGATCTACATCGGGATGTTGATCGGCCTGTTCGTCACCCAGCGCGAGATCGCGGCAAGCCGGCGAGACGCGCGGTGAGCCGGCTGTCGAGACAACTGACCCCCCGCCGACTCAAGCTCGCCTTCTATCTCACGCTGATCGCGATCCTGGTGCTGGTCGGCTATCGGATCTACCTCTCGTTCTTCGAACAGACCTACCACGCGGTGCACGCCGAACAGATCGAGCGTATCCAGGCGCGCGCAGGCGATGGCCTGCATTTCGCCGTGGTGGGCAACATCAACAACTCGGTGGGCCTGTTCGAACGCAAGATGATTCCGATGCTCAATCGGGCCGACCTCGATTTCGTCGTCTCGGCGGGCAACGCGGTCAGCGGCGGCGGCGAGGACAAGTACCGCGCGTTGTATCGAACGCTCTCCCACCTGGAGATGCCCTACCTGCTGACGGTGGGCGAGAAGGAAAGCGGTGCCTTTGGCTCGTTCAATTACTACGAGCATTTCGGCCCCTACTTTTTTGGCTTTCGCGCTGGTGGCAGCCAGTTCCTGTTCCTCGACAGCACCGACCCGGACACCTACCCGTTCCAGTTGCACTGGCTCAGGGAGCAATTGCGCGATCCGTCACCAAGGCACCGATTCATCTTCATCGGCCATCCGATGTTCGAGGCCGCCAAGGAGAGCCCGCTGGACTTCGACGACCAGTACCTCGCCGACACGGCCTTCCGCGATCGTCTTCATCATCTGTTCGTCGAGCATGACGTCGACGCGGTCTTCTCCAGCAACCTGCACCTGTTCGATCACCAGGTCCAGGACGGAGTCGACTACGTGGTCACCGGCGGCGCCGGCGGGCTCGTGCTCAACGACGAGACCAGCTTCTACCACTACGTCGACGTGACCACGACCGACCAGGCGGTCTCGATCCAGGTCAAGCGGCTCGACATCGGCCAGCACGAGATCTTCAAGACGCTGGAAAGCCTTTGGTTCTTCATCCATTCACTGTTCTACGTCGGCCGGCTGAATTTCCTGCTGGTCCTAGGGCTGCTTACCCTGCTCGCGATCAAGCTCTACAGCGCGATCTTCGTCGAACGCGACTACTACCGAAATTACGACCTCGACATCTCACCGTGGCGCGACCGGCCGTTGCGCATCGCGATGGTGACCAACAATTTCCTGCCGTTCATCGGCGGCGTGCCCATCTCGATCGACCGGTTGCGACGCGGGCTCGAGCAGCTGTCCCATCGCGTGCGCATCATCGCCCCGAGCTACGCCGGCCAGGATGATCGCGACACGGACGTGGTCCGTATCCCGTCGCTGTTCAGCATGGGCCGCCACGACGAATTCCGGCTCGCCAACCCGCTCTCGCCGCGCATCCGCCGCGGCCTCAAGGATTTCGCCCCGGACCTCGTGCATATCCATCACCCCTTCTGGCTGGGTTGGACGGCCCTGTGGCGGGCTCGCCGCCTGCGCGTGCCGACGGTGTTCACCTACCACACGCGTCTGGAGCACTACTCGCACTTCGTCCCCTTACCCGGCCCGCTGTTTCGCAACCTGATCGCGCATACCGCGATCCGGCGCTTTGCCAATCGCTGCACCGGCGTGATCGTGCCGACCGAATCGGCCGAGGAATACCTGCGGGTGATCGGCGTGACCTCGCCGATCTACGTCCATCCCACCGGGATCGATTTCGACCGCTTTCAGGCCGTCGATCCTGCTTCGGTCGAGGCCCTACGCCGGGCACAGGGGATCGGCGAGGACGAACGGGTACTGGTGAGCGTCTCGCGTCTGAGCCAGGAGAAGAACATCGACTTCCTGATCGCCGCCGTTGCCGAGCTTCATCGCCGAACCGACCGCGGATTCCGCTGCCTGATCATTGGCGAAGGCGAGGAGCGCGACCGGCTGCAGGCAGACATCGAACAGCTCGGCCTGGGGGATACCGTCACGCTGGTCGGCGGTGTGCCGCCCGACGAGATGCCGCGCTACTACCACCTGGGAGATGCCTTCGTCTTCGCCTCCAAGTCCGAGACCCAGGGCATGGTGATCCTCGAGGCGATGGCCGCGGGACTGCCGGTGATCGCCGTGCGCTCCAGCGGCATCGACGACGTGGTCAAGAACGAAACCAACGGTTTCAAGACCGCCGAGGACATCGATCGCTGGAGCAGCGCCGCCCGACGACTGATCGAGGACGACACCCTGCGAGCCGCCATGGCCGAACAGGCCGTCACCACGGCCCGACGCCATGCGATCGATCATTTCGCCCGCGACGTCGCCGCCAGCTACCGCCAGATCCTCGCGCTCTACCACTGGCAGGAACGCCGCCCCGGCTAAGGTCCACTCCGCCGAGTGGCGAGGAGGCCGGGGCTCGGAGCAGGCCCGCGCCTGCTCGATCCCATGGCTGTCACGTTGTGCGCTGCACGCCAGCGGGGGCCGACCGGGTCGGCCGCGCCACGCAGGCAACGGCACAGGTCTCAGACGGGATGACGCCACTCGCTCATCGCCTGCTGGGCCGAGGCATTCAGTTTCGCGAGCAGGCCACGCTTCTTGATCGGCTGGGTGATCTCGAAGGCATCGCCCGAGTCGACCGCCTCGAGGATCAGGTCGTCGCTGGTGCCGATCGCATCGATCAGCCCGAGCTCGAGCGCGTCCTCGCCGTACCAGTGCTCGCCGGTGGCCAGCTTGTCCAGATCAAGCTGCGGGCGATAGCGGTTCAGGAACTGCTTGAACAACTGATGCGTCTGCTCCAGCTCCTCCCGAAACTTCTCGCGCCCGGCCTCGGTGTTCTCGCCCAGCAGCGTCAGGGTGCGCTTGTACTGCCCGGCGGTGTGCAGCTCGACATCGATGTCGTTGCGCTTGAGTAGTCGGTGGATGTTGGGCAGTTGGGCCACCACGCCAATCGAGCCGACGATAGCGAACGGTGCGGCCACGATGCGGTTCGCGACCGCCGCCATCATGTACCCGCCGCTGGCCGCGACCCGGTCGACGATCGCGACGAGCTCGATCTTTGCGTCCCGCAGTCGAGCAAGCTGCGCGGCGGCCAGTCCATAGCCGGGCACGACGCCGCCGGGGCTGTCGAGCACCAGAAGCACGCAGTCTCGCTCGGGCTCGGCCGCCTGCAACACCGCAGTAACTTCCTCACGCAGGGCCTCGACCGCCGAGGCGCGGATATCGCCGCTAAAGCGAATCACGAAGGTGCGCGGCGACGTCGTGGAGTCGCCCTCCCGCTCCTGTCCTTTCGCCCGTGTTTCTTCGTTCTCGCCGCTCGCCGTGTCCTCGGACTTCCGGCCCACCGACAACCGGCGACGCAGGTCGGCCCATTTGACCTTCCAACCACTCTCGGGCGTTTCAAGCGCCTCGCGCAGCCGTTTGACGCGCGACTCGATCTCGTCGTTCAGTCGCCGGATCTTCAGGGGCTTGAGGCGACTGTCGCTGCCCTGCGCGTTACGAGCCTGCGCCACCACGGCGATCACCGCGACCAGCACCACGATAATGGCAACCGCCAGCGTCACGGTCTTCAGGAGAAACAGGAGATACTCGGGCCACATGGATGATCTTCTCCGGGGAAAAGGCAGAGAGTATAGACATGCCCCACCCACCTGCGTGCGCAATTGCCGACTCGTTCCACGCCTTCGTGCTCTTGATCGGCTCATGACGGTTGCCCAAGCCGCGCCTGGCTTTCAACCGTCCCACTCGTGGCTTTCAGCCGCGGAAAAAATCGCTAGACTCCCAACGATACGTTGCAAAATCCACAGTGGAGGCCGGCACCCACCCGGCGGAGGAAATCGCATGCAGCCACCGTTTCACCCCTTGAGTGAACTGTTCGAACAGCTCGGCCTGAAGGCGGGCGAGGACGAGATCGAGGCGTTCATCGATCGTCACTCGCCCCTGCCGAGCGAGGTGGCATTGAGCGACGCGCCGTTCTGGAACGAGAACCAGCGTCGTTTCCTGCGCGAATCGTTGGCCGAGGACGCCGACTGGGCCGAGGCCGTCGACCACCTCGACGCTCGCCTGCGTGATTAGTGGGCTTGCCAGGCCGCGCGCAGCTGGGCCATGGCCCGGTCGATCACCCCGGTCGGCGTGGCCAGATTGATGCGCATGTACCCGCGGCCGGGCTCGCCGAAGATGATGCCTTGGCTAAGCCCCAAGCCCGCCTTTTCGACAAAGAACCGTTGTAACGCACGGTCCTCGGGGTCTGTCGCGGCATCGGACAACCCCATGCCGCGGCAATCGAGCCACAAAAGATAGGTCGCCTCGGGGACCATCGCCTCGATCGGCAGGTCAGCGATCGCCTCGATCACCCGGTCGCGGTTGGCAGCAATATGCGCCATCAATTCGCCGGGCCATGCCGAGCCGTGGCGGTAGGCCGCCTTCAATGCGGTCAGGCCGAATACCGACCCCTCGCCCAGATGCATGCCGCGGCGTTCGCGATCGAAGCGCTCGCGGATGCCGGCATCGGGGATGACCGCGTAGCCGCCGCCGATGCCAGCGGTATTGAAGGTCTTGCCCGGGGCGGTGACGGTGAACCAGCGACAACCGGACGCGTTGGCCACCTCGGCGAACGGTGTGTGCCGGATGCCCGGGTAGGTGAGATCCATGTGGATCTCGTCGCTGATCACCATCACGTCGTGACGCGCGCAGATCGCCGCGACCCGCCCCAGCTCGTCCGCGTTCCAGGCCCGCCCACCCGGATTGTGCGGATTGCAGAGCAGCAGCATCTCGGCCTCGGAGGCCTGGGCCTCCAACGCCTCGAAATCCATCACGTAGCGCCGGCCACCATCGCTCGACTCCTGCTCGAGCAGAGGGTTCTCGACCAATGTGCGCCCCTGGTCGCGCACCACCTGAAAGAACGGGAAGTACACCGGCGGCTGGATGATCACCCGCGCCCTGCGGCTAGTGAAGGCCCGGATGGCCATCGCCATGGCCGGGACCACGCCGGGCACCGGCACGATCGTCTCTGGAGCGACCCGCCAGTCGTGCTGGCCAGCGAGCCAGCCGGCGATCGCCTCGAAATGACCGGCATCGGGCTTGGCGTAGCCGAAGGCACCGTCGGCCAGCCGCTCGGCCAGCGCCTCGGTGACGAAGTCGGGTGCCGGGAAGTCCATGTCTGCCACCCACAGCGGGATGACGTCCTCGCGGCCGAAGATCTCGCCGCGCCGGTCGTACTTCTCGCAGCCCGAGCCCGGGTACTGGGCCAGCCGAGTGAAATCGGTCTGGCTCATGCCTTCCTCGCTCACGTCTTGGCTCATGCCTTCCGCGCCCAGACCGTCACCTGGCTGACCGTGTGCTGGTAACGCCGTGCCGTGTCACGGATGACGAACGGGATGTCCGCCGGCTCGCCCACGAGCTCGAAGTTGGGCTCGAGGCGCTTGATCAACGTGTCGAGCGTGGAGACCGGCCGACCGTCCTCGACGTAGCCACCCAGCCAGCGCTCGCGCGGCGTGGCCTCCTCAAGCCAGGTATAGGGCGAGGCGATCACAAGCAGGCCACCGGTGTTGATGCGCCCGGCGATGTCGTCGAGGAATTTGCCCGGGTCGTAGAGCCGGTCGATCAGGTTGCCGGCCAGCACCAGGTCGTAGCCGGTGAAGTGCGGCTTCATATTGCAGGCATCCTGCTGCCAGAAGTCGATGTTGTCGCGCGCATCCAGTCCGAGTGAGGCCAGCGAGGCGGCACGGTCTTCGGTCAGCTCGCCCTCGGTGGGCAGCGCGTAGGCGATCTGGCCGTCGTCGAGCATCGCCTGGGCGATCTGGATGAAGCGCGCCGAGAAGTCGAGCCCGGTGACCGCCTCGAAGTGCGGCGCGAGCTCGAAGGTCGCCCGCCCGGTGGCGCAGCCGATGTCGAGTGCCGCGCCGTGGTTGCGCCCTTCCATCTGGCGCAGGGCGTACTCGGCCAGTGCCCGCGGGAAGTTGGCCACGCCGAAGTACGAGCGGCCGTAGTGGAAGTCGCAGTACTGCGCCAGCTGCGCGTCGGTCTCGTAGTAGCTCTCGTCCTTCGAGGCCGGCGGGCGTACCGGCTCGCCCTCGACGTAGCGGAAACCGGCGTGCTGGAAGAAGTGCCGACGGAAGGCGTAACGGGCGTCACGCGTGGCCTCGTTGCCGGTCGAGATCCACGAGCCGCCCTTGATCAGGTTGTGCTGGTTGTCGAAGGTCGGCACCGAGAAATCGTCGTAGATCGGGTGCGGCTCGAAGCCCTCGAAGGCGTCGATGGGCGTTTCGGTCCACTGCCAGACGTTGCCGATCACATCGAAAAAGTCGCCCTGGGCGAAGCGGTCCACCGGGCAGGCCGAGGCCCAGTACTCGAGATTGATGTTGCCCGGCGCCCGTTCGCCCCACTCCGGCTCGTCCGGCACGCCGGCCACTTGGCGCAGGCGCTCGTATTCCGGTTCGGTGGGCAGTCGAATCGACTTGCCCTCCGTCTCGGAAAGCCAGTTGCAGAAGGCCTTGGCCTCGAGGTAGTTGACGTCCACCGGCCAGTCCCAGGGCATCTCGATTTCCCGGGTCATGGTCCGATACCCCCAAGAGTCGCCTTGGGAGTCCCCGCGCGGCACCCAGAAGATCGGGTGGGTCGCACCGCGGAAGTCGAGCCAGCGGCGGCCCTCGTCCGTCCACCACTCGGGGGTCTCGTAACCGCCGGCCTCGACGAAGGCGAGGAACTCGGCGTTGGACACCTGCATGCGGGCGGCGCGGAAGGTGTCGACCCGGGTCTCGAGATGGCCGTATTCATTGTCCCAGCCGTAGAGGGGCGCATCATGCGACTTGCCCTGCACCACCGTGCCGCCGGTCACATCGAGCAGCTCGTTGACGGGCGCCTCAGCCGGCGCACCTGCTGCCGCATCACAGACAGGCCAGGCGTCGTGCGGCTGCACCCATTCGAGATCAAGCTGGCGGATCAGCACCGAGGATGTCTCCAGGTGGATGCGCTCGTGCTCGATCCCCATGAAGATCGACCAGGTCGGGTGGTCGTCCCAGCGCACCGGCGGGGTCCAGTCGAGTTCGCTGATCAGTTGATCGACGCGCTCGCGCACCTTGCGGCGGTACTCGCGCACCCGCTCGACGGTCGGCCAGTCGTAGTGGTCGTCGTTGAGATCGTCCCAGGACATCTCGTCGACGCCGATCGCAAACATGCCCTCGAGTTGCGGGTCGACGCGCGTGGTTGCCTTCGCGGTCACCAGCTTGTTGATATAGAAAGTCGCCGTGTGACCGAAGTAGAAGATCAACGGGTGGCGCAGCGGTTCCGGGCGTTGGTAGAAGGCCCGGTCGTCTGTGAGTACATCGAAAAGTTTCTCGTAGGTGTCCATCGTGCGATGGAAGTAGGCTCGCACGGCCTCCCGCTTGGCATCAGCCTCCCCGCCGGTAAGCAGGACCGAGCGGCTCTTGAGTCTGGACAACATCACGACACTCCCTCTGGGATGGATCGAACGAATGCGGCAACATGCCGATGAGGATAGGACTTTAGGCCATCGATCCACGCGAATAAACCGAGGCCGACCGCCACCGCGGTGACATCGCTACGCCGGGCCAGTCTAGGTCATCAAAGTGAGCCGGATGTCGGGCGATGGCCCAGAGATGATCCCGGCGATGGCCCAGGCGATCGCCCAGGGGATGGCCCAGGTGGTGGCTCAGGCGATGGCCTCCGGATAGCCAGAATCAGCCGTCAAGGCGAGGACGAACACTCAGCACGATTCCCCTGCCCCTTCCCGCAAAACCCCTGCCCCAAATCGATGGTGTCTCCGCGGGCCGACGACGGGCGATTTTGCGGCGCGCCAGCGCGTGGCCGTCCGCCGAAACACCAACGATTCGAACCGGGGTTGCCGTGGGGAAACTCTGCACGAATGCATTGCCGTTCTGCGTGCCTTGAACGGGGCTACGCAAGTCGTCCGTGCTCCGCGTTGCGATATCTTGACGTGACCACCGGTCATCCTGGCGACATCGCGCCTCGATCACGGACCATTCGCCCAGCCTTCAGTGGCATGGCATTCGCAGAGAGTTTCCCTAGAATGACGGCACCGAAGACCGAAACACGGATCGTGCCCCGCATGCTGACTCGCCTCGTACCTCCCCCGGCCGCCCTACTGATCAGCATCGGGCTGACTTACGCCGCCTCGGCCTGGTGGCCGACCACGGTGGTCGACTGGCCGCCTCTCGACTGGGTGGCCGGACTCCTGTTCGCCGCCGGCGGCGGGTTGATGCTCGCCGCCGCCTGGGCGTTGTGGCGGGCGCGCACGACGATCGACCCCTTTCGACCGGAGCGCGCCAGCCAGCTGGTCACCGGCGGCATCTATCGTCTGAGCCGCAACCCGATCTACCTCGGCGATGCGCTGCTGCTGACAGGCATGGCATGCTGGTGGGGTCAGCCACTGGGGTTGATCGCCTTGGCGCTATTCGTCCTGTTCATCGACCGCTTTCAAATACGAGGCGAGGAGGCGGCTCTGGCCCGGCACTTCGGGGACGCGTTCGACCGCTACCGACAGCGAACGCGGCGGTGGCTCTGACCTCGGCGATCACTCGTCGATCTCGCCGGAGGCACCATCGATTCTTGCAGAGTTCCCTCAAGGGTCGAGTTGGCAAAACCGACTGACGGGCCGAAACTGGCAGAATGGGTAGCAAGGGACACTTTTTGCCGATCGAGTGCGTCCGACATTTTCGTCCCGCGACGGGGTCAACCGAGTTCCGCGGGCCGATCCAAGATCGATCGATTCGCGCAGAGCTGCCCGAATCGGGCTCGGTAGCATTCGTCGACGGCCCCGCGTCCCGTGACCGCGCCGGGCCTATCCGGTCGGACCGCCTTGCGGTCGATGACCGGTTTGCCTCTCAACACGCCATGCCAACCATGCGAGCCGCCTACGGGCATCCATGAAAACCATCATCACCGACACACCCATCGTGCTCAAGTCCTACCTCCTGATGGTGGTCGCCGCCGGCATCACCATCGGTAGCGTCGGTCTGATCGCCCCATTACTGATTACCGATCCGGGGCCCCTGGGTCTGCCACTCAGCTGGGAAAGCGCTCTGGCCGCCCTGCTGGCTGGGCTGGGGCTGGGTGGGCACCTGCAGCGCTGGCGTGCGCTGCATTACACCGCCGGCATGGCAATCCTGTCGCTGGTCGGGTTCAGCGTCGCGACGCAGGGTGTCGACTTCGCGGGGGATATCGGCGTCGCCATGGGCAGCGCAGCGACCCCTGGCGGCGAGGCCTCGCTTTCGATCGAGGCCTCCCTGCTACTGGTGGCGATCGCCCTGTGCCTGATGCTGCCCAGCGGGTCCAAGTTGGCGCGGCGCCCGTGGCAATGGGTAGGCGCCCTGATGCTGTTTTTGGGCGGCGTCTCCGCCCTGGGAATGTTTTCCGGCCAGGCCCCCTGGCTGCAATTTCACTCCACGGCCGCCTGGGTCGCGATCCTGTTCGTCCTGTTGTTCGGCGGGGCGATGTGGCTCGCGCCTCGACTCGCGAGCAGTCGGCTCGACGACCTCGGTGGTCTGGCCGTGCTTGCCGCGCTGCTCGGCTCGTTGCTCAGTGCCGTGGGCTGGTACCAGTTCTCGCTCGAACACAACCGCGAACTGCAGGGCATGGCCACCGCCGAGCTCGATCGCGTGGAGATCATCAGTCGTCAGGTGCTCACCAACCGGGTCGAGACGCTCGATCGATTCTCGACCAGCTGGCGGCTGATCGCCCGGTTGCCCACGGCGGCATTCGTCCGCAGGCAGGAATCCGGGCGTTACTTCGACGACATGCCAAGCCTGCAGTCACTGGCCACCTGGGAAGAGGACGGCAGCCTGATCTGGCAGCGCAGCCGGGATCCGGCAGCCAGGCGGTTGATCGAGGACCTCCTCGCGAACGACGTCATGCACGACTGGCTGAGGGCCCCGGCCAACGCCCCCCGGCTGCGGCTGCTCGCCGACGTCCCCTCCCCTGGTGAATACACCAGCCTGGTCAGCGTCCCGATGTCTTTCCCGGGGAAGAAGGGCCAACAGCTCATCGCTGTGATCGATTTCGATCAACTCCTGGCCAAGGCCATGCCAAGCGAGCCTCGGCCGGTCGCCGTCCAGCTCTCGCTCGGCGGGGGCGGCGCCATCGACCTCCGCGGCCTCGCCGAACCCCCCGCTCACCAGGCGCTGCTGGCCGAACGCGAGATCGCCCTGCCCTTCGGCTTGACCCTGGCGGCCAGAGGCTACCTCGAGGCGGGAGGCCCGACTCAGGTCACGGCCGTCCTGCCCGCGGCGGTCGCCTTGATCGGCCTGGCGATCACCCAGTTGATCGCCCTGCTCCTGGCGACAGTCCGCAGCCGTCTGGCCCACGCACGCCGCCTGTCGATGACCCAGCGCGAGCTCGAATCGCAGCAGGCGATTCAGCAGATGATCCTGCACTCCCACTCACTTGATGCCACCCTGAACTCGATCTGCGAGTTGCTCGAGGCCCATGATCCGCGAGCGCACTGTTCGGTGATGCTGGTGGACGAAGACGGCAGCCACCTGCAACTCGCGGCGGCCCCGAGCCTCCCCGCCGAGTACCGGGCGGCAGTCGCCGTGATCCCTCTTGCCGAGATCGGCTCCTGCGGCAAGGCAGCCTGCCGCAAGGAACCGGTCTTCACCACGGACATCGCTACCGATCCCGATTGGTCGAGCCTCCGCGAGGTGTCCTGGAAACACGGTCTGGCCTCGTGCTGGTCCTATCCGCTGCTGACCTCCGCGGGCGAAATACTGGGCACCTTCGCGACCTATCGCGAGACCCGAAGCGAGCCCTCGGCCAGCGATCGGCGCCAGGTCGCCCGGGCCGCCGACCTCGTGTCGCTCGCGATCGAACGCCACCGCGACCGCGGCGCGCTCGAGGAGAACGAGCAGCGCTACCGCTCGCTGTTCACCTACAACCCCGACGCGGTGTTCTCCCTCGATGCTCACGGGCATTTGCGCGCGTTCAACCACGCCACCGAGGCGATGTTCGATCGCCCGCCCGGCGAACTGGACGGGCTGTCACTGATCGACCTGGTCGACGCGGGCGATAGCGACCGGGTGCGCCGCGCGATCGACCGCACCATTCGGGGCCGCACCCAGTCGAGCGAACTGGCGGTCAACCACCTCGATGGCAGCCGGCACGTCTTCGACGTCACCTACCTGCCGGTGGTCGTCAACGGCCGAATCGAGGCCGTGTACGGCATCGGCAAGGACATCACACTGCGAAAGCGACAGGAACGCCGCCTACGGACGCTAGAGCGCAGCGTGGAAGCGAGCATCCACGGCGTGGTGATCGCGGATGCGCGCCGACCCGACTTGCCGATCGTCTATACCAACGCGGCTTTCAGCCGAATCACTGGCTATGCCGCCGAGGAAGCGATCGGACGCAACTGCCGCTTCCTGCAAGGCGAGCAGACCGACCCGGACGGGGTCCGGGAAATCCGGGAAGCGCTGGCTAAGCGAGAATCGGTGCGCGTGCTGCTGCGCAACTACCGCAAGGATGGCAGCCAGTTCTGGAACGAGTTGCACGTCGCCCCGGTCGAGGACGAAGCCGGTGAGATCAGCCATTTCGTCGGGTTGCAGAATGACGTCTCGGAGCACAAGTCCTACGAGGCGCAGCTGGCGTTCAACGCCACGCACGACGGACTCACCGGCCTGGCAAATCGCGCCCTGTTCGAGGATCGGCTGAGGCACGCCACCGATCTCTCTCGGCGGCGTGAGGGCCGCGTTGCGGTGCTGTTCATCGATCTCGACGAATTCAAGCCGATCAACGACAGCCTCGGTCACGCGGTCGGCGACAAGATCCTGGTCGAGGTCGCCCGCCGACTCGACGCACAGATGCGCGCCGAGGACACCCTGGCGCGCTTCGGCGGCGACGAGTTCGTCGCGCTGCTCGCCGACATCCCCGACGAGGAAGAGGCGCTGCGAGTCGCCGAACGACTATTGCCGAGCCTGCGCCACGCCTACCGCGTCGATGGCCGCGAGCTCTATTTGAGCGCCAGTATCGGCATTACGATCAGCGAGCCCGGCATGGTCAACCCGCTGTCCCTGATCCAGCAGGCCGACATGGCGATGTATCGCGCCAAGCAGCAGGGACGTAACACCTGCCAGATATTCAACCAAGAGATCAACCGCCAGGTGCGGCGTCGGGTGGGACTGCGCAACGACCTTCAGGAGGCGCTCGACCACGAAGCGTTCCAGGTGTTCTATCAACCGCTGGTCCGCGGCAAGGATCGACACATCGACGGCTTCGAGGCCTTGCTGCGCTGGCACCACCCGACGCACGGGTGGGTCTCGCCGGCTACTTTCATTCCGCTGGCCGAGGAAACCGGGCAGATCATCCCGCTGAGCGAGTGGATACTGGAACGGGCCTGCCGGGACATGAAGAGCCTGGTCGACCAGGGACTGAAAGGCGGCCGGGTCGCGATCAACCTCTCGCCCCTGCAGTTCCATCGACCCAACTTCCTCGACACGATCCATCGCACGCTCGAGCTGACCGGCCTGCCCGCCGACCGACTGGAACTGGAACTGACCGAGGGCATCCTGATGAACGAGACCGAGTCGGCCATCGACACCCTGCACCGACTGCGCGACAGTACCGTCAGCGTCTCGATCGACGATTTCGGTACCGGCTTTTCCAGCCTGAGCTATTTGAAGCACCTGCCGATCGACAAGATCAAGATCGACCGCAGCTTCGTGCAGGGCGTCGAGGCGAGTGCCGACGACTCGGCGATCGTGCAGGGCATCATCTCGATGGCCCACCATCTTGGCATCAAGGTGGTGGCCGAGGGGATCGAGACCGAGGCCCAGCGCGAGATCCTGGTCGGCTGGGGCTGCGACATCCTCCAGGGCTACCTGTTCGCCCGGCCAATGCCGCTGACAAACCTGCGCGGCTGCCTGCAGGAGAACCGCAACATCATCGCCTCGTCTGGCGACGCCTGAATCAAGGCCATCCTCGAGGCGCAAAAAAGCCCCCGGCGACAACCGCGCGGGGGCTTTATTCTGTGGGCATCTCGATGCCCACCTGTCTGGTGCGCCCGACAGGATTCGAACCTGTGACCTTCGGCTTCGGAGGCCGACACTCTATCCAGCTGAGCTACGGGCGCGATGCGCGAGGCATGATAGCGACTTGCCCGGCCCGCGTCCATGGCGGACCCGGATTCGGTGATCGGCTCAGTCGCCCAGCGCTTCGCCGACGACGCGCTGGGCCTGCTCGAGGATCTGCTCGAGATGCGCGGCGTCATGGAAGCTCTCGGCGTAGATCTTGTAGATCGGCTCGGTGCCCGACGGGCGCGCCGCGAACCAGCCGTTGGCGGTCTCGACCTTCAACCCGCCGATCGGCGCGTCGTTGCCCGGGGCCCGGGTGCGCACGCCGGTGACCGACTCGCCCGCGAGCTCGGTGATGCCGAGCGACTCGGGATCGAGCGCTTTGAAACGCGCCTTCTGCTCGTCGCTGAGCGCGGCATCGCGACGGGCGTAGAACGGCTGGCCATGGGCGTCGATCAGGCGATTGAAACGCGCCCAGACGTCCTCGCCGGTCACCGCCAGGATCTCGGCGGCCAGCAGGCCCATGGTCAGCCCGTCCTTGTCAGTATTCCAGACCTCGCCGTTGCGCGCGAGGAAGGTCGCACCGGCCGACTCCTCGCCGCCGAAGCCGAGCCATCCTTCCGTCAGGCCCGGCTGGAACCACTTGATGCCCACCGGGGTTTCGAACACCTCTCGGCCCAGGCCGCGGGCGACCCGGTCGATCATCGAGCTGGAGACGGCCGTCTTGCCGATCTTGAGGGCGCCACCCCACTCCTTGCGGTGCTCGAAGAGGTGGTCGATCGCCACGGCCAGGAAGTGGTTGGGGTTGATCAATCCGCCCTCGGGGCTAACGATGCCGTGACGGTCGGCGTCGGTGTCGTTACCGAAGGCCACGTCGAAGCGGTCCTTGATCTTCAGCAACCCCGCCATCGCGTACGGCGAGGAACAGTCCATGCGGATCTTGCCGTCGTGGTCGAGCGGGATGAAGCGGAAATCCGGCTCGAGCTGCTGGTTGACGATCGTCAGGTCCAGCCCGTAGTGCTCGGCAATCGGCTCCCAGTACGGCAAGCCCGCTCCGCCCATCGGGTCGACCCCGATCGAAACCCCGGCCCGGGCAATCGCTTGCATGTCGATCACGCGGTCAAGGGCCTCGACGTAGGGGCGAATGAAGTCGACGCCCTCGGCGACATCGCTCTTGATCGCCCGGTCGAACGGACGGCGCCGAATGCCGCGCCAGTCGACCAGCAGTTCGTTGGCACGCCGCTCGATCCAGCCGGTGGCATCGGTATCCGCCGGCCCGCCGTGCGGCGGGTTGTACTTGAAGCCGCCGTCACCGGGCGGATTGTGCGAAGGCGTCAGGATGATGCCGTCGCAGCGGGCCCCGCCGTTGCAATTGGCGGCAATGATGGCCTGCGAGATCACGGGGGTCGGAGTCGGCGCATCGTCGCGCTGGTAGCGGAAGGCCACGCCGGCGGCCGCCAATACCTCGACGGTGGTCATGAATGCCGGCCAGGCGAGCGCATGCGTGTCGAAGCCGACCAGGATCGGGCCGTCGATGCCCTCGCGCTGGCGGTACTCGACCAGCGCTGCGGTGACCGCGGCGATGTGCGCCTCGTTGAAGGAGGCGTTCAGGCTCGAACCGCGGTGCCCGGAGGTGCCGAAGGTAATGCCCTGCGCCGGGTCGTCAGCGAGCGGCTCGACCTGGTAATACGCGCTGATCAGTCGCGGCACGTCGACCAGAAAGTCGCGTGGGGGCAGGTGGCCGGCGAGTTCATGTAGTGGCATGGGCTAGAGTTTCCCTCGTTCGTCGTGGTCCTGAAGGGAAATAGTGCCTGAGACCCGATCGACAGCCAACCGGACGGCATCGCGGGGGCCTGACCGGCGCCTGGATGTTTTCGCGGCCTGGGAGGTTCGAGACGGCCTGCGGCATTCGGGCTCAAGCCGTGCCTGGCGTCGCGATCACACGTCGATGTCGTCCTGACCCGCGAAACGCGCGAAATCCGGCAATTCCTCGAGCGAGTCGAGGCCGAAGTCGGTCAGGAACTGTCGGGTGGTGCCGAGCATCTCCGGACGCCCCGGGCTGTCCCTGACCCCGAGGCTCCGAACCCAGCCACGCTCGGTCAGAAGCTTTACGATCTGTGGATTGACCGCCACACCACGGGCCGCCTCGATCTCGCCACGGGTGATCGGCTGACGCCAGGCGATCAGGGCCAGGGTCTCGAGCGCCGCTCGGCTCAGGCGGGGTGCGCGCGCCGGATCGGCGGCCTTGAGGTAGGGGGCGACGGCCGCCCCGGCCACCAGATGCCAGACGCGCTGCCCGTCGACCCGCCGGGAGACGAGTTCGATGAAGCGGTGCGAGTCCCATCGCAAGGCAATGCGCTCGAGCGCGGCTTCGATCAGCGGCGCCGAGGTTTCCTGGCCGATCATCACGCCGAGAGTCTCGACCGAGACGGGCTCGTTGCAGGCCAACAGCAGGGCCTCCACCAGCTCGACCAGGCCCTCGGGCGGCTCACTCGCTACCGGTTCGTTCATCCTGCGCCTCGCTGGAATCGGTTCGCCCCACCGGTTCGTCGGCCGGCCGAAAGAGCGTCACCGGCCCGAAGGGCACCTCCTGCGACCAGTCGATCGCCCGGGTCCGGGACAGCTCGAGGATCGCCACCGTGGTGACCGCCACGCCCAGGCGCCCCTCGTCGGCACGGAAGATATCGGCCAGTTCGCAGCGCCGCCACCCTGCCAGGGCATCGAGTATCTCGGTCATCCGCTGACGGATCGAGAGCGGTTCGGCCCGGACATGGTGGGCTCGCTGCACGCTGCCCTCGCGCAACAGGCCCTGCATTGTCGCGATCAATCCGGCGAGATCCGCGGGCACCGGCCGTGCTGCCAGCCGGTGTGGCGGTTCGATCGACAGGCCGAACCAGTCACGCTCGCGCCGGGGACGCTGGTCGAGGTAGGTCGCCGCACGGGTCGTGCGCTCGTACTCCAGCAATCGTGCGACCAGTTCAGCGCGCGGATCGAGCGGCTCCTCGTCGTCTTCCGCGCGCGGCTCGGGCGGCAACAGCATTCGCGACTTGATCTCGGTGAGCCAGGCGGCCATCAGCAGGTACTCGGCGGCCAACTCGATCGCCATCGACTTCATCAGGGCGAGATACTCGAGGTACTGCTCGGTGACCCGTGCGACCGGGATCTCGAGGATGTCGATGTTGTGCTTGCGGATCAGGTAGAGCAGGAGATCCAGTGGCCCCTCGAACTGCTCGAGCCAGATCGCGAGCGCATCGGCCGGGATGTAGAGATCCAGCGGCAGCTGTTCCATCGGCTCGCCGGAGACCCGTGGCGTGGCGTCGACCCAACGCAACCCGGCAGGCGCGCGCGCCTCAGAAGACATGGACGAATGCATTGAACCCGCTTAGCAGGGTTCCCATGATCGGCACCAGGATACCGCCCAGCACGCCACTGACCAGCAGCACCACGACGATCGGCAGCCCCCAGGGTTCGAGGCGCGAGAACTGATCGCCCCAGCGTGGCGGCAACACGGCAACCAGCATGCGCCCGCCGTCGAGCGGCAGGATCGGCAGCAGATTGAACACCGCGAGTATCAGGTTGATGAAGATGCCCACCTGCCCCATCAGCGCCAGCGGCTCGGCGAGCGTCCAGCCGCCGTCGAGCCCCTTGAGGGCGAGCGCGGTGACCAGCGCCCAGCCGACGGCCATCAGCACGTTCACGCCCGGCCCGGCAGCCGCCACCAGGAACATGTCGCGACGCGGGTTTCGCAGGCGCGCGGCGTTTATGGGCACGGGCTTCGCCCAGCCGAACACGAACTGGGTGAACAGGTACATCAGCAAGGGCACCACGATCGTGCCCAACCAGTCGACGTGGCGAATCGGGTTGAGACTCAGGCGTCCGGCCCGCCGCGCGGTCGGATCGCCGAAGGCGTTGGCGACATAGCCGTGCGCGGCCTCGTGGACCGTCACGGCGAGCAGGATCGGCAGGATGCCGATCGCGATCTTCTGCAGCAGCGAGAGTTCCAGCACGTCCGGTCAGTCGGTCAGTTCGGGAGGAATGCCGCCCAGTCCTTCGCGGAGGATCTCGACGCCCTCGCCGGTCAGGTCGATCACCGTCCCCGGCTGCTGCTCGATAAATCCCGCGGAAACCACCTGGTCGACCTGGTTGTTGACCGCAGCCGGAAACAGCGCCGGGTCGTCCAGGGGCTCTCCGAGATCGGGGATCACCAGGGAGGCACTCAACAGCGGCGCATCCAGCGCGTCGAGAATCGCCCTTAGCACCGGGTGCTCGGGCACGCGCAGACCGATCGAGCGTTTCTTCTCGTGCTGCAGGCGGCGCGGTACCTCGCGTGTGGCAGCCAGGATGAAGGTGTAGGGACCGGGAATGTGGGTCTTGAGAAACCGGAACTGGACGTTGTCCACCTTGGCGTAGACGCCGAGCTCGGACAGGTCACGCACGGAGAGCGTCATGTGATGCGGCCCCTCGTCGCGCCGAATCCGGGCGATCCGTTCGAGTGCGTTCTTGTCCTCCAGGCGGCAGGCAAGTGCATAACCCGAGTCCGTGGGCACGACCAGGATCCCCCCGGCGGCGATCGCCTGGGCGGCCTGCTTGACCAGGCGGGGCTGGGGCGTTTGCGGATGGATCTCGAGCAGTCGACTCATGGGCACGGGCCCCTTGGTGATGATGGCTGGGTTGGCCCCCGGCGGAAGGGCCGAAATGGCCGCTCCCCCGGCTCGCGGCCCCATGTTAGTGTACTGCAGGCAACCGGGATACCCTCGGGCCAACACGGGACCCACCGGAACACGACACGCGATGAAATTCCTGTTCGACTTCTTCCCCATCCTGTTGTTCTTCGCTGCCTATCACCTGGCGGGGATCTACGTCGCCACGGCGGTGGCAATGGTCGCCTCGGTGATCCAGATAGCCGCCGGCTGGCTGGTATGGCGCAAGGTCGAGCGGATGCACTGGATCTCGGCGACCCTGATCGTGCTGTTCGGCGGAATGACGCTGATCCTGCACAACCCCTTGTTCATCATGTGGAAGCCGACCATCCTCAACTGGTTGTTCGCGCTGGTGTTTCTCGGTAGCGCGTTTGTCGGGAGCAAACCGCTGGTCCAGCGAATGATGGAACACGTCATCCAGGTCCCGCGGTCGATATGGCACCGGGTCAACTGGGCGTGGGTAGCCTTTTTCATCGTTTCCGGGGCGGCCAACATACTCGTGGCCTACCGGTTTCCCGAGGCGGTCTGGGTCAACTTCAAGCTGTTCGGCTTGATGGGCATGACCTTCGTGTTCATGATTCTCCAGGGGCTGTACCTGGGCCTGCATGCAGAGCGTCCAGTGGACGCCGGGGCCGACGCCGGTCACCCGAGAGACGACGAGCGGCCGTGAACACCACCACCGAGGGAGACGCCTTACAATGCACTGGTTTACGATCCTGGCCAACGATGTCCCCGACAGCGCCGAGTTGCGCGCCGCGCATCGCGACGCCCACCGCGAGCGCATCGAGCGGCTGGCGGATCAGGGACGCGTCCTGACGGCGGGTCCACTGCCCGTCGATCCGGAGCGCCCCGGCAGCGGCCTGACTGGCAGCCTCATCATCGCGAGCTTCGCGGACATGGACGAAGCGCGCCGATGGGCCGAAGCCGACCCGTTCCAGCACGGCGGCGTCTACGAATCGATCGAGGTCCGGCACTACAGGCCGATCTTCGGCGCGAGCGGCTGAGTCGCCCTCATCCGGCCCGTGACAACCGACCCTTACCGACAGACAGGACCTTTCCATGGATAGCACGCTGATCACCCAACCACGCCCCGCCGCCCGTCGACGTCCGCTGGCCGCCGCTATCGCTGCCACCTTGCTGATCACAGGCGGCCTGATGGCCGGGTGCGACAACGATGGCCCGGCAACCGCAAACAAGACGCCGCTCGGTCAACACGCCGATTCGGCCGGCATGTTCGATGTCACCGTCGACGGCGGCGAGGTGATCGCCCGGATCAACGGCAGTCCGCTCTACCGGGAGAATCTCGAGGTGGTCAAGGAGAACCTCGGGGCGAGCGTGCCCGAGAGCCGACTGGTCAGCCGGATGGTCGAACTGCGCCTGCTCGCCGATCAGGCCCGGAAGGACGGAATCGCCGATGACACGGCGACCCAGGCCCGTATTCAGAACGCGATCGACAATCAGCTGGCCAACGCCTACCTCACCCAGTACCTCGCGAACCTGGAGATCGACGAAAGCGAACTCCAAAAGGCCTACGAGAAGATGATTCAGGATATGGGTGGCGAGCAACAGCACCGTGCCGCCCACATCCTTGTCGACGACGAGGAGACCGCACGGGAGTTGCTCGACAAGCTCGGGAACGGCGCCGACTTCGCCGCCCTCGCCCGCGAGTATTCGACCGACACCGGCTCCGGTGAAAACGGTGGCGATCTGGGCTGGTTCAGTCTCGACCAGATGGTTGAACCGTTCGCCAACGCGGTCGCCGAACTCGAGCCGGGCGAACTCACCCAGAATCCCGTCAAGAGCCAGTTCGGCTGGCATATCATCAAGCTCGAGGGCGTGCGCGAAAGCCCGCCGCCGACCTTCGAACAGTTACGCCCGCAGCTGGAGGAAAACCTCCGGCGCGAAGCCATCAATCGCGAGATCGAGGAACTCCGGGCCTCCGCCAACGTCGAGATCCTGACCGACGAGGTCCGCTCCATGGTCGACCGGGATGCCAGCGCCGAAGGCGAGGAACCCACCCCGCCGGCCGACGCGCGAGGGCAGGCTGGGTCGACCGAGGACAGCTCGCCCCAGGAAGCGGCAGCAGAAAGCCCGGACGATCAACCGGCAGAAGGCGGCCGAGACGACTTGGGTGGTCTGCCGGCCGAGCCGCTCAAGGCAATGCCCTGACCGCCCCCCATCGTGACCAGGAAACGGGAAATAGCATGACCCAACGATACGTAACCGGCGAGGAACTTCAACGCACCACCCTGGGCCAGGAACTCAGCGACGAGCAGTGTCGGCTGCTCGCCGGTGTCTGCCAACGCCGGTCCGTGGGCAACGGCGAGATCCTCTTCGAGGAAGGCCGGCCAAGCGACACGCTGTTCGTGATCATCAGCGGACGATTCGCGGTCAGTCGCGACACGGGGCGTGGGTTCTCCGACACCCTCTCCCTGCTGGAACCCGGGCAACTCGCCGGTGAGTCGGGCTTTCTCGACGGCTCACCGCACAGCGCCACCCTTCGGGCCGTCGGGGATGCCGAGGTGGTGACCCTCGACCGGGTGCACCTCGAATCGCTTTTGATCGATCACCCGACCCTGGTCTACAAGGTGATGCGTTCGATCGTGTACAGCATCCGCGAGACCATCCGCCGCATGAACCGCCAGCACAGCGAACTGTTGAGCTACATCAACCCGAGCATCGGTCGGTTCTGAGCCGCGGTTCTCGCTCCGGATGCAAAAAGGGCCGTGATCGCAGGATCACGGCCCTTTTACGTTGCACGCCGGTCAGCTCAGGGTCAGGCCCCGCCCAACGATTCGCGCAGTCCCTCGTCCCAGCGCACGGCATCGAGGTAGCAGGAGGGCGCCACGGCGTTGAGGGCCGCGATATCGCCGTCGTCCTCGATCCAATGCCCCTTCTCGTAGAAACGGACGTACTCCAGCAGGGCCCCGAGCGGACCCTCGCCATCGAGCAACGCGCGGGCCACCTCGTCGGTCAACGGCAATTCGTCTACCAGCTGGGCAAGCGGCTGGCTGTAGAAGGCGTCGAGGTTCGCGAACAATCCAACCAGAAAGGCGCTTGGTGGGTTCGCCATCCGACTCCGTGCGGCCAGCAGCTCGGTGAATCGGGCGCGAATCATGGTGCTGTGCACCAGCGCCGGAGGCTTGCCGTCGACGCCGGTGAGCGCGGACAGGTACACCAGACTGCGCACCGCCTTGAGGCCCAGCAACCGCACGGCCTCGTCGACCGAGTCGACCCGTCGTCGCAGGCCGATCGACGCCGAATTGACCAGACGCAACAGGCGATAACTCAGCGCCAGATCGGTGTTGATGCGTTCGACGATCTCGCCGAGCGGGGCCCGGTCGTCCTGTAACAGGATCAGCAGACCCATGAGGTTTGCCTTCGAAGCGCGCACGGTCGATCGGACCACGGTCTCGGGGCGTGAAAAGAAATGGCCCTGGAAGTAATCGACGCCCGCCTCGCGCAGCCGGTCGTAGGTCTCCCAGTCCTCCACCTTTTCGGCGATCACCCTGAGACCGGCCCGGTGCGCGGCATCGATCGCGGCGACGATCGGCTCGATCCCCGAGAGAAGTACGTCGAACTTGACGTATTGGCTCTGGGCCACGCACGGGCGGTCGATCCACTCGGGCGGAAAATCGTCGAGCGCCAATCGATACCCGGCCTCGCGGATGCGCTGCATCGCCTCACCGGCATGCTCGTCGCAGTCGACGGTCTCGAGCACTTCGAGCACAACCGAGCGCGCTCCGATGTCCTCCAGCATGCCGCTGAAGAGAAGTTTCGCGGGCACATTGATGAACGCCAGCGCGGGACCGACGAGGCTATCCAGGCCGATCTCGCTCAAGGCGTTGAGCACGGTCGATGCCGTAGCCTGGTTCGAGTTGCCGATGCGGGCCACCTGGTCGGCGTCCGTCGCCCGGAAGAGCAATTCGTAACCGATGGTCTTTAGATCGGCATCGACGATGGGCTGGCGCGCCAGCCGGACCGACTGGACGATCCGGTCGGCCGGCGGGTTTCGGTCAGGATTAGGCTCGGCCTGTTTCATGACGGGATGGGCTCGTCGATTGCCGGGGGCGAAACGCAAGATGATCGCTCGCTACGCCCGGCGGAAGATCCGTCCGGGGACCGGCCTATTCTAGGCCCCGCATCTCAGGACGCGAAGCGCAAGGTGAGCCGCAACCGTCCCTGGCGATCGATCTCGAGCAACTTGACGTCGACCGCGTCGCCCTCGTTTAGGATATCGGTCACCTTGTCGACGCGGCTCTCGGCCATCTCGGAGATGTGCAGCAGGCCGTCCTTGCCCGGCGCGATCGTGACGAAGGCGCCGAAATCCACCACCCGGGCGACTTTCCCGTGGTAGACCTTGTCAATCTCGAGTTCCGCGGTGACCTCCTCGACGCGGCGACGGGCCTCCTCGGCGGCCTCGCCGTTGGGCGCGGCGATGGTCACCACGCCTTCCTCGCCGATATCGATCTGCGCACCGGTCTCTCGGGTCAGCGCCTGGATGGTCGAGCCGCCCTTGCCGATCAGATCACCCTTGCGCTCGGGGTTGATGCGCAGGGTGATGAACCGCGGCGCATGCGCGGACAGATCGGTGCGCGCCTCGGAGAGCGCCTCGCTCATGCAGCCGAGGATGTGACGCCTTCCGACCTGCGCCTCGCGCAGCGCCTGGGCCATGATCTCCCGGTTGATCCCCTCGATCTTGATGTCCATCTGCAGGGCATTGACTCCCTCGCCCGTGCCCGCGACCTTGAAATCCATGTCGCCCAAATGGTCCTCGTCGCCGAGGATGTCGGTCAGCACCACGAACTCGTCGCCTTCCTTGATCAGGCCCATGGCGATGCCGGCCACCGGGGCCTTCATCGGCACGCCAGCGTCCATCATCGCCAGGGAGGCCCCGCAGACGGAGGCCATCGAGGACGAGCCGTTGGATTCGGTGATCTCCGAGACCACCCGGATGGTGTAGGGAAATTCCTCGGCCGGTGGCAACGCGGCCGTCACCCCGCGGCGGGCGAGGTTGCCATGACCGATCTCACGACGCTTGGGCGCGCCGAACCGGCCAGTCTCGCCGACGCAGAAAGGCGGAAAGTTGTAGTGGAACAGAAACGGCTCCTTGCGCTCGCCGCCAACCGCGTCGATCAACTGGGCGTCCCGCGCCGTGCCGAGTGTGGTTGCCACCATCGCCTGGGTCTCGCCACGGGTGAACAACGCCGAACCGTGCGCGCGCGGCAGCAGGCCGGTGCGAATGCTGATCGGACGGACCGTGCGGGTGTCACGACCGTCGATACGCGGCTTGCCGGCGAGGATGTTACCCCGCACCACCTCGGATTCGATGCCCTTGGTCAGGCCATCGACCACCTTCTCCGAGACCGGCGGCTCGACCGACTCGTCGACGAAGCGATCGCGGATCTCGCCGCGCAGCTGCGAGAGGCGACCGCCACGCTCGGCCTTGTCGGCGATCTGGTAGGCGGCCTCGACCTCGGTGCGGAAAGCCTGCTCGATCCGAGCGGCGAGTTCACGGTTGTCCGCCGGTGGGTTCCATTCGATTGCCGGGCGTCCGGCCTCGGCGGCCAGTGCCTCGATCGCAGCGATCACCGCCTGCATCTGCTCGTGACCGAACATGACGGCGTCGAGCATGGTTTCTTCGGGCAACTGATCGGCCTGTGACTCGACCATAAGCACGGCCTTGTCGGTGCCGGCGACCACGAGATCGAGCCGGGAATCGATCAGCTGGGAACGAGTCGGGTTGAGCACGAACGCCCCGTCGACGTGGCCGACGCGTACCGCGCCGACCGGGCCGGCGAACGGCGCACCGGAGAGCGCGAGTGCCGCCGAGGCGCCGATCAGTGCGGGCACTTCGGCGTCGGTCTCCGGGTCGAGCGAGAGCACCTGCGCGATCACCTGGGTCTCGTGGGTAAAGCCCTTGGCGAACAGCGGGCGGACGGGACGGTCGATCAGGCGAGCGACCAGGGTCTCGGCTTCGGTGGAACGCCCTTCGCGACGAAAGAAGCTCCCCGGCACGCGCCCGGCAGCATAGAACTTCTCCTGGTACTCCACCGTCAAAGGCAGGAAGTCCTTGCCCGGATCGGCGCTGGGTGCGACCACCGCTGTGACCAGCACCACGGTCTCGCCCATGGTGACCATGACCGCGCCGCTGGCCTGCCGGGCGATTTCGCCGGTCTCCAGGGTGACGGTGTGTTGACCGTACTCAAAGGACTGCTTGCTGACTGCCACGCTTGGCTCCTGCACTGACTGGATGACGGGGCCGACCGTGCATGGCCGGCCGACAAACAAAAAAACCCGCCGGCTTGCGGCGGGTTCCTAGTGTACCGGCAAGCGCTTACTTGCGCAGGCCGAGCTGCTTGATCAGGTCGTGATAGCGGTCGAGGCTCTTGGACTTGAGGTAGTCGAGCATCTTGCGACGCTGGTTGACCAGCTTGAGCAGGCCGCGACGGGAATGGTGGTCCTGCTTGTGCGTGGCGAAGTGCTCGGTCAGGTGCTGGATACGCTGAGTCAGCAGGGCGACCTGGACTTCCGGGGAACCGGTGTCGTTCGCGTCCTTGCCGAACTCCGCGACGATATCGGCGGTAGTCTTTTCGTTGATTGACATGGAAATTCTCCTCGTCTGCCTGGGTGAAGCTTTAAGAGTCCATCGTGGGTCAGTGGACCGGGCAACAAGGCCCGGGATACCGTCCCGCAATGCCGTGAGGCCGTAAGGCCTCGTTCACAGCGCCGCGAACAACCGTCGCGGCGCCGTTCGCCCGTCATCCAGCACTTCCCCCATACCCAGGAAGAGGTCGTCGGGTGCGTAGAGTCGAAACCACCCGGTTTGTGGCGCGTTGGGCACAAACACCGGATGACCGTGGCGAACTGGTGTAACGCTGGTCGCATCCAGCACGATGGCCGGATAGGCGCCCAGCGCCGAATCGGTCGGGAGGATAACACGATCCAGCCCGTCGGGAATCTCGAGCCCATCATCGGCTGCGATCGCCTGGAGATCGTCGAGCGAGTAGGAAGGCTGGCCGCCTGCCGTATCGATCGACCAGGGGCCGAGGCCGATACGACGCAGCTGGGTGACCACCGCGCCACAGCCGATCGCCTCGCCGATATCCTCGATCAGCGTGCGGATGTAGGCCCCTTTACTCGAATGCACCCGCAAGGTGAATTCGGTCTCGGAGAAGCCTTCCAGCGTGATCTCGTGAAAGTCGATCGTGCGGGCCTTGCGCTCGACGGTCTTGCCCTCTCGCGCCAGCTCGTAGAGCCGCTTGCCCTCGTGCTTGAGCGCCGAGTACATCGGCGGCACCTGCTCGATCCGACCCCGAAACCGGGTCAGCGCGGCCTCGATTCCCGCGCGATCCAGCACCGGCACCTCGCGGGTCGCGATCACCTCGCCGTCAAGGTCACCGCTGTCGGTGCGCGTGCCGAATCGACCGGTGACCCTGTAGGTCTTGTCGGCGTCTAGCAGCAGGCCGGATATCCGGGTCGCGTGACCGAAACAGACGGGCAACAATCCGGAAGCGGCCGGGTCGAGGCTGCCAGTGTGGCCGGCCTTGGCAGCATCGAATAACCGCCGGACCTTTTGCAACGCCTGGTTCGAGCTCAGCCCCAGGGGCTTGTCGAACAGGACGATCCCGTTGATATCGCGACCGCGACGTTTGCGTGCCATCAGGGAACAGGCCGGCTCAGCGCGGGTCGGACGACGCGCCGGACTCGTTGTCCCCGTCGCCATCGCCATCCTGTTCGCGCACCGCTCGAATCAGGGCATCCATCTGCATGCCCTCCTCAATCGAGTTGTCCAGGACGAAGGCCAGTTGCGGAACAATGCGAAGTCGCATGCGGTGGCCGAGCTCGCCACGCAAGTAGCCCGCCGCGTCGGCAAGCCACTGTGCCGCTACCGGCTGTTCGTTCGCGTTCAGGACGCTATAGAACACCTTGGCATGGGCGAGATCGCGCGAC
Organism: Halothiobacillaceae bacterium; assembly: GCA_016938615.1. Classification (GTDB taxonomy): domain Bacteria; phylum Pseudomonadota; class Gammaproteobacteria; order Halothiobacillales; family Halothiobacillaceae; genus Guyparkeria. The sequence continues at coordinate 3,530 of JAFGUH010000001.1, read as the reverse complement.
ACCTCGCAGTCCGTGATCGTGAGCATCGTCAACGGCGCGCTCGGCCCGCTGTCGACGCCGGAATCACGAATCAACTCCGCGATCTCGCGCTTGATCTGGCCGGCGACTCGCTTGTGACGCTGAAATCCCTGTGCCATCTCAGAGCGTCCGCTGGACCTCGATGCGCTCGAACACTTCGATCTGGTCGCCGACCTTGACGTCGTTGTAGTTCTTCACGCCGATACCGCACTCCATGCCGGAGCGGACTTCCTGGGCATCGTCCTTGAACCGGCGCAGCGACTCGAGTTCCCCCTCGTAGATGACGACATTGTCGCGCAGCACTCGGATCGGGTTGTTGCGCCTGACCACGCCCTCGGTAACCATGCAGCCGGCGATCGCGCCGAGCTTCGGCGAGCGGAACACGTCGCGCACCTCGGCCAGTCCGACAAACTGCTCCTTGGTTTCGGTGCCGAGCAGGCCGCTCATCGCCTGCTTGATCTCGTCGATCATCTCGTAGATGACCGAGTAATAACGAATCTCGACGTCCTGCTCGCCGGCCGCCTTGCGCGCCGCGGCATCGGCCCGGACGTTGAACCCGATCACGATCGCACTGGAGGTCGCCGCGAGGTTGACGTCGGACTCGTTGATGCCCCCGACGCCGCTCATCAGCACGTTTACCTTGACCTCCGCGGTGGAGAGCTTCTGCAGGCTGTCGCGGATGGCCTCCGCCGAGCCCTGAACGTCGGCCTTGACCAACACGTTCAGCGACTCGACCTCGCCTTCCTTCATCTGTTCGAACAGGTTCTCGAGCTTGGCTGCCTGCTGGGCGGCCAGGCGCGAGTCACGCTGCTTGGCCTCGCGGTACTCGGCGATTTCCCGCGCCTTCCTTTCGTCCTCGATCACCACCAGCTCGTCGCCGGCCTCCGGCGTGCCGGACAGGCCCAGCACCACCACGGGGATCGACGGGCCGGCCGAGTTGACCTGGGCACCGTTCTCGTCGAGCAGGGCACGGACCCGGCCGTATTCCTTGCCGACGACCACGGTGTCACCCTTCTTGAGCGTGCCGCTTTGTACGAGAACGGTCGCAACCGGACCACGGCCCTTCTCGAGCGACGACTCCACCACGGTCCCGATGGCGTGCCCCTCGGCCGGTGCCTTGAGCTCCTGGAGCTCAGCCTGCAGCAAGATGGCCTCGAGCAGTTGGTCGATACCCTCGCCGGTGTGAGCGGAGACATGGACGAATTGCGTATCGCCGCCCCACTCCTCGGAGATGACCTCCTCCTTGGAGAGCTCGGCCCGAACCCGCTCGGGATCCGCGCCTTCCTTGTCCATCTTGTTGACGGCCACCACCATCGGCACCTTGCCGGCGCGAGCGTGGTGGATAGCTTCCTTTGTCTGCGGCATTACGCCGTCGTCCGCGGCCACGACCAGCACGACCACGTCGGTAGCACTCGCGCCACGGGCCCGCATCGCGGTGAACGCCTCGTGCCCCGGGGTATCGAGGAAAGTCACCGTGCCGCGCGGGGTCTCGACGTGGTAGGCACCGACGTGCTGGGTGATGCCGCCGGCCTCGCCCGCGGTGACCTTAGCGGTACGGATGTAGTCGAGCAGCGAGGTCTTGCCGTGGTCGACGTGGCCCATGACGGTCACGACCGGCGGACGCGGCATGGCCTCGCCCTGCTCGACCTGCTCGAGCGCCTCGTCCTCGATCGCGGTTTCGGACTCGGCGTGTGGCGTGTGCCCCATCTCCTCGACCACGAGGATCGCGGTGTCCTGATCGAGCACCTGGTTGATAGTGGCCATCACGCCCATGTTGAACAGGACCTTGACCACGTCGACGCCCTTGACGGCCATGCGTTGGGCCAGTTCCTCGACCGAGATCGACTCGGGAACATTGACGTCGCGAACGACCGGGGCGGTCGGCTTCTCGAAGGTGTGACGGGTGGCCACGGCCGTCTTGGAGGCCGCGCCCTTCTTGCCCTTCTTGCGGCGACGACCGGCGCCCGCACCCAGGTGCAGCTCCTCGCGGGCGTTCTCGCGGGCATGCCGCCCCTTGCCGCCATGCTTGCCTCCTCGCTTGGGCTTGCCCTCGTCGGCCGAGACCGGGATGCCCGGCGCCTCTTCCGGCATGGCAACGATGCGCAGACGAGACTTCTTGCGGGCGTCGTCGCCCTCCTCGGCCTCAGGGCTGGCTTGGGGCTCGCTCTCACCAGCGGACTCGCTCGGCTCGTCCGGGGTCTCGGCAACGGGTGCCTCCGCGGGGGCCTGCTCGGCCTCGGCCTCGGGTTCGTGCTTCTCGCTCGACGGCTCGGCTGTAACAGCCTGCTCGGCGTCGCTCTCCTCGACGATCGAGTCGGGCTCAACCGGCGTCTCGGGGCGTTTCTCTTCGATCGGCTCGGAGGGCGCCTCACTCACCGGCGCCTCCTCGGGCACCGGCTCGGCAACGTCCTCGCCCTTCTCGATCTCGTCGCGGGACACGTAAGTCTTGCGCCGGCGATATTCGACCGCGACGGTCTTGCCGCCACGGCCGCTGCCGCCAACCTTGATTTCCTGCTGGGAACGACGCTTGAGAGTGATGCGCGACGACGGCTTCTTCGCCTCGTCTTCGCCACCGGACGCGCGTGACTTACGCAGATGGGCCAGCAGCTTCATCTTGTCGTCGTCACTGACACTGGCATCCACGGAAGACGCCGAGACGCCCGCTTCGGCCAGTTGCTCAAGCAGCCGTTCCGGGGTAGCGCCTACCACTTTTGCCAAATCTTTAACCGTGACCTCGGACATTAACGACTCCTGTGGTCCTGCAAACTATCAAACATTGATTTCACGCCCTCGGCACATGCCGGCGGCGACGGACCGGCGATACCGACCTACGCGAACCAGGGGGCCCGGGCGGCCATGATCAGCCGCCCGGCGAGTTCCTCGTCCACGCCTTCGTATTCCGTCAGTTCGTCGATCGAGAGCTCGGCGACGTCCTCGGAGTCCATGATCTGGTTCTCGCGCAGGGTCGCCGCCAGTTCGGCGCTCATGCCGTCGAGTTCCTCGAGCGACAGCGCCTCACCGGCCGATTCGGTCTCTTCCTCGGCCTCGCCACCGCCCGATATGGCCATGGTCAACAGGGCATCGCGGGCACGATTGCGAAGCTCCTCGACGATGCCCTCGTCGAAGCCCTCGACCTCAAGCAGCTCCTCGGTAGGCACGTAGGCGATTTCCTCGATAGTGGCGAAGCCGGCCTCGACCAGCACCTCGCCCACTTCCTGATCGACGTCCAACGCCTCCATGAACTGCTCGACGATACGGCGGGTTTCGGTCTCGCCCTTCTCGATCGCCTGCTCTTCGCTCATGACGTTGATCTGCCAGCGAGTGAGCTGGCTGGCCAGGCGGACGTTCTGGCCGCCGCGGCCGATTGCCTTGGAGAGGTTCTCCTCGCTGACCGCCACGTCCATGCTGCCCGCGTCCTCGTCGACGACGATCGAGACCACCTCGGCCGGCGACATCGCGTTGATGACGAACTGGGCCGGGTTCTCGTCCCAGACGATGATATCAATCCGCTC
>JAFGUH010000019.1 GCA_016938615.1 Halothiobacillaceae bacterium | reverse complement strand
GCCGTAGAAGCCGCCCTGGTTGATGACGACTTCCTCGACCGGCTCGAACTGGTTGAAGTTGAATTCCTGCGGCACCACGCCGATCTGGGATTTCACCCAGGCGCGGTCACGGTCGAGGTCGTGGCCGAACACGCGTACCGTGCCGCCGGTCTTGTTCACCAGCGAGCAGAGGATGCCGATGGTGGTGGACTTGCCCGCGCCGTTGGGGCCCAGCAGGGCGAAGAAATCGCCCTCGTCGATGGCCAGCTCGATGCCCTTGAGGGCGCGGGTGCCGCCCTCGTAGGTCTTCTCCAGCTCGTGAATCTCGACCGCCTTGTTGATGGCGTCACTCATGGAAGACTCGGCTCATGAAAGGCTCGCGATTATGTGAATGACGGCAGCGCCCTCAGCCGTTGGCCGACGGCAGGTGCCAGTGATAACGGATGCCCAGACCGCGCACGGCGAGGGTGACGGCGAAACCGGCGATCACCGCGACGATCGGCCAGTCGAGCCACTGCGCGAACAGAACATAGACGATTCCACCGATCAGGGCGGCCGAGGCGTAGATTTCTCGGTGCAGCAGCAACGGGGACTCACCGGCGAGCACATCGCGGATCAATCCACCGAAGGTGGCCGTCATGATGCCCATCATCACCGCGATCATGGGGTTGGCGTTCATCGACAGCGCGATCTGCACCCCGATCACGCAGAAGGCGGAGAGGCCGACGGCGTCCGCCCACGGCAACCAGCCGGCCCGTTGTCGGAACGGCCTTCCCACGTAGAAAAAGGCGATCGCCATCACCGCGGTGATCACCAGGTACTCCCACTGAGTCAGCCAGAAGACCGGCCGGTCGAGCAGCAAGTCGCGCAGCGTGCCTCCGCCGATGCCGGTCACCGTCGCGAGGATCAAAAATCCCATCAGGTCCATGCGCTTGCGATCGGCCACCAGGGCACCGGTGATGGCGAACACCGCCGTCCCGAAGTAATCCAGCCCCTGCAGCAACTCGCCGATCATGCCCGTCTCCACTGACCAAACTGTTCACCCGGCTCGAGAGAGCGTGGAGGATAGCCACTCCGCCGTCCCGGGAAAAGACCGGCGACGCCGCAAATCCGAGCATTTTACTCAGGCGACGACATCCGCGGGAGCCAATAGACTCGGCGGGACAGCCCCAACCATCGACCGACCGCCATGAGCCAGACCGAGATTCCCTTCGACGCGGACCTGATCCGTCGTTATGACACCAGCGGGCCGCGCTACACCTCCTACCCGACCGCGGTGCAATTCCACGACGGGTTCAGCGAAGCCGATTACCGGGCGGCCGCCGCACGCTCTAACGCTGGCGGCGGGCCCTTGTCGCTTTACCTGCACATCCCGTTCTGCGACACGGTCTGCTACTACTGCGCCTGCAACAAGTTGGTCACCAAGGATCGCGCCAAGGCACGGCCGTACCTTGAGGACGTCTACCGCGAGATGGCACTGCAATCGGCGCTGTTCGACGACGGGCGCCCGGTCGACCAGATCCACTGGGGCGGCGGGACACCCACCTTCCTCTCGCACGACGAGATGCGCGAGCTGATGGGCAAGACCGCCGAGCATTTCGCGCTCAAGACGGACGATTCCGGCGAGTACTCGATCGAGATCGACCCGCGTGAGGCCGATGCCGCCACCATTCGTCTGCTGCGCGAGATCGGTTTCAACCGCATCAGCCTCGGGGTACAGGACTTCGACCCCGACGTGCAAAAGGCCGTCAACCGGATACAAAGCCTTGAGGAAACCCGCGAGGTGGTCGAGACCGCCCGCGAGCAGAACTTCCACGGGGTGAGCATCGACCTGATCTACGGGCTGCCGCATCAGTCGCGTGACCGATTCATGAAGACCCTCGACCGCGTGATCGAGCTCGACCCGGATCGGCTGTCGATCTTCAACTACGCCCACCTGCCGCAGCGCTTCAAGCCGCAGCGGCGGATCGCGGGCGACGATCTGCCCAGCCCGACGGAGAAGCTAGACATTCTCGGCTCGACGATCCGCTACCTTCAAGCGGCCGGCTACGTGCTGATCGGCATGGATCACTTCGCAAAGCCGGACGACCCGCTGGCGATCGCCCAGCGCGAAGGCACGCTGCAGCGTAATTTCCAAGGCTACTCCACCCACGCCGAGTGCGACATGGTGGCGATGGGCGCCTCGTCGATCAGCCAGGTGGGCGGCGCATTCAGCCAGAACGTCAAGGACCTGACCGCCTACCACGAGGCACTGGTTGCCGGCCGGCTGCCGATCGAGAAAGGGGTCGTGGTTACCGAGGAAGACGTGCTGCGCCGGCATGTAATCACCGAGCTGATCTGCCATTTCCGGCTGTCGATTCCTGACATCGAACAGCGGTTCGATACCGACTTCGCTAACCACTTCAGCGATGCCCTCGACGAGCTGGCCGACATGGCCCGCGACGAGCTGGTCACGATCACGCCCGAGGCAATCGAGGTTCAGCCACGCGGACGCCTGCTGATCCGTAACATCTGCATGGCCTTCGACGAGTACCACGGCAGCCTCGACGGCCAGCGCTTCTCCAAGGTGATCTGACAGCGGCCCAAGGGAACCTCTGCACGAGTGCCATACCGCTCTGCGTGCCTTGAGCCGGGCAGATGCAAGGCGCTCGCCCGCCGCGGAAGAGTTATTCTCTTTCCAAGGACGATAACGTAGCAGGTGCCCGGCTCAAGGCGCGCCCTGCGGGGCTTGGCGAGTCGCCCGTGCTCCGCGTTGCGGTGTCTTGACGTGGCCACCGGCACGCCGGCGACATCGCGCCTTGATCACGAACGACTCGCCTAGCCAGAGTGGCATGGCATTCGTGCAGAGGTTCCCTAGCTAGCGTCGAGCGGCAGGCCGGGCATCGGCGCGCTCGCTGATCAGCCACGGGCCGATGACGATCAGCATCGCGAGATAGACCAGCGACAGGCTGCCAGCCGTGACCGCCAGCCAGGACGGCTGAAGCCCCGGCCAGATGGGCAGCAGCAACCGAAGCCCCACCGCGGCCAGCAAAATCACCAGCACCGGCCGAAACAGCCCGGGCAACGCGATTGGGCGCCCGGTATGTCCCGCGCTTACCCGCGTCATCATCCCCAGCGCCATGACCGCCAGCGCCCCGAGACCCATGGCATGCACCGCGCCGTCCCGTCCATGGACCGGCAGACCGGCCAGTTCCAGTGCCAGCCAGACGAGCCCGAGCGAGACGATCAGTACGCCGGCAAAGAGAAGCCAAAGCATGGGCTCGCGCATCATCGCCGGATGCCACCAGCGCACAAGCGCGTAGCCGGCCGTAAGGGCGATTCCCGCTGTTACCACCGCGCGAAGCTCGTCGGGCACGGGCACGGCGAGCAAACCGAGCAGCACCAGCGGCCCGCCACCAAGGACGGCCGCCACGGTGCGGCCGGTACGCCGCGGCGCGATGCCAAGACGGTTCGCCGAAAACGGCGGCACCACCCGCTGGGCGATGAACAACAGCATCGAGACGATCGGCAACAGGCCCGCCCAGGCAATCCAGCCGGCCAGAGCGATGGCATCACGCTGGGCGGCAAACGCCACGTCCAGCAGCACGGTCAGCAGCAGGGCGAACACGAACAGCAGGTTGTGCCACTGACGCGAGAGCAGGATCAGGCGGGCCACCACCACGAGCAGGAGCAGTTCGGTGGCGACGGACAGCAGGTAGGGAATCAACGCGTCGGCCCCGGCCACCACGGAGCTCACCCGCGCCGCCAGCCACAAGCCGAGCGCCAACAACAGAACGGCCGGAGACCAGGCGCGTCGGCCGGTCCAGTTCTGCGCGGCGGTGGTCAGAAACCCCGCCACCAGCGCCGTGCCCACGCCGAACACCATTTCGTGCGCGTGCCAGCGCCAGTCAAGAGGCCCTTGCAGCGCACCGCCCCACCCCGCCGTGAGCCACACGCCGGCCCAGGCGGCCATGGCGAGACTTGCGAAGGTCAGCATCAGCACGAACCACGGTCGGAAACCCGCCGAGAATACCGGCCAGTCCCGCCAGGCGCTCATGCCGCCGTTCCATGACCGCCAAGGCAGCCGTCCTGCAGTCGGTTAAACAATTCGCGCTCCTCGAATCGCACGTGCGCGGCAAGACAAGCCCCCAAGCGTTGCGCGGTCGACAGCCGCGGCTCTTCCGGCGCCTGTCCAAGGAAATCCTGAATCAACCCCTCGATCTCGCGGTGCTCGCGACACATGCGTCCGACCTGCTCGACGAGCGTGGCATCTCGCCCACAGGTAACCAGGGCACGTTCCGCGATCGCCTCCTCGGCCGCGAAGTGTTCGGCTAGCCCCTGGACGTGGCCTTTCAACTCGGCCTGCAGCGCCTGGACCGGCTCGCTCGACTCGAGCCGTCGGGCGAGCTTTAGGGTCAGGTGGTGATCCCGGGATAGGGGCTTTAAGGCATCGTGACGCTTCATGGCAACGCTCCGCTGGACGGGGACTCGGTGCGGCGAACGGGCGACTGGCCTCCGCTGCCGAATTATGCATACTGAATGCATATTACCAATCGAGCAGGTACAGCGTGCACCTAAACCAGCAGACGGACTTCGCCTTCCGGATCCTGATCTACCTCGCGGATCACACTGTGGCCGACGAGACCGGCGATATGGCGCTCGCGCGACCGAAGATCCGCGAAATCGCCGATTTCTACCGCGTCTCCTACCACCACCTGATGAAGGTAGCCAACGCCCTGACCTCTCGCGGTTACGTCCAATCGTGGCGTGGCAAGAACGGCGGACTGGCGCTCGCTCGCTCGCCGGAACGCATCACGCTGGGCGCCGTCGCGCGCGACATCGAGGGCCACTGGGAAGTCGTCGAATGCTTCGGCACCGACAGCGACTGCCCCCTGACAAACGACTGTCGACTCGCACCGATCCTGAACGAGGCCCTGCTCCACTTCTGGGCGATTCTCGATCGTCACACCCTTGCCGATATCGCGCGTTCCCCGGGCGATGAATCGCCGATCACCTTCCACTCCGATCTCCCCTATCCCCTGGGGCCTGAGCCGACCCGAGAACAACGAAAACCCTCATTGTGACGCCGTTACGCAGGCGTTCAGCCCCGATCGGACCACGGAACCGAGGTTGAGCTTTGCGCCTCATGCCCTATAATGTTCGCTCACTTATACGGACCTGAACGCGGCGGGAAACGAGCGCGAACAGGCAGGCAAAGCATGACGATTCATTTCCGTGAACCGCGCCTCGAGGATGGGGGTCGGATTCACCGACTGATCGAGCGGGCCGGCACGCTCGACCTGAACTCGGCCTACCTTTACTTCCTTCTGGCGGACCATTTCCGCTCCACCTGCGCGATCGCGGAGGACGGCGAGAACCTGGTGGGTTTCGTCACCGCCTACCGCTTGCCGGACAACCCCGATTCGCTGTTCGTGTGGCAGATCGGCGTCGACGCCTCCGCCCGCGGTCAGGGCGTCGCCTCCCGTCTTCTCGACACGTTGCAGCAACGCGACTGGTTCGATGACATCAAGCGCATCGAACTGACCATCGCGCCGGACAACCCGGCCTCCCAGGCGCTGTTCACCCGCTGGGCAGAAAAGCTGGGACGCTCGATTCGCAACGAGCCCTACCTCTCCAGCGAGCTGCTTGGCGATGGCCATCAGCCCGAAGATCTCTACGTCATCGATCTCTGAGTATCGAGCGCGCCGGTCGTCCCCACGGGACGGCCTCGCCACCCCGTTTCGCCCCCGAATTACTTTTCACGTTTCAAACGAGGACCTGTGATGAACATCGATCTGTTCGAGAAATACGAGTCCAACGTCCGCGGTTACATCCGCTCGTTTCCGACCATCTTCGTCAAATCCAAGAACGCCACGATGTGGGACCACGAGGGCAAGGCCTACATCGATTTCTTCGGTGGCGCCGGCTCGCTGAACTACGGTCACAACGACCCGGCCGTCAAGCGCGCCCTGATCGACTTCATCGAGCGTGACGGCGTCACGAACGCGCTCGACAAGGCGACCGACGCCAAGTACGTCTTCATCAAGAAGCTGCAGGAGACCATCCTTCACCCGCGCGGTTTGGACTACAAGATCCAGTTCGTCGGCCCGACCGGCACCAACGCGGTCGAGACCGCGCTCAAGCTAGCGCGCAAGGTCAAGGAGCGTTCCAAGATCGTCTCCTTCACCAACGCCTACCACGGCCATACTCTGGGCGCGCTTGCAGTCACCGGCAACGAGTTCTACCACGACGACTACTACGGCGTGCCGCTGAACGTCACCAAGATGCCGTACGACAACTACTTTGATCCGACTGGTGAAGGCCAGATGGACAGCATCGACATGATGCGCCAGTACTACGAGGACGCGAGTTCGGGCTACGAGCTGCCGGCCGGCATCGTGGTCGAGACCATCCAGGGCGAAGGTGGCATCAATGTCGCTTCGGTCGAGTGGCTCCAGAAGCTCGACAAGATGTGCAAGGACCTCGACATCCTCCTGATCGTCGACGACATCCAGGTGGGCAACGGTCGCACCGGCAATTTCTTCAGCTTCGAGCGTGCCGGCATCCAGCCCGACATCGTCACCATCTCCAAGTCGATCGGCACCGGCCTGCCGATGGCGATCGTCCTGATGCGCCCGGACATCGACGAATGGTCTCCAGGCGAGCACACCGGCACCTTCCGCGGCAATTCGCTGGCCTTCGTCGCCGGCGCGACCGCGCTGGAGCGTTGGGACACCGACGCGTTCGCCAAGGAAGTGATTGCCAAGGGCGAGAAGGTCGAGAAGCGTTTTCGCGCCATCGCCGAGCGTCACAAGGACCTGATCTCCGACGTACGCGGCCTGGGCATGATCTGGGGCCTGGAGTCCGAGGCCGAGGACTTCTGCAACGAGGTCTCCGCCGAGGCGTTCAAGCGTGGTCTGCTGGCCGAGACCGCCGGCGCCGACGACCAGGTGATCAAGTTCCTCGCCCCACTGACCATCAGCGAAGACGAGTTGAACAAGGGTCTGGATCTGCTCGACGAGTCCGTCGACGCCGCGGCAGCCGCACGCAAGGGCTGATCAACGATCGGACCGGCTCTGCTCGATGCGGGGCCGTCTTTCACCAGTTACGGAGACAACCATGCTCGTACGTTATCTCGACCGGGACATCCTCGGTACCGAACGCGAAGTCGAAGCCGCAAGCGGCAACTGGATCAGCCGTCGCCTGATCCTTGCCGACGACCGGGTGGGCTTCTCCTACAACGACACCATCATCCGTGCCGGCACGGAGACCTTCATCCATTACCAGAACCACATCGAGGCGGTCTACTGCGTGGGCGGTAACGGCGAGATCCACGACATCAACAACGATGTCACCTACCCGATCCGCGACGGCATGATGTACCTGCTCAACGATCCGGAGGCCGACAAGCACTACCTGCGTGGCGGCAGCGAAGACATGCGCCTGATCTGCGTGTTCAACCCGCCGCTGACCGGCCGCGAAGTGCATGACGAGAACGGCGTCTATCCGGCACTGAGTATCGACGACTGATCCGCACTACCGGCGGACAGCGAAAACCCGGCCTCCGCAAGGAGCGCCGGGTTTCTTTTCGTCTGGGCCTTCATCGCGAATGCTGAACCACTCAGGGATAGGCGGCATCCCGTCCGAAATGTCGGGTGAGCAGGTAATAGATCACCGCGCGATACTTGTGACGGCTCTCCCGCCCGTACTGGTCGATCGCCTTGTCGATTGCCGCATCCAGCTCCGGGCCGTCCGTCAGGCCGAGCTTGTCGATCAGAAAGTGTGTCTTGATGTACGCGAATTCACGAGGGTCGTCGCCAGCGACCACCGAGGCGTCGCGGTTGTAGACCGCGGGGCCCAGACCGACCACCACCCGGGTCAACAGATCACGGTCGGGCGTGACCCCACAGCGCTCGGACAATTCCTGCGCATAACGATCGATCAGCTCATCGCGTCGTCCCATCGAGGTGCCCTCCCTATCCGATACCCTCTTGCCAAGGGTATCGGATCAGGTGAGTTGTCGCCTCTCGGTGCGCCCGAAGCGACCTTGAGGAACCTCTGCACGAAGGAAGCGATGCTGCCTCTTCATGGCGCCGGCTCGAAGCGCGGCCCAAGGCAATAACTCGGGCCCGTCGAGAGACGACTTTGCGGCGTGCGGGCAAACTCGCGAGCCCCGTCTGGGTGAGCCGGGACCGGAGCGACTCAGCGTCGCTCCGCAGCCCGGTGAGCGCGGAGCCTCGCGGAACTGGAACGGGCCGCCAAGGGCCCATCCGCGGCATTACCGCGAGTGCGAATGGCGACGGTGCCATTCACCGCGCACCGCGCCTTGCATCTGGACCCTTGTCGGTCCCGCTTGAGGCACTATCGATTCGTGGAGAGTTTCCCTAACCGAGAACGGGTCGGTTATCCGGGGTTGGGCCCGAGGTGCTCGCCGGGCTCGAATTCACGCTGTCGACTGATCTGCATGATGAGAACCAGCGCCTGCCCGGGATCGTCGTCCCGCCGCGCGTCGATGGCCTGGGTAACCAGCCCCTCGAGGATCTGTCGGACCCCAAGCGTCTCGTCAGCGAACCGCCGCATCAGGATGACTCGGGCGCCGGGCCGATACCAGCCCAGCGGTAATTGCTGCGTGTAGCGAGGCACGGTCAGGGCCAAGCGATCCTTGGCGAAGAAATCCAGGCGCACGCCCCTGAGCACGCGCATGCCGCCCTCGTCCGGACTCAATGCCCGAACGGTCTCCGGGCGGGTCGTCTGCCCGGAGCGATTTTCCAGGCTCATGTCCTCGGCGCCGACCTCCTTGAGATATTGCTCGGCGGCACGGATCTGCTCATCGGTGTACAGGCTCATCAGGCGTTGAATTCAACCTCTCGACTCGCGCCTCCCTGCCCCATCAATGCACGCGGGTCCCTCACCGTTCTCGGCATGCTACGCGAATACGACACGCCGATCGCCCGGATTGTTCAGCGGACCGACCAATCATCCACGGAGATCGGGTAGCGCCAGACGAAGGGCCAGGCCGATCGCCGGGCGCTCGACACCCGACCGTCGGCCAGGCGCAAGGCGCCGTCACGGTCAGTGCGCCAGACGGTGGCGCCCGCGCGCTGCCAGCGTGCAACCACGTTTGGCCGAGGATGCCCCCAGCGATTGAGAAACCCGGCACTGACCAGTGCATCCCGGGCGCCGGTCGCCTCGATAAACGCGGACGTCGACGAACTCGACGAGCCGTGGTGCCCCACCAGCACCGTGCCTGCCCTGACCTCGGCATGACGCTTGAGCCAATGCTCGCCTGCCGCCTCGAGATCGCCGGTGAGCAACAGCGCGCCCGCCTCACCGTTCCCATCCACTACGCGCAACACGCAGGAGCGATTGTTCGCCGAGCCGAGGGGTGCCCGGGCGAGTTCGAACCGTACCCCGTCCCATTGCCAGCGCTCGCCATCACGACAGTCGTTGCCCTCGCCGGCGGCCAGCCCGTGGCCCGGGCCGGTCACGCCAATCACTCGGGCAGCTGGAAACACCGCGTGAATCGCCGCCAAACCGCCGGCGTGATCGCGCGCGTCGTGGCTGACCACGACCCGATCGAGGCGAGCGACGCCCAGCGCCCGCATCGCCGGCAACACCACCGCCTCGCCCGTGTCGAAGGCACCGAAACGGGGGCCGGCATCGTAGAGCAGCGTGTGCCCGGCGGTACGCACCACCACGGCAAGTCCCTGCCCCACGTCGAGCACCGTCGCTTCGAACCGGCCGGGCGGCGGACCGGCGGGCCCGATCGCCATCGCGGGCAACAACAGCACCAACGCCAGCCATCGTCCCGGAAAGCCCCTTGGCAACATCAACCAGACCAGCCCGAGGACCAGCAGCACCAACGCCGGCCAGGGCGGCGGTGCGCGGGTCGAGGTGGGAAACAACACCACCAGCCACTCGAGACCCGCGAACAAGGCCGCGCCCGACCAGCCGATCAACCAGGCGATCGCGCTACCCGGCAACGGCCCGAGCATCGCGAGCGCGAGCCCCACGAGGGCCAGCGGCGTGATCAGCACGGATACCAGCGGCACGGCCACCAGATTGGCGGGCAGCGAAGCAAAGGCGACCCGGTCGAAAAGCGCCCAGGTCAGCGGCAGGAGTCCCAGCGTGAGCAGCCATTGCAGGCGCAACATCTCCAGCGGACGCCGCAACGTCTCCCGACCGCGAACGAACAGCAGGATCAGCAGCACGGCGGCGAAGGAGAGCCAGAACCCCATGTCCAGCGGCGCGAACGGATCGAGGGCCAGCACCAGCACGAAGGCGAGTAGCCACAGGTCGATCAACCGCCAACGGCGCTGCATGAGCACGCCCAGCAACAACACGCTGAGCATCAGGGCCGCCCGGAGCGTCGGGATCGAAAGCCCCGCGATCAGGGCATAGCCCCAAGCAGCCACGACGGCCGCGAACGCCGCGACACGCTGTGCCGGCACCCCCCGGCTGATCGCCAGCCGTCCCCATGCCGCGCGCACCAGCCAGGCAACCAGGGCAGCGATCATGCCGACGTGCAGACCCGAGATCGCCAGCAGATGATTGGTCCCCGAGGCCAGCAGCGTCTCCCACTGGGCATCGGAGAGTTCATCGCGGTCGCCGAGCGCCAATCCGTGCCACAACGCCGCCGCAGCGTCGCGGGCCCCTTCGGGCAGACCGAGGGCCTGGGCCTCGCGCAGGCTGGCATCGAGCCGCGAACGGGCCAGACCACGGGCACGATCCAGCCTCGCAGCCCATCCGGACGCCGCGCCGAGCGCCTTGGGCGGCTCACGCAGGTAACCGCTCGCGATGATGCGATGGCGAAACAGCCAGCGACGATAATCGAACCCGCCGGGGTTAAGGTGACCGTGCAAGGGCTTGAGTCGTACCAGCAGGCGATACCGGTACCCGGCAGCGATGATCTGCCGGGCCTCGTCACGGTGATAGTCGCTCAGCCGCAACCGACCGCCGACCAGACGGTCACCACAAATGCGGTCGGCGCGCCGGTCGTCCCCGACGCCGTCGGCCCGGCTCACCACCAGCCGGAACCGACGCCGGTCGGGCGCCACGTCCACGAGGCCCGCGACGCGTCCCTCGATCCGGCAATCGATACGCTGATTAAAGCCGGGCGTCTGCGCGAGCAACGCGGCCGAGGCGCCCAACGTGTGCAGTCCGCCGGCCAGGATCAGCACCGGCACGGCAAGCCACGGTCGTCTTAGCCGCCAGGCGACCAGCGCGACGGCCGTCAGCACCCACGGGACAACCGGCGTGAGGTCCGCCAGGGCGGCGATGGTGATCGGTCCGATACCGAGGATCGTCGGGGCGATTCGCCACGGGACGAACCAGGCCGCCAGCGCGGCCAGAGCCCAGGCCAGCAACAGCCAGCGCAATGCCGGGTACCGGCGCGGCACGATCGTCCGACGAGGAACGTAGGAGAGATCTGTATCCATGTAGCCGCGTCCTTGCAGCGATGATCAGGGAAACTCTGCACGAGGGCCGTACGGCTCAAGCGTGCCTTGAGCCGGGCAGGGTCGATCGCGCCGGCCCGGGACATTCCGTGCCCTCGCCCGACTGCGTTACCATGCCCGCATGAGCACTGTAACCGCGCCCACCATCCATTGCATTCCCGTTCTTTCGGACAACTACGTCTGGCTGATCGAAGGCCGTGACGGGGCCACAGTCATTGTCGACGCGGGCGAGGCCGCGCCCGTGATCGCGGCGATCGAATCCCGACGGCTGCGCCCGGTAGCGGTGCTGATCACCCACCATCACGGCGACCACGTGCAGGGCCTGCCCGACCTCGTCGCTCGCTACCCGGTGCCGGTCCACGGGCCGGAGAGTTGCGGTCGAGCGGGCGTCGATCACGTCGTCGTCGACGGCCAGCAGATCGAGATCCCCGAGGTGGGCACCGTCGCCGCCCTGGCCACGCCGGGGCATACCCAGGATCACCTTTCCTACGTCCTGGGCAAGGACGTCTTTACCGGCGATTCGCTCTTCACGGCGGGCTGTGGTCGGCTATTCGAGGGTACGGCGGCCCAGATGCTCGATTCGCTCGACCGCCTCGCCGCCCTCGACGACGACACGACGATCCACTGCGGCCACGAGTACACGACCGACAGCCTGCGCTTTGCGGCCCATGCCGAGCCGGACAACGCCAAAATCGCCACCCGGGTGACGGACACGGCGGCCTGCCGCGCGGCCGGTGACCCGACCGCCAGCGCCTCGCTCGCGGTGGAGAAGCAGACCAATCCTTTCCTGCGCATCCGTGAACCGACACTGCGACGCGCGATCGAAGCGTACGTCGGTCAGCCGATCGACGACGATATCGAGGCCTTCGCGCAGCTACGCCACTGGAAGGACGATTTCGACGGTCTCGCCCGGCTCTGATCGCCACGTCAAGGAATGTCGCGACCCATGCATCACCGGATTCATCACTGGATTCACCCGCTTTCGGCCCTGGCTTGGCGGCGGCGTGGTTCGCACCGTGAGCCGTGCCGGCAACCAGCCTCGAGCCTGACCCGAGGCATGATCCGCGGCCTGGCCCTGGCCCTGGTCGCCCTAGTCCTTCACGGCTGTTCCGCGCTGGTTCCGGCACCCGATGGCGATGACACCGCGACGGGTCATCCCGGGGGTTACGACGGCTCGCCCCTGCCGGCGATCAGCGGGCCGAATCGTGGCGATCAGCAGGCCTCAAACGAGCAGCACGACCTTTGGCGGGCCGTCGCCTCGCGCTTCAGGCTCGACGTGCCGGACAACGCACGGGTCAACGCCGAAGTGCGACGCTATCTGCGCCACCCGGACTACCTGCGTGAGGTCAGCAAGCGGGCCGAACCCTACCTGTACATGATCGTCGAGAAGCTCGAATCGGCCGATCTGCCGCTCGAGCTCACCCTGTTACCGATCGTGGAGAGTGCCTACCTGCCACATGCCCTGTCATCGAGTTCGGCGGCCGGGATCTGGCAGTTCATTCCCTCGACCGGTACGTACTTTGGCCTGGAACGCGACGCCTTCTACGACGGCAGGCGCGACATCAAGGCGTCCACCGATGCGGCCGTGACCTATTTCAGCCAGTTGCGCGGCATGTTCGATGACGATTGGCCCACGGTGATCGCGGCCTACAACGGCGGCCAGGGCACGCTGATCAATGCCATACGGGAGAACGAGCGCCGCGGTCGGCCGACCGACTTCTGGCACCTCGATCAACTGCGCAAGGAAACCCGCGAGTACCCGGCACGCCTGTTCGCCCTGGTCAAGATCTTCTCCCAGCCGAAAAAGTACGGCTTCGACCCGTATCCGATCGCAAACCGGCCGGCACTCGCCCAGATCGAGATCGAGCGTTCGATCAACCTCGCCAAGCTGGCCGACCTGACCGGCATGGACCACGAGACGCTCTACCGACTCAACCCCGGATTCGGCCGCTCGATCACCGGTGACAAGCCACGGCAACTGCTGGTCCCGAAAGCGGCGCGCGGGCGCTTTGACGTGCAGACGCTCACCTCGGCGGCGAGCGCCGCGGAATCGTGGCAGCGCTACACCTTCCGCCAGGGCGACAGCTTCTACCGAATCGCTCAGCGTTACGGCAGTTCGGTCGACGAACTGTTGGCGATCAACCGACGCCAGTCCGCCCTCGCCCGCCCCGGCGAGGTGATCCTGGTCCCGGGCGGCCGGGTCGATCGGGCGGCCATCGCAGGGAACGCCGAAACCTATACCGTCCAGCCCGGCGATTCGCTGTGGGCTATCTCGCGCCAGCAGGACATCGGCATGGCCGAACTGCGACGCATGAACCACTACGGCGACAATCCGGTATTGCGTCCGGGCGACAAGGTCGTCGTCGGCGTGAAGGAAGCGGCTGCGCCGCGAGGTGATTCGACCTACGTGGTCCAGCCGGGCGATACGCTGTGGCAGCTCGCGCGGCGCTTTTCCACGACGGTCGAGCAACTGGTCGCCCTCAACCAGATCGGCCGGGATGCCCCGCTAACGCCTGGACAGGAACTGCGGATCGCAAGCAACTGAGGCATGAAGAACGGGGCCGGATGGGTCCTGCCACTTGGACTGCGCCAGTCGATGGACCGGATCAGAGACGTAACCAGCGCGCCGCGTTCTCCTGCGTGCGAGCGGCCATTTCCGGCAGGCTCTCCCCGCGCACGTCGGCCAGCACCTCGGCAACGTGGCGGACACGGATCGGGTTGTTCGGCTTGCCGCGATAGGGCGCTGGCGAGAGATACGGCGAGTCGGTCTCGATCAGCAGCCGATCCCCGGGCACCTTCTGCGCCACGTCGCGAAGGGACGCGGCATTCTTGAACGTAACGATCCCCGAGAACGATATATAGAAGCCGAGATCGAGCGCACGGCGCGCCGTCTCCCAGTCCTCCGCGAAGCAATGCATTACCCCGCCGCAGTCCTCGGCATGCTCGCGCTCGAGCACATCCATGGTGTCTCCGGGGGCCCCGCGCGTGTGGATGATGACTGGCTTGCCGACCGCCTTGGCCGCGTCGATGTGATTGACGAAGCGATCGTGCTGCCAACGCTCGCCCTCCTCGCAGTGGAAGTAGTCGAGGCCGGTCTCGCCCACCGCGACGATGGACTCGGCGTGGCGGTCTTCCCGGATCGCGCGCACCAGCTCCTCGGCGGGGATCACCGTCCCGGCATCGTCGGTGGGGTGCAGCCCGTAGGAGAGGAATACCTCGGGGCGCTCGGGGCGCCGGTCGGGGTGACCGGCGAGGTACGGCGAGACCAGGTCTGTCATTGCCTGCCAGGTCGATGGCTTGATCGAGACGCAGAGCATCCGCGTCACCGATTCCAGCCACGCGGCCTGCATGAAACGGTCGAAATCGTCGTCGAAGGCGTCGAGTTCCACCCGGTCGAGGTGGCAGTGCGAGTCGAACAGTTGCATGTCGCTCCCGGACGATAGGTAGTTCGTGCCGCAGGTAATGGGTGACGGATTATGGGTAACGGATTACGGGTGACGGATTACGGCCCGGTCACATGGTATACGTGGGGGTTTCCTTTTCCAGCGCGCCGGCGAGGTAGCTCTCGATCTGCCGGCGCGTGCGCCCCTGGTCCATCCGGCCGAATTGCACGCCAATGCCGGCAGTCTTGCCGCTCTGGGCGCCCTGCGGGGTGATCCAGATGACCTTCGAGGCTACCGCCAGCCGTTCGGGACTGCCCATCAGGGTGAGTGTCAGGAAGATTTCCTTGCCCATGGGAATATGCGTGTGCCCCGGGATGAACAGCCCGCCATTCTTGACGAACGGCATATAGGACTTGTAGAGCGTCTCCTTGTCGGGGATGTTGTGGTGGATCATGCCTCCACCGAGGCCACCTCCAGCCTGTGCCATATCGCGCTCCTGTTCGGCGGGACGCCGGTCATCCGGTTCCTTGCGCCTCGTGATCACCTGCAAGCCAATGGCCGGGCCCCCGAAGGACCGCGGGCCAGGCCGGGTTTCAGTCTACCGTGTTTGGCGATCGCCCGCAGTCACCCCGGCGTCCCGATCCTGGCCCCGATCGCGGTACGGACGCTCAATCCGGAATCGGCCCGCGCTCGGTGCGGGTCCAGCCATCGAGCCAGGTGGTGCGACTGCCCGGCCGGATAGCGCCGACGAAACGCGCGGCCTCGTCCCAGAATTCGCCCTTGGGCAAAGCCACCACGTAGCGCTCGAACACACCGCCCGTCGGCGGCACCACGGCCACGTCGTTCGACTGCGCCGAGGCCGAGGAGAGCACCAGGCCGGCCTGACGATACACCCCGTTTTCACGCCCGAAGAACGCGTCCTCGTCAAAGCCGTCATCGTCGTCGTCCTCGCCCTGCTCCGGAGTGAACGCGACACCCGTCGGCAGGTCCGCGATCAACACGCCGTCGAAGCGCAGTTCGCCACGCTTAATCTGCGCGACAGTCGCTCGGTCGCGCACGTCGACGGCATCCCCCGGCATACCGCTGATCAGCGTATTGCGCAGGTCAAGCCCCGTGCCACGACGCAACACCATGCCGCGCTGGGCACCCGTGGCCGTATCCGGCCCGAAAATACTCACGTTGGCCAGGGTTGGCGACGAACGCGGCTGGGCCAGGTGATCGGCAGACAGATTGTCGGCCTCGAAACCGGTGTCACCGACCCCGGGTGACTGGCGGATCAGCAGGAACTGGCCCTTGCCGCGCCAGCCCAGGCCCCAGTCGAGCGAGTCGTCGTCGGCATCCGTGATAACGGCGTGACTCAGGTTGGCCGTGCCGCCGAAAAACTCGATCCCGTCGTCCAATCCGGCGTGAACCTGGATGTAGCGCAACACCGTGGCATCGCCACAGCCGCCCAGGGTCAAGCCGTTGAGTTCGTTGTCGGCGGAAATCTCGTAGCCCGCGAACTCGATGCGAGCGTATTGCAGAAAACCGCAGTTGTTGTGCATGTCGCTGCCACCGAAACCGCCGCGAGGGTCCGACGCCGGGATCCCCTCGATCTGACCCACGCCGGTGTTGACCGGCGCGCTGCCCAGGAGCACCACACCGCCCCAGTCACCGGCGCGTTGCTCAGCCTCCGGGCGCGCACTGGTGAACACCACCGGATTGTATTGCGTACCGCGCGCGTTCAGCAGGCCGTCGCGAGTGACCACCAGTGCCGAGCCTCGTTCGCCCTCGACACGGGTTCCGGGTTCAATGTTGAGCGTCGCGCCGGACTCGACGAACACCATGTCCGCCAATCGGTAGACCCGGTCCGAGCGCCAGACGACGTCGCCGTACAGCGACCCGGAAACCGTCTCGACGGTGGGCTCGTCACTGCCCCACCATTGGCCGGCCCCGGCGAGCCCGGCGGCACCAAGCACCAGGAGCGTCGCGCCGGAGACGAGCCAACCCCACGAGGCCGAGTGTCCACGTTCTTTCTCCCGGGCCCCGAGATGATCTCCCGTCGGCGACGCCCCGGGCATCGACTCGACATTCGGTCGATCTCCCTGGTGCAGGGAACGCCCGTCCTTCAGGCTCTGGCCATCATCGAGACCCTGGGCCTCAGCGGCCAGGCGGCGAAGTTCGGCGGAATTCGAGAGTCGCCCTCGGTCGAGCATCTCGCGCCGGTAGCGTGGGTCAGTCAGCAATAGGTTGAAATGCACCACGCGCAAGGCGGCTTCACCGGAACCGCGAGCGGCGTTGCGCACTTCCCAGAGCAATGAAATCAGACGCATCCGGTCCCCGGACGTCCGCGTACGACTCTCTGCCATTCGACCCCCTCCAGCCAGTGGTAGACCGGAGACCATACGAACCGCGTAATACAGGACCATGACACGGGGCCCGGCCTTGTGCGCTCGTTCGCCGTGGCGTCGCGGGGGTTCGACGTCGGCCCGAGTGAGAGGCCGACGCCGGGAGGCTCAGGGTGTCTCGATTCGTCTTGGCAGGCGCGGATCAACGAGGTCGAGTGCCAGGTGTTCGACCGAAAGTTCCGGATGTAGGGGATGACCGGCCTCGCGGGCGAAACGGATCAGGCGGGTATGTACTGCCAACCACTGCTCGATGCCATACGCCGCGGCCAGCCGGTCGACCGACGGGGCAAGCGCGCGCGGAAGCCCCGCGACAGGCAGGCCAGCATGTCGTCGGGCAACCACGGGCCACAGCCGAAGCAGCCAGCGAGCGAGTACGGGCCGTGGCGTGGTCAGCCAGGGCGCGAGCGGGGCCAGCGGTGTGCCCCGCCCCTCGGCGAGACGGACCCAGGCCTCGGTCACCGCCTGCCAATCGAAGGTCGGCTCGCTCCCATCCACCAGAGTGGGATCGTCGATGAAGGCGAGCAGCTCGGCCTGCTCGGGGTCACAGCCGATCGTCTGTCGCCACCATCCGGCCTGTTCCTCCGGGCGGGGCTCACGCAGGCGCAGGCGCTGCAGGCGCGAACGAATGGTCGGCAACAAGCGGTCGACCTGTTCGACGGTGCAGAGAAACTGCATCGAGTCCGGCGGCTCCTCGAGGAGCTTCAAGAGCGCGTTGCCCGACGCTCGGTTGAGTCGCTCGACGCGTTCGATCAGCACCAACCGCATGCGCCCGAATCGTGTCAGGAAGGCGCCGTCGATCAGGGAGCGAATCGTGTCGACCGGAATATCGCGATGCTCGGCGTCATCGGCCAGGCGATGGATATCCGGGAAACTGCCCTGCTCGGCCTGGCGGCAGGCCCGACAGGTACCGCAAGGCCACCCCTCCTGAGGCGACTCGCAGATCAAGCGCCGCGCGAGCGTTTCCAGCAAGGCGGTCATCGGCGCGCCCAGCCGCCCGTGCAGCAGCAGGCCGTGCGGCAGGCGCCCGGCGCCGATCATCCGGTCGAGACGCGCCCAGGCATCGGCCAGCCAATCGGCGTGACGAATGGTCGCCGGGTCGCTGACCAGCCGCTGCTCGGCCAGTCCCGCGAGGCTGGCTTCCGCGTTGTCAGTCGCCATGGGCCACCTCCAACTCGATCTCGATCTGGTTGCGCACCTCGTTGAGGGCGCGCGTGGCATCCACTCGCCGGAATCGCGCGGTTTCGCGTTCGGCGAGGGCCTGGAAACCACCGCGCACGCGCTCGAAAAAGGCGAGGGTCTCCTGCTCGAACCGATCGGCTGCCTCGCGCCGGGCCGCCCGCTCGAGCCCGAGCGCCACCGGGACGTCCAGCCAGAACGTCAGTTCGGGGTCGCAGCCTGCGTGGGCTACCGCGGCCAGCCGGTCGATGGTGGTCATCGACAAGCCACGCCCGGCGCCCTGGTAGGCGCGGGTCGAATCGGTGAACCGGTCGCAGATCACCACCTTGCCGGCGGCGAGTGCCGGTCGGATCACCTGCTCGACGTGCTGGGCACGCGCCGCGAACATCAACAATAGCTCGGTCGCGGGGGCCATCGGCTCCTCGCGCGGGGCCTTGAGCAGGCCACGCAACTCCTCGGCGAGCGGCGTACCGCCCGGCTCGCGGGTACAGACCACCTCCCGGCCGTGGTCGACGAACCAGTCGCGCACGAAGGCCATCGCGGTCGACTTGCCGGCCCCCTCGACACCTTCGAGCGTGATGAAGCGTCCCCGGCGCGCGCTCATGGGCTTGCCTCCGCCTCGCGTTTTTGCTGGCGCCAGCGCGAGACCGCGCGGTTGTGCTCTTCCAGCGTTCGCGAAAAGGCGTGCCCGCCGCTGCCATCGGCGACGAAGTAGAGTGCCTTGGTGGTCTCCGGCCGGGTGGCCGCCCGCAGGGAGGCGGCCGAAGGCAAGGCGATCGGCGTCGGGGGGAGGCCACCACGGGTATAGGTGTTGTAGGGGCTGTCCTCGCGCAGATTCTTGGTGTAGAGGCGCCCCTGGTAGTCATCCCCCATGCCGTAGATCACGCTGGGATCGGTTTGCAGCCGCATGCCGCGCTCGAGCCGGTTGGCAAACACCCCGGCGATGCGCCCGCGCTCGTCGGGCACCGCGGTTTCCTTCTCCACCAGCGAGGCCAGGACCAGGGCCTGATAGGGGGTATCGATCGGCAGGTCGTCGGCCCGGGCCGCCCAGGCGGCGTCCAGTTCCTCGCGCATCTGGTCATAGGCCCGTCGCAACAACGCCACGTCAGTGGTGCCCGCCGGGTAATGGTAGGTGGTCGGGAACAGCCAGCCCTCGAGGTTTTCCACCGGCAGGTCGAGCGCGTCGATCACCGCCTCGGGAGTCAGTGCCTCCAGGGTGTGCCGGACCTTCGGCGCCTCGGCGAGCTGAGCAAGAAATTCGCCGGCCGTCACCCCCTCCGGGACGGTGAAGCGGTATTCGATCACGTCCCCCGCCACCATGCGATCGAGCAGGGTCGGCAGGCGTTCACCCGCACCAATCGCGTACTCGCCCGCCTTGATCTGGCGGGCCTGGCCGCGAAAGCGCGCCGTCCAGTAGATGACGCGAGCCGGCAAACTCGGGGTGGTCTCGTGGAGGGTCGCGGCAACGTCGCGCATCGACTCGCCGGGCTCGACCTGAACCGTGGTGTCGTTTGTCACCAGGGGCATCTGCCAGTAGTGATAGGCAAGACCGGCCACGGCGAGGACCACGACCACCCATCCCATGCTCAGCATCCAGATCAAGAACGCTCCGATCGCTCGCCGCATCCGCCACTCCCAGACTGTGTCCAACTGAAATCCATCCCGGCCCGAGCCGAGACACTTACCACGGCGCCTCGTTCGCCCCTTGCGTGCCGACCACCACCGGCTGACCCGCGACGGGCATGATGATCACATCCAGCACCTATCGATGCCCTCGCGCTGCGCCATTCGCCCCCAGCAGGTCGTCCCGAGCGCCGTCGCCAAGGAGGCGGGCCAGGGGACGCTCCCCTCGGGGGCCGGCGGCTGCCAGAAACCGCCGATCGATCTCAGTGGGACGGGCGGGCGATCCATTTCCGCCAGTGGCCGACCCAACAGTCTCTCGATCGGTCGCCAGGCCGACAGGGCGTTGGCGAGGAAGGCCGAGTCCGCGAGTGCCAGACGCCCGATCCCGCAGGGAGTGACCCGCGCGTCCAGCGTCTCGATCAGCCAAGCCCGCCGGGTGCCGGCGATCGCCCCGTCGACCAGCGGCGGGGTGTGCCAGCCGTCGCGCTCACGCCAGAACAGGTTGCTCATGGTACCGGAAACCACGCGCCCCTCGCCGTCGGTCATCAATGCTTCGACCCGGCCTGCCGGCAGTGCCTCCTGTGCCATTACCTCCTGGGCCATTACCTGGACCAGGCGATTGAGGTGCTTGATCCCCCGCAGCCGCGCCGATCCGACCACCGGGACCGGCGACAGGTCCACGGACAACGCCACCGCGGGCGCCGGCGGCAACGGCCCGAAACGCGCCAGGATGCGCGGCACGGGCTCCCGCGGGCGCCGGTAGCCCCGCGGGCCGGTCCCGGCGGTGACGATCAGCTTGCAGATACCGGTGGGCGCGCCCTCGCCCGCCGCCGGGTCGGGTGTTTCTCCGATCGCCCCGTCGATCGCTGCCCGGATCGAGTCGAAAGACGGTTCGGGCAACCCCAACCGCTGCAGGCCGACCCGAAGGCGGGTCATGTGCTCGGCGAAGGCTACCGGGCGGCCCTCGTGTACGAACAGCGTCTCGAACAGGCCGTCACCGAAGGCGAGCCCACGATCGATTTCGTTGGCATCGGCAGACCCGCCAGACGCTGTCGCCCCGATGGCAGTCATTCGCTCGGCACCCCGGCCGCAAGCGCGGTCTCCCCGCCCAGGGCATCTAGCACGCCGCGGGCCTTCTGGTAGGTCTCGTCGAGCTCGCGCGCCGGGTCGGAGTCGGCCACGATCCCGCCGCCGGTGCGGAACTCCCCCTGCCCGTCGGGGGCGAGGAACAGGCTTCGAATCAAGATGTTGCTGTCCATCCGGCCGTGATTGCTCAGGTAGCCAAGGCTGCCCGTGTACGGCCCGCGCCCGGCCTGTTCGAGCTCGGCCAAGATCTCCATGCAACGCACCTTCGGGCAGCCGGTTATCGTACCGCCGGGGAAGCAGGCCGCCAGGGCGGCCAGTGGCGAGCTGGCCGCCGACAGTCGCCCGACCACGTTCGAGACCAGGTGGTGTACCTGGGCGTAGGACTCCACCACCATCAACTCGTCGACCCGCACCGAGCCGGGCTCGCAGACCCGGCCCAGGTCGTTGCGCTCCAGATCGATGAGCATGACGTGCTCGGCACGCTCCTTGGGGTGGGCCTGGAGCTGCTCGATCAGCTCGCGGTCACGTTCCGGGTCCGGGTCGCGCCGTCGGGTGCCGGCGATCGGCCGTGTCTCGGCGAGGCCGTCGGCCACGCGCAGCAATCGCTCCGGCGAGGAGCTCACGATCTCGCCCTCGGGCTGGCGATACCAGGCGGCGAACGGGGCGGGGTTGCGGCGACACAAGGCATCGTAGACCGCGGCGGACGACACGCCGGAGGCCAGTCGAAAGCGCCAGGCATGCGACAGGTTGGCCTGAAAGACGTCGCCGGCGAACAGGTAGTCGCGCACCTTGGCCACCCGCTCACGGTGCGGCGCCCCCGCCGGGGCCTGGATTTCGGCCAGCTCCACCGCGCCGCCCGGATCGCCCGGATCGCCCGGATCGCCCGGATCGCCGCCGGTTGCCTCACACGCCCGTCGCCAGGCGGCGATCAGGGCATGGGCGGACGACTCGCCCCGTTCGCTGCCATCGTGAACGACGATATCCTCGCCGGTGACGTGATCGCGCACCAGGGCGGCCGGATGATATTCGGCAATCGCACGCGGAAAACCGCTCTCGGCGCCGAGTTCGAAGGCCGGCAGATCGAGTGTAGGCTCGATCTCGGCGGCCATCTCGTAGGCGAGGAAGAAGGTCCAGCCGCCGAGGAAAGGGAACGACGTCGGCAGGCCCCGGGAAGCCAGCCAGTCGCTGGCATCGAAGGACGCCGACAGCGACTGGTGACGGGAGACGGCCTGCTGGAAGGCGTCGAGAAAGCGGGACTCGTCGCTGGTCGGCGTTGCCGGGGCGCGAATCCGCTCGTCGGCCGCGGAGAACAGGATCGACCAGCGGCTCAGCGGGCCACCGGCGGTGACGCTCTCGAACAGGTGGCTTGCCTGCTCTCCCGCCTGCACCAGCACGGTCGCGAGCGACGGCGGCTCCTGTTGCCAGTCGCCGTCGCGACGATGGTCGAGGCGCTGAATGACGGGCACGCTCACGGCCGTTCGGGCAAATGCCAAGGGAAACTCTGCACGAATGCCATGCCACTCTGGCTGGGCGAGTCGTTCGTGATCAAGGCGCTTGAACGCCGGCGTGCCGGTGGCCACGTCAAGACATCGCAACGCGGAGCATGGGCGACCCGGAACGGCGTGCCAGTGGCACGCCGCAGCCCGGGAAGCGCCGAGCGCCGCGAGGCCGGAACGACTCGCCCAGCACCGCAGGGCGAGCCTTGAGCCGGGCAGATGCAAGGCGCTCGTCCACCGCGGAATGGTTGTTCCCTTTCCAAGGACGACAACGAAGCATCTGCCCGGCTCAAGGCGCGCAGAGCGGTATGGCATTCGTGCAGAGGTTCCCAAGTGACAGGGAGCGCCCAGAGACGCTGGCTCGACGGTCCCTGGTGGGGCCGACGAATGCACGGTGCGATCGAACGCCGCACCGCGCTCATCAGTCGACCGCGCGACCGAAGATCAGGGTGCCGTTGGTTCCGCCAAAGCCAAACGAGTTGGACATCGCCACTTCGAGGCCCTCGACGCGGCGTGCCTCGTGCGGCACGAAATCGAGATCGCAGTCCTCGGAGGGGTTGTCGAGGTTGATGGTCGGCGGCAGGATCTGGTCGCGCAGCGCGAGCACCGAGAACACCGCCTCGATACCGCCGGCTGCGCCCAGCAGGTGGCCGGTCATCGATTTGGTCGAACTGACCGGGCAGTCGACCGGCCGATCACCGAACAACGTCTTGATCGCCTGCACCTCGGTGCCGTCGCCGGCGGGAGTCGAAGTGCCATGGGCGTTGATGTAGCCAATGTCGGCCGGTGTCAGGACGGCATCCTTGAGCGCCGCCTCCATGCAGCGACGGGCGCCGTTGCCGTCGCTGGCCGGCAAGGTCATGTGGTAGGCGTCCGAACTCATGCCAAAGCCCCTGATCTCGCCGTATATGCGTGCCCCACGAGCCTGGGCGTGTTCGAGCGACTCCAGCACCATGACCCCGGCGCCCTCGCCTAGCACAAAGCCGTCGCGATCGCGGTCCCAGGGGCGCGAGGCGCGTTCGGGATCGTCGTTACGGGTGGAAAGGGCGCGCGCGGCGGCAAACCCGGCCACCCCCAGCGGCGAGACCGCTCCCTCGGTGCCGCCGGCGATCATCACGTCGGCATCGCCGTAAGCGATCATGCGGGCCGCCTGACCGATGCTGTGGGTACCGGAGGTGCAAGCGGTGACCGTGGCGAGGTTCGGACCACGGAAACCGTAACGGATCGACAACTGCCCGGAGGCCATGTTGATGATCGCGCCGGGAACGAAAAACGGCGAGACACGCCGTGGGCCCTGGTTTTCCAGGGCGAGCGCGTTGCGTTCGATACCGCCCAGCCCGCCGATGCCGGAACCGATAATGGTGCCTACCCGGTCGAGGTCGAGCGAGTCGCTGACCAGGTCCGCGTCCTCGATCGCCTCGATCGAGGCGCCCAGGGCGTAATGGATGAACGGCTCCATCTTCTTCACGTCCTTCGCGGGAATGAACGCGGTCGGATCGAAGTCCTTCACGGTGGCGGCGAACTTGACCGCCATCGTGTCGGTGTCAAATCGATCGATGGGGGTCGCGCCCGATCGGCCGGCGAGGATCCCGTCCCACGACTCCTTGACGTTGTTGCCTAGCGGGGTCACCAACCCGAGGCCGGTGATCACGACGCGACGTTTGCTCATGAAGCTCTTTCCAGTTCGGTGGGTGGCGACACCAAGTAAAAAACCGCGCTCGACCTTCACTGACGAAGGCCGAAACACGGTTTTTCAGTTCACAAACCCGGACATCCCTGCGGGGCCTGCGAAGCGCACAAGGGCCGAATCAGGCGTCCTTGTGGTTGTTGACGTAGTCGATGGCCTGCTGAACGGTGGTGATCTTCTCGGCCTCTTCGTCCGGAATCTCGCACTCGAACTCTTCTTCCAGCGCCATGACCAGCTCGACGGTATCCAGGGAATCCGCGCCGAGGTCGTCAACGAATGAAGCTTCGTTGGTGACTTCTTCTTCCTTGACGCCCAACTGCTCTACAACAATCTTCTTGACGCGTTCTTCAACGGTGCTCATTCGTATCGAACCTCTTCTGGTACAAACACTGTTC
>JAFGUH010000174.1 GCA_016938615.1 Halothiobacillaceae bacterium | reverse complement strand
GATCGCGCTCCAGCTGCCCTCGACCGCGCCGGTGGCCGCGTTGACCTGCTTGACCGAGGCGAACTCGAACCGGGTGACGCTGGCCGCGAAGCCGGTCCCACCGGTCGAGCCGGTCGCGGCGCCGGTGGTTGCATCGAAGGTGATCGTGGCGCCGGTGCCCACGAAGATCACGCCCGAGGTCAGCGACAGGGTCATGACCTTCGCATCGGTCAACGCCACCCCGGTCGGGCTGTTTGCGGCGTCGATGGTCTGGGTGGTGACCGAAATCGCGAGATCGGCGGCAAGCAGAACGGTGCTCTGGATCGTGAATTCGGCACGCACCGCGAGCGCCGTGCCCTGGAACGGAGCGAAGGTGAAGTTCACACCGGCATCGGTGAAGGGCGTCTGGCTCCAGTCGAGATCGGCGCTCGAATAGGCCACATCGAGCGTGTCGATCACCGCCGTCACATCCGGGATGCCGTAGATCTGCGCCGAGGCCGAGAATTCCAGCCCGGTGACCGTCTCGGTCGCGCCGGTCGCGGTGAACATGGCGAGCGTGAAGCTCGGCACGGTGATGCCGAAGCCCGAGGCCTCGGTCAGATCGAGGCTGCCCGCGCTCACTTCCGCGCCGACGCCTGCGAACAGTTCCGCATCGGTGATCGTGATGACGAGGAGCTTGCCGCTCACACCCGTGACGCCGTTCTGATCGGTGATGCCGGTGACCTCGGTGCTCACCAGCCCGAAAGTGCCCGCGATATAGACCGCCCCATCGACCACCACCGTCGCGGTGGCCTCGACCTTGGTGATCTGCGTGCTCAGGCTCAGGCCGGTCAGGCTCAGCGCGCTCTGCGTCCAATCAATCGCCGACCCGGCCGAGGCGCTGTTCGACTGCACCGTGAGGTTGGAGACTTCGACCGTCACACCGGGGATGCCGACGCCGGTTGCGGCGAGCGAGAAGTCGATGCCGGTATAGGTCACGCCGCCCGAAGTCAGGATGCCGATCTTGCTCGTCAGGCTGGAGACGTAGAAGCCGAAGGCGCTGTCCGAGGAGGTATCGACGGTCGGCGCGGTCGGCGTCGTGGTATCGAAGCTCGCCCCGGTGCCCGCGAAGACCTGCACGCCGGTCAGGCTCAGCGCGAGCAGATCGCCCGTCGCGGCCGCAGCCCCCGTCAGCCCGCTCACCGTGGTCTTGGTGAACCCGAACCCGCCCGCGATCAGAACCTCGCCGCCCACGGCGAGGGTCAGCTGACCCGAGACCTGCGCGAGCGGCGCGGTCACGCCGGTGGCCACGCCGTTGATCTGCGACAGCACGACCTGATCGCCATCGAGCAGGCCCAGATCGAAGGGCTGCTCGGTCACCAGCGTCAGCGAGGCGTCGGTCAGCGTCGCGGTGATGCCATCGACATTCACGAGACCGGCGGACGCGACCGACCCCTCGGCCTGCACCCACTGGCGACCGGTGGCGGTCTCGCGCACGAGGGTCACGCTGAAGCTCAGGCTGTCGATCTCGAAGCCGACCGAG
>JAFGUH010000173.1 GCA_016938615.1 Halothiobacillaceae bacterium | reverse complement strand
GGGCGGTCGAAGGCGACGTGTTCCTGCTGCAGGAAATCGTCGACACTGCGACGTGTAGCCTCGCGTTTATCCTCGGCGGTGGGTGCGCGCGCCGTCGCCTCGCCGTCGCCCAGATCGGCCGGCTGCGCGGCCCCGGCAGGTGCGCGGGGTTCGAGATCCCCCTCCGGCTCGACGCCTGACTCAGAGAGCCGGGTCTGCACGGCCATCAGGCGCGCGTCGATCTCCCGCAAGCGACGGACCTCGTTGACGTAGCGCTGTTTGAGGTCGTTGAGTTCGGCGCGCAGCTGCTCCACGTTGTCGGCTTCGTTGGCCGCACCGCTTAGCGCCGGGAAACCGAGCGACAAACAACAGACCGTCAGAGTCGACACCGGCCAGGAAAGACGACCGATCCTCCCGCTACCGCGATGTTTTTCATGCTCCATGGCCGATCTCCTTGGGGGATGTCCCTCGTTAGCCATTCGTCGTTGCCCCGCCCTGCCTCGCGCAGCGGGCAAGTAAGTTGGTTCAGATGCCGCCGCGCAAGGTCGCCAGCGACTGGCCGACCTGCCGCTGCAGCTGTTGTCGATCACTGAGACGGCTTGGATCGATGCCCACCACCAAACGGAGCTGGTTGTTGATCGCATGGTGATCGCCAGCCAACTGAATCACCTGGGCCGCGTTGCCGGACTGGAATCCCTGGAACACGCGCGAATTACCCAGTTGCAAGTTCACGCCGGCCTCGCGGCCCCCGTTGGAAAGCCCAGCGGCAACCACCGCCCCGCCCTGCCGGATCTCGACGTTGTACCCACCGCTGTGCGTGGTGCCGCCACCCCGATGGGAGTCGATCTGCACCTCGAACTGGTTGTTGGCCACGTTGTCGTTACCGGCCACCTGAATCTGCTGGCGCACCCCGCGCGTGCGATCCGTTGCGCCGCCCTCGACGACGTGCGAGCCCGAGCCGTCTGCCCGCGGCTGTCCCTGAATCGACACGGTGGGCGCGAAGGTCACGGAGGGTGTCCGACCGGACCGATCGATACCCACGTTCAGGCCGGCGGCCATCGTGCCGCCGGTGGTCTGCCACTGGGTGATCATCTCGACACCGAAATACATGACGCGGTTGTCAGCGGCGAGGAATCGACCCCGCATTTCGGCGAGTTGGGGGTCGCTCAGCGCGACGATCGAGGGGTTGGCCGCGAGCACGGCGCCACTGATCAGCAGCCCCGCGCAGGCGAGTCCCACCGCCACACCACCGACCAGCAACGCCTTGGTGGGCAGGACGGGGACCGGCTTGTCGGCGGCCGATTGGCCGCGCTGAATGCGATTGCGTTTCATGGTCGTACCCTCAAGTAGCCGCCGGCCTCAGAACAGGTCGGCGTGCTGAAAACCGAAATCGAGCAGATC
Organism: Halothiobacillaceae bacterium; assembly: GCA_016938615.1. Taxonomy (GTDB): domain Bacteria; phylum Pseudomonadota; class Gammaproteobacteria; order Halothiobacillales; family Halothiobacillaceae; genus Guyparkeria. Next base: position 5,972 of record JAFGUH010000173.1, on the reverse strand, counting down.
GGCGGTCGGAATCCGGCCCGAACGCCGATGCAATGCACCGCTGCTGGGAATGTTGGTGCCCTCGAGCAAGACCGTTTTGCGATCGAACCCCGGACCGATCACCGCGAACACGGTCTGCGACGGCCAGGCTGCGATGAATTCCTCGGTGGAGTAGCGCTTGTTACCGAGTGCCGGGTCGGCCACGTGCACGTAGCCATCCCCGGCTGTCTTCAGCACCACGAAATGCTGGTAGCCGTTGACATCCATCAGCACGATCGTGGGCACGTTGATGCGCCCGAGGCGGGATAGATCGATTTCGTAACCGCGCCCCCGATACCCGAGCCGCTCGAGGTAGTGCTTCATCTCCAACAATGAAAACCCGCGCGTGCGCACCTGCTCGGGGTCGGAGACCCCCCACATCCCGGCAAGCACCGTCGCCTCGTCGAGATTCAGACCGTAGGCATGCTTGAGCAGGGTCGCCAACGCCGCCGCCCCGCAGGAGAAATCGAACTGCTGGCGTACGACGTGGCGATAGCGTCGTTCGAGCAGGCTTTCCACCGGCTTTTCCACGACCTGACCGTGGGGAAGCACACCGGCGAAGCGCACCTCCGCTGCCTGGACCGGCGCCGCGATGATCGTGGCGATCGCCCCCACTAGCGCCAGCGTCCAGCCCGACGCGCGCACTCTGCGAATCGGGCTGGATGGGGCGGATGGGGCGAACGTTGACTGCACGGTGATCTCTCTCTTCTATGCCCGTTCGAGTGGCCCATTTGCCTGGGTCGTCTTTCCGGGCGACACCGATCCTGGGGAGTCGCCTGAAAAGACGAGGCGCTTGCGCGCCCCGTCGACCGATCCGGGGACCGGTTTACTGCTCGCCGCCGCCCGTGCCGCCGGCACAGGTGTTGCAGGCCACAGCCATGGAGAGCGCGTTGCTCTGCAGGTTGCCGGTGCCCGAAGCGACGTTCACACCGATGTTGCCGCTGGCGTTGGCGAACGCGTTACCCAGCAGGGAGGCGTCGTTCTTCGCGTTGACGACCACATAGCGCGTGGTGGCCACTTCGCCGCTCATGACGCTACCAAGCAGGATCTTGCCGCCCTCGCGGAAGCCCAGATAACCTTCTTCCTCACCCTCGTAGGTCACGTCGTGGGTACCGAAGGCCAGCGCGCCGCCGTCATTGTTGAGGTCGGACCCGCCCTGGGTGTCGGTATCGAGGTCGAAGTGCCCGGTCTGGCTGCCGGCCGGGTGTGCATCGCCGGTCCAGGTATCCGGATAGACGTCGCCGATCTGGTCGAGGCTGCCGGTGATCTCGCCGCTCGTCTCGCCCGAGTAATGGCCTTGGCCCTTACCCGCGTAGCCGCCGAAGCTGTAACCGGCCAACTGCACCTGCGTGGTGTCGCTGTACTGCTCGGTGCGACCCTCGTTGCGGATGTTGTTGTCGATCGACTCCTGGTTGCTGCTCAGGGTGGCATTGGCTACGCGCGCCGTGGAGACCGAAGCCGCCATGGTGTTTTTCTGGCCGTTACCGGTACCGGCGGCGACGTTGACGCCGATGTTGCCCGAGGCGTTGGCAAACGCGCTCTGACCAATGCTGGCGTTGTTCATCACGCCGCTGTTGCGGGTGGTGTTGGCCAGGTTGCTCTGGTCTACGTCGACACTGGCGTAGGACTCACCGAAGACAAAGCCGGCATCGACGGCAGCCAGTGCGGCCGCGTTGTCCTGCACGTTGGTATCACCGGCGGCGACGTTCATGCCGATGTTGCCCGAGGCCCCGTTGCCGACGTTGTCACCGATGCTGGCGTTGTTGGTCAGCTTCTTGTTACGCACGTCGTTGGCGTGGATGAACTGGCGATCGTGCGCCGAGGCACCGGCCGAGGCATTGATCACGATGTCACGCAACTCGCGATCGATGTGGTCGATCTCGTTACGGGTCTTGTTGAGCGTGAGGTTCTTCTCGACGTCAACGGTCTTGTCGACATCGATGTTCTTGTCGACGTCGATCTTTACCTTCAGGTTGTAGTTGTGACTGCCGTTGGACTCGGAGGCCAGTACGGGGCCGGAGACCAGCGCGGCGACCGCGGAGGCGATCAGTGTCATCTTGAGTTGCGTTTTCATGGCTACTACCTCTACCTTCTTGTTGGGGTTTCTTCGATCATGAGCTCAGGGTCGGAAGCCGGACATCGAAAAGTGATTTGCCGTCACGTTTCCGCTTCCTGACACCTGATTGATTTGGAGAACCCCTCCGAATCCGCTAAAGGCGGTGTCCGTGACGACCGCGCGATACCGTCCCGAAGAGTCACTCCCCGACTGCCCGTCCCGGGCCGCCGCATCCGACGCCCCAACCGGATTTACCGGTTCGAGCGCACGAATCTCCTTGAATCCCTCGCCCGCGGGGGCAAGAGCCATCGAATTGATCTGGGCGTTGCCGTCTCCGGCCACCTGGTTGACACCCAACACGCCCTGGCCGCGACTGAAGGCCTGGCCATCGATGCGCGTATTGGTCTCCATCCACGCCGGACGGGCATGGCCCGGGTTGTCGATGCGTTGCGCGACATCGATCGTGCCGTTCAGGGTTCGCTGATTCGTCTGTAGGTTCGCCGCGCCGGCAGCGGCGTTCACGGCCACATTTCCGGTAGCGCCCTTGGCGAATTGCTGGCCGATATGGTTATCGTCGAGAACGGCGAACATCCATTCGTAATCACTCGTCGGCGGTCCCTCGGCCCGGGCCTCACCGGAGAAGATCATCTGGGCGGTCATCGCCAGGGCGAACAAACCCAGCAGCACCAGCGCGAGCCTGATCCAGGGCGTAACGTCATGGGAATGCTTGCCGCGAATGGCCATCACCGTTGCCCTCCCGCGCCGAGCAGCCCGGCACCGGACAAGGCGCCGGTCACGGTCGAACCAATGGAACCGGTCGCCGCTCCCATGGCTCCGCCGGCGGCAGAGGGTGCGCCGTTGCGCGTCTGCGTCGAGCCACCCAAATGCTGGGTGATCGAGGTGATAGAGCCGCTCATGCCCGCGCCCATGGACGGCGCGTTACCAGTGCCGGCCGCAACCTGCCCGTAGCCGGCCGGGGATATTTCCCGTTGGGAGAGCCCCTGTTCGAGCTCCGATTTCGGGCTTGGATCTACCAGCAGGGCGCGCCCGGGAGGCACGTCGCGTACCGCCGGTCGTGCCGGGACGGCGCGCAGGAGAACGATCTCCCCAGGCCTGGCCTCGACCCCGGCCCGTGAGCCGGCAGCGACGGATTGCGTCGGGTAGAGGGAAACGACCAGGGCGGTGACGGCCAACGGAAACATCCACCGCCGGGCGTCTACTCCCCATCGCGACAGGCTGACCGCGGCCGTGCCGTTCGTATGGGTTAGTTCCGTTTTGCCGAACACGTCGTTCATGGCCTGGCTCCCGCAGCGGTGAAATGCATTCGTGCCTTCACGCAACCCATATGGAGCAAGAGGCGGGCCAGAAAATTAAAACGTTTTCAGTCAATGCCTTAGGAAAAGCTAGCGCGTCATGCCAACCCGAATGACGCACTCTTGATACAGGCGGCGATGCGCCCTTGCGGCGAACGCTCGCCAAGGCTGGCCTGCAGGCCCTTGCCGGTGTCGCATTCGTGATACGGGGGATTTGCGAATGCCAAGACAGATCACGCCCAGCGCATACGCGCCGGCTCCGGATGTGTTGCAAAAGAACGGCGAGAGTGCCGGGAAACGCAAGAGAGAGTCGCGGGGGCGCGGGGGCGCGGGGACCCGAAGGCTGGTTGACTCGGGATAACACGGGGGAGCCGCCGGGACACATCCGGCGGCCCGGCAACCTAGGGTGAATCAGTCAATCGACAGCCTGTGCTTGCGGATCAGGCGATGGAGGGTGCAGCGCGAGACGTCGAGCAGCTGGGCAGCCTCGGTAACGTTGTTACCCGCCCGGGCGATGGCCTCGGCGATCACGCGTCGCTCGGCCGTGTCCCGGGCATTCGCCAGTGAGGGGAAGGCGCCTTCGTCGGCGTCGTGGGGTTTGATCTCGGGTAGTGAAACCACGTGCCGGTCGGCCAGTACAACGCCGCGGCGAAGGCGATTCATCAGTTCGCGGACATTCCCCGGCCACGGGTAGGTCCGCAAGGCCGACTCGGTGGCCGGACTCAGGCGCTTTTGCTTTACGCCGAGTTCGTCGCAGAAACGCGCCAGATAGTAGTGAGCGAGGTCCAGCACGTCCGCGTCTCGCTCGGCCAATGCCGGCATGACCAGTGGCAACACGTCGAGGCGGAAGAGTAGGTCCTCTCGAAACCGGTGTTCGCGCACGGCTTGGTCGAGGTCGATGTGGGTGGCGGCGATGATGCGTACCTCGACACGTACGGTTGCCTCCCCGCCAACGCGCTGGATCTCACCCTGCTGGAGAAAGCGCAACAGGCTCACCTGAACGTCCATCGGCAAGTCGCCGATCTCGTCGAGGAACAGTGTTCCGCCATGCGCCTGCTCGACCCAGCCGATACGACGTTTCGCGGCCCCCGTGAACGCCCCTTTCTCGTGGCCGAATAATTCCGACTGAATCAGGTTCGGGCTCAGCGCTCCGCAGTTGACGGCAATGAACGGCCTTGTCGATCGCGCCGATTGTCGGTGAATCGAACGGGCAGCCAACTCCTTGCCCGTGCCGGTAGGGCCGGTGATCAGTACCGGCAGATCATTGTCCGCGTAACGCCGCACCTTGCGACGCACGGCTTGCATGGCCTCACTACGACCGATGAGCTCATGCTCGACGTCATCGCGGTCGATCGCGGTTTCGTTGCTGGTGTGCAAATCAGCGACCCGCGCCATCGTCCAGGCGTGGCCGATGGAAAATGTCAGGCGCGTGGATTCGATCGGCGCGAAGCAGAGATCGAAAAAATAAGAGTGCAAAAAGCCCGCGTGGGCCGCCTTGTCAGCCTGCGGTTTTTCGAGCACCGCCACCAGTTGAAGATGAGGAAACTCTCGGCAAAACCCTGGCAACCAGGCCATTACGGAATGCAGGGCCCCACGCAGATCGATCAGGGCTACCTGCGCCTTGTCCTGCCTGACCTGTCGTGACAAGTGGTCCGGATCCTCGACCCCGACAAGCTCCCAGAAAAATGGCTCGACGATGCGGCGCACCTCGTCGATCGCCTCCGGGCCGCGCAGGCTCAGCATCGGCAGGCGCCGAAGTGCGCAACCGTTGCCCTTCATGAAACCGACTCTCTTACGAACGTTTCCATGACTCCATTTCCGTGTGATGCCGCCACGATCAGTCGAATCGCTCGTCATGCTGCCGCCGATTTCGTTGCGATTCGATGACGGGACGACGGCAGTCACTCGCCAACTCCCCGACTATATGCTTATTTCGATACATTTTTCAGTGTTTGTCCAACCCGCCTTCCCGGCCCACGACAAACGACACCGGATGTCGCGTTTTCACCGCAAGCTCGCTTCCCATACACTTCTCGACAGACCTTCACTCGCGACCATTCGGAAGACACGACGTCTTGACTGACTCCACGGACGCCCACGCCTCCATCACGCCCGGCTTTATCGTGCTGCAGGGCAATCGCCTCGAGGGCCTGCGCGATCTGCTGGTGGAGTGGCTGCGTCTGGCGCCACTCGAGCCCCTGGAAGACGAGCGCATCCTCGTGCAGAGCAACGGCATGGCGCAGTGGCTGCGCCTCGCCCTCGGCCGCTCGCGACGCGAGGATGGCGCTGGCGGACTGGGTATCGCCACGGCCATGGACCTGCTGCTCCCGGCCCGCCTGCAGTGGCAGTGCTACCGGGCCGTGCTGGGACGCCAGAACGTGCTCCACGAGGCCCCGCTGGACAAGGCGCGTCTGACCTGGCGACTGCTCCGGCTCCTGCGAGACCCGGCGATCCGCGCCGATCCGGTCTTCGAGCCGCTGGCGCATTACATCGTCGATGACGAACACCGGGCCTACCAGCTCGCCGCCCGCCTGTCCGACCAGTTCGACCAGTACCAGGTCTATCGCGCCGACTGGCTGGAACGC
>JAFGUH010000172.1 GCA_016938615.1 Halothiobacillaceae bacterium | reverse complement strand
TCCAGGTCTTGTTCGGGTCGGGTTTGAGCGCGCCGTAAGTCACCGGATGCATCCGGCCGTAATCCTTCACCACCGGATTGATCCAGTTGGTCTGCGTGGTGGCGCCGGTACCTGCGGCAAGCGCCGCGCCGGCGCCAAGGCCGAGCGCGGCGAGCGCCGGGATAAGAATGCGAGAGGCTCTGGGCATGGGAAATCTCCTTTGAGGTCACTGAACGAACCGGGCGAAGCCCTTATGCGCACAGCGCCGATCCCAGCCCCGCAGTTCCCGCCGCTCCCATCAAGCCCGATCAGCAGCCCGTGACGCATTAGCGATTGATTAAGAATTTTCCAGTGACATGCGACAGAAAGTCACGCAATGCTCGCGAAATGTCGCATATTCGTGATAGGCTTATTCACGTTAAGGAATATGACCAGCCATTCGAACAGCCAATTCCAACCGGAGTGTCGATGAAACAGACCGCTTTGCGGATCACGGCAATCGTCTCAGCCGTGATTTTGGGCCAGCTTCCCGCCTATGCGCAGGATGCCGTGGCCGGGGAGGAGACGCCCGTAATCGGAGCGCAATCGACGCCTGCGTCGAAGGCTGCCCATATGAGCGACCCGGTGAGCGAAATCACCGCTGATCACTCGAAATTCGACCAGCTCAAGGGGCCCTTCGCCTCGGGGTCCCAGGTGACGGAGGCCTGTCTGTCCTGTCATACCGAGGCCTCGAACCAGGTGATGCACTCGGTCCACTGGAAATGGGAATACCAGAACGAGGCCACTGGCCAGATGCTGGGCAAGGCGCATGAGATGAATGCGTTTTGCGGCAATGTCGCCTCGAACGAGGTGCGCTGCACCTCGTGTCACACCGGCTATGGCTGGGTCGATGTGCGCGAGCCGATGCCCGACGATCCGACCAAGGTCGACTGCCTCGTGTGCCACGACAAGTCGGGCCAGTATACCAAGCAGGACAACCTCGCGGGCGAGCCTCCGCTGGAGCCGGTCGCCGCCGGCGCCAAGACGATCACGGGCGAGCCCGCCTGGCCGGTCGATCTGGCCGAGGCCGCGCAATCGGTCGGCCCGCCGCCCGGTCGCGACAATTGCGGCAACTGCCACTTCTACGGCGGTGGCGGCGACAACGTGAAACATGGCGACCTCTCCTCGGTTCTGTTCGAGCCGCCGCGCGAGGTCGATGTCCATATGTCGCCCGATGGCGAGAATTTCACCTGCGAGACCTGCCACGTCTCGGACAAGCACGTCTTCGAGGGCTCGCGCTACGAGACCGACGTGATCGACCCGCATCCCGATCGCATGGCGGGCTCGGCCCATGATGCGGCGGCCTGTTCGTCGTGCCATTCGGACACTCCGCATGAGGGTCCGAACCCGCTGATCGCGGCCAAGCTCAACGATCACACCGATACGGTCGCCTGTCAGACCTGCCACATCCCGGGCTTCGCGCGCGGCGGTGTCGCCACCAAGACGGTCTGGGACTGGTCGACGGCGGGCAAGCTCAAGGACGGCAAGCCCTATCACGAAGAGGGGTTCACCCAATCCGACGGCAAGAAGCTGCACACTTACCTCTCGACCAAGGGCGATTTCGAATGGGGTGAGAACGTCACGCCCTATTACGCCTGGTCGAATGGCGAGATGACCTTCACCATGCCCGAAGAGAAGATCGACCCGACTCAGGTCGTCGAGATCAACAAGATCGGCGGCAACCCGGGGCAGCCCGACAGCCGGATCTTCCCGTTCAAGCGGATGGTCGGCACCCAGGCCTATGACACCCAGCGCGACGTGCTGGCCTATAACAACGTCTACGGCCCCGGAAACGGCACGGCGCTCTGGTCCTATTTCGACTGGGAGAAATCGCTCAAGGCAGGCATGGACTATGCCGGCGTCGAGTATTCGGGCGAGTTCGATTTCGTCCACACCTACATGTATTGGCCGATCACCCATATGGTCGCGCCCGCCGAGGACGCGCTCCAATGCGAGAGCTGCCATACGCAGGGCGGCCGGATGGCCAATCTCGCGGGCATCTATGTGCCCGGGTCGGAAATCAATCTCGGCGGCAAGCTGGGGCTGGCGGTGTTCCTGATGGCACTGCTGGGCGTGCTGGGACATGGGGCGCTGCGCCTGTTCAGCCGCTCCAAGAAAGACGGAGGTCACCATGGCTGAGCATTGCGTCAAGGTCTATTCGCGCTTCAACCGGCTCTGGCACTGGAGCCAGGTCGCCTCGATCATGCTGCTGTTCTTCACCGG
>JAFGUH010000171.1 GCA_016938615.1 Halothiobacillaceae bacterium | reverse complement strand
GTCTGACCAAGCCCCGAAGTTCTTCAAGTACCTTCTCGACTACCTCGACCTTCGTTCCTTGGACAAGTCCACAGCCATCCCGTCGCTGAGCAGAGACGACTACAACGCTGTCCCGATTTCAGTACCGGATGCGACCGAACAACATCGCATCGTCGCCGCCATCGAGACGCACTTCTCCCGCCTCGACGCCGCCGTCGCCTCGCTGACCCGCGCCAAGGCCAACGTGAAGCGCGCCCGCGCGAGCGTGCTCAAGGCCGCCGTCGAGGGCCGGCTGGTGCCCACCGAGGCCGCGCTCGCCCGCGCCGAGGGCCGCGACTACGAGCCGGCCGCCGTGCTCCTCGACCGCATCCTCGCCGAGCGCAAGGCGGCGTGGGCCGCGAGCGGGGCGCGGGGCAAGTACAAGGAGCCGGTGAAGCCGGAGACGGAGGGGTTGCTGGGGCTGCCGGAGGGGTGGTGCTGGGCGACGGTAGATGCTGTCTGCGCGAACATCGTCGACTGTCCGCATTCGACGCCAAAGCGGGTCCAGTCGGGGAAACTCTGCGCGAGGACGACTCAGTTCAAGCCAGGATTTCTCGACCTGTCCAATCCTGAGTTTGTGACGGAAGCAACCTACCGCGAGAGAATCTCTCGGTTGAAGCCAGAGCCGGGGGACATCCTGTATAGCAGGGAAGGCGGGATTCTGGGGATTGCGTGTCCTGTGCCGAACGGTGTGGAGTTGTGCCTGGGGCAGCGCATGATGCTCATGAGGGCGTCAGCTTCAAGCCATCCCAGGTACCTGATGCTCGTCCTCAACTCACCCTTGACTCTCTCGGTGGTTCGTCGCCTGACTGGTGGAAGCGCCGCTCCGCACATCAACGTAGGGGACATCAAGGCATTCGGTGTGCCCCTTCCACCCCTCCCCGAGCAGCACCGCATCGTCGCCGAGGTGGACCGCCGGCTCTCCGTGCTCGACGCCCTCGACGCCACGCTCGACGCCAACCTCGCCCGCTGCGACCGGCTGCGGCAGGCGGTCCTCAAGCGTGCCTTCGAGGGCCGCCTGGTGCCCGCCGAGGCCGACGCGCCCTTGCTCGCGGCCGAGCCGCAGATGCCCCTCTTTGCCCAGGACGCCCGCTCATGAGCGCCGACGCCAACCGCATCGTCAACAAGCTGTGGTCCTACTGCAACGTCCTGCGCGACGACGGCCTGTCCTACGGCGACTACCTCGAACAGCTCACCTACCTGCTGTTCCTGAAGATGGCCGACGAGCAGACGAAGCCGCCGTGGAAGCGGCCTTCGCCGGTGCCCGAGGGCTACGACTGGCCGAGCCTCACCGCCCGCGACGGCGCGGATCTGGAGCACCACTACCGGCTTCTGCTGGAGCACCTCGGCAAGCAGCACGGCCTGCTCGGGCTCGTGTTCCGCAAGGCGCAGAACAAGATCCAGGACCCCGCCAAGCTCAAGCGCCTCGTCAGCGACCTGATCGACAAGGAGCAGTGGGTCATGGTCGGCGCCGACATCAAGGGCGACGCCTACGAGGGCCTGCTGGAGCGCAACGCGCAGGACACGAAGTCCGGAGCCGGGCAGTACTTCACGCCGCGCCCGCTCATCGACGCGATGGTCGCCGCCGTGGCCCCGCGCCCCGGCGAGACGATCGTGGACCCCGCCTGCGGCACCGGCGGCTTCCTGCTCGCCGCCCACCAGTGGCTCACGGCCGAGCACCCCGACCTCACCCGCGAGCAGCGCGAGCATCTGCGCCTCGACGCGCTGCGCGGGGTCGAGATCGTCCAGGGCGTCACGCGGCTGTGCGCGATGAACCTGCTGCTCCACAACGTCGGCCCCACGCCGCAGGAGCTCGCGAGGCTTCGCGAGGCGCTGATCGCCGAAGGCAAGAGCCCCGAGGCCGCTGACGCCGAGATCGACCGCCGGCTGCCCGTCCGCACCGACGACGGCCTGCGCGAGCTCGGGTCCGACCGCTTCGACGTGGTGCTCACCAACCCGCCCTTCGGCCGGAAGTCGAGCATCCTCGTCGTCGCCGACGACGGCGACACCGCCCGCGAGTCCATCACCTACGAGCGCGAGGACTTCTGGGCGACGACGACCAACAAGCAGCTCAACTTCGTCCAGCACGTCAAGTCGCTGCTCAAGATCCACGGCCGCGCCGCCGTCGTCGTACCCGACAACGTGCTGTTCGAGGGCGGGGCCGGCGAGACGATCCGCCGCAAGCTGCTCCACGAGTGCGACGTTCACACGCTGCTGCGCCTGCCCACCGGCATCTTCTACGCCCAGGGCGTGAAGGCGAACGTCCTGTTCTTCGACCGCAAGCCGGCGAGCCCGAACCCGTGGACGCGCAAGCTGTGGGTCTACGACCTGCGGACGAACCAGCACTTCACGCTCAAGACCAACCCGATGAAGCGGGCCGACCTCGACGCCTTCGTGGCGCTGTACAAGACCGGGGCGCTGCACGAGCGGCAGGCGACGTGGAGCGAGGCGACGCCGGACGGGCGCTGGCGGGCCTACGAGTACGACGAGCTCGTCAACCGCGACAAGTGCAGCCTGGACCTGTTCTGGCTGAAGGACGACAGCCTGCTGGATGCGGAGAACCTGCCCGAGCCGGACGTGATCGCGGCCGAGATCGCGGAGGATCTGCGGGTGGCGCTGGAGCAGATCGAGGAGATCCTGGGTGACCTTGGGAGCGCGGCGTGAACCCGGCTAACTTCTGGCAGCCCTGGGAGGAGACGGCCGACTCCTTCGCCGACGTGGTGAAGTTCATCGAGAGCGTGCGCGACCGGTGGGTCGAGGGCAAGAACATGAGCTTCGCGTGGCGCGGCGTGGTCGACGCGAACTGGGCGCTGGATTCGTCGCTGTACCGGCGCCTCGCCTGGACGCGGGGAGGCACCAAGTACCCGGACGAAAAGGCGCTGTTCGAGGCCGAGGACAAGATCATGGTGAACGTCCATCGGTGGGGACTCCACTGGTCCGAGGGGCGTCGCCTGCCGTGGCTGCTTCAGATGGCCATGCTCCAGCACTATGGGGCACCCACGCGGCTCATCGACATCACCTTCAACGCCTGGATCGGCGTCTGGTTCGCGGTCGAGCAGAAGTGGGAGAACGGCGTCGAGAAGCACCACGACAAGGACGGCCGGCTGTTCGCGGTTGCCGTGAACAACCTGATCATCAACGAGCAGGCAGACCTTCGCCCGTGGGAAGACTCTCTCAAGCGTCCCTGGCCCAAGCCTCCTCCGAAGGTGTCTGACGCTGACGACGACCAGAAGGCATGGACGACGCGCGTGATGGCCTGGCGACCTCCTCACATCGACGGCCGCATCGCCGCGCAGAACGGGGGGTTCCTGATCGGGGGCGTTCCTCACGACAACACGCCGACGGGACGGCGTTACTGGCCAAAGACCACGGGGGTCGCGTCACATTGGAAGCTCGATGAGGTGCGGCGGGCAACCTCCGTTGCCGTCCGCCCTCATTTGCTCAACCCGGCAGCCGGGGCTCCTCCAGAGAACCCGATGTTCACGCTCCGCATCGGGGCAGCGGCGAAGGAGGAGATCCGCAGGAGACTCGCTGGCCTCTATGGATACGAGCACCGCACGATCTACCCGGACTTTCCCGGCTTCGCGTCGTTCGGCACGCCCAACCTGAAGCAGTGGCCGTAGGGAGGTTCCGTGGACGTGCCTTGGCTCCAGAACTGGTTGTTTCCGCTACTTGGCATCGTGCTCTCGGGTGTTGGTGTTGGGGTGAGCTGGATGGCGTACCGGGAGGCATCCTCGGCGCGGCAGGCGGCGAACGCGGCGCGAGATGCGGCAATCCGCGCACAGCAGGAGCTCACCGTCCACCGGGAGTTGCTGCCCCAGGTCGAGCGCCTGGACACCCTGTTGAAGTCTCTCGTCGAGGCCGCGACGACCGCGACGGCCGACACTGCCGTCCTCAACGAAGTGATCGACCAGTTGTCGAAGGCGAGCCACGCCTCGACCGCGCTTCAGAAGCAGGAGGTCGGGGCGTTGCTCGACTCCGCTCGGACCACGCTGTCCGGGGGTGACTTGACGCGGGAGATGGCGCTGGAGGCTCGCAACCACGTCAACGAGGCCGTCGCCAAGCTGCGGTTCGACTCCGAGCCGGTTCGCGCGCTCGTCGGAGGTGCGTAGTGCCGGAGTCTCACGTCTCGCCACTCCTTCGCGAGCTCATCGACCGCACGCTCAACGGTGAACTGCGCTGGCGGCGCTCCACCGAGGACCAAGTGTTCAGCGAGTCCATCCGTGGCTCGCGTGTCGTCCTCACGCGTCGGGACCAGATGGGCTGGGCGCTGGTGGCCATGCAGATCGCCGGACACGACGGCCCGCGTCCCATCGGCAACGTCACGTTGACCGTGCATCCGCTGAATGAGGGCGGGAAGGTGGCCGAGGCGTCCATCGTGGTGGACTCGGTGCGCCTTCCCGACCATCGACCCCGCTTGCACGACCTTTGGCGCTACGCGCAGGAAGCGGCCGACGCGCCGGTAACGGCCGTCGTGAGCCTCCTCCGCGACCTTGGGGCGAACGAGGCCGCCGACGAAGTGCTGAAGGGAAGGAAGGCGGCGACACCGCTCATCGCGCAGGTCGAGGAGCCCGGTGACGATGAGTAGCGAGCCACCCGGCCTGCTTCGTGACCTGTGGCGTCGGCGGGCGGCGGTCCTGGCGGCGAACGTCGCTGCGGCCGTCCGCGAGCACCGGGAGATCGCCCACGCTGCCACGCTGATCGGCGAGGACTACCACGACCGGTTCCTCGTCGAGCTGATCCAGAACGCCAACGACCAGGCGCTCCTCGGAGATGCACCTGGGTCCACCGTGGTCGTGGTGCGCTCCGAGCACCTCGTCGCGGTGTCGAACGGCGGCCAGGTCGTGACGGCCCGCAACCTCGAACGCATCAGCTCTCTCGCCGACAGCGACAAGACCGGTCTGCTGGTCGGCAACAAAGGCGTCGGCTTCAAGGCGGTCTATCAGGTGACCGACGGTCCCGAGGTCTACAGCGCACCCGAGGACGACCGCCAGGCCAGCGTTCTGGACCGACTGGCCGTGGGCTTCGCGCTGGAGCGGCGACCCTTCGACGACGCCGCGGTTCGGGCTGCCGTAGAGCACGACCTGCGCTTGTTCTTCGAGGAGAACGAGGGCCTTGCGCGCCTCCTGTCGGAAGCCGGCCACGAAGATCCCACGACTGCGGTGTTGCCCGAGCTTGAGGAGGCGGCGGGCTTCAAGTTCCCGACCCATCGTGACAGTGAAGCTCTCTCGCGCCGCCTGGAGGCGCTGCGGTTCCCCGCCGACCTTCGCCCGATGGCTCGGACGCTCGTGGTCCTGCCCCTGCGGGACGAGGAGGCGAGCCGCACGACGGAGCGTGTCGTGGATGCGCTCGTTGGCGAGGGCAAGGATGGCCGTGCCCAGGCCGAACTCGCCGTGCTGTTCCTCGCGGGTGTTGGTCGAATCGAGATCATCGACCACGTTCGGGAACGACACTGGTCCTTCTCGTGTGCGCGTTCTGCGGGCGTCGAGGGTCCCGAGGCATCCGTTGTGGTCCGTCGACCGGACGGTACGGAGCGGGTGTCGCGCTACTGGACGGCGAGCAGGGACGTGTTCGATTGCGACGCCGACGAGGCGCTCTCGCGGCGCCTGGTGGTCAATCGGGCGCTACGTCACTTCGGGCTCGAAGCTTGGAGCCCCGATGACCCGCTGCACGTCACCGTGGCGCTGCCGCAACCGAGCGGGCCGGAGGTAGGTCCCCTGGGTCCTTCCGGGCGGTTCTGCCTGGGTCTGCCGACGGAGCAGTCCACCGGGCTCCCCGCCCACGTCGACGCGCGGTTCTTCGCGAAGATCAACCGCGACGGCGTGAACTTCGACCAGGGCGAGGGCTACAACGGGCTGCTCCTCGACGTGGCGACCGAGGTGTTCGGCGATCTCCTCGCTCGTTTGCGCGGGTCCGCGTCCCTGGACACACGACGGGCGGCGACCCTCGCGCTCCACCGGCCCGATGGAGAGCCCGGCGCACTTGCCGAGCGCGTCTACGTTGAGGGCGGCATCGCGGACGGCGAGGTCGTGCTCGGATGGAGGGGCGACGCGTACCTGAAGCGGGCAGAGTGCGTAGTGCCGTTCGACGAGGAGCGCGCGCTGCTCCCGCTGCTGGACGACGCGCTGTCCAGCACGCCCGATGCTACGGGTGCGCTTCCCGAGCGAGAGCTCGTCGTGAACGCGCTCGACGAGCTCGTGTCGATGGGGATCAACATGCTCGGCGACACGATCCCCCACCCGTGGCTGGCCACGAACGGCGGCGACGCGAGCATCGTCGAGAAGGCGGCCCGGCTGCACCGAGACGATGGCAGCGCGTGGTGGGAGCCCTTCATCGACGGGGTGCTCCGCGCGTTCCCAAGGGCAGAGGAGGTCGAGTTACTTCGCGGACAACGCTGGCTCCCGACCGGCGCAGCCGACCTCTCGAAGCCAGAGTCGCGGGTGTTCCTCCCCGCTCCAACGGACTCCTCAGCCGACGACGAGGAGGTCACCGACGTGCCGCCGCGCGTCGCGGCCACCTTGCGCTTGGTGGACGGGACCAAGCTGCGGCTGCGAGAGGACGGACGCGCGTTGACCCCGCTCGCCGCCCGGCTGGCTGACGCGAAGCTCGTCCGTCGCCCACGCAAGGTGGAGCTCCTCGAGGACGCCCTGTTCCCCGCGCTTGCCGAAGCCGTGGAGGCGGCCGACGAAGCGCTGGCCCTCGACCTGTTCGCCCAGGCCGTCGCCTGGATTGCTTCGATGAAGGATGCGTCGCGAAAGAAGCTCGAAACCGACGACGCACTCGTGCCGGTGAGGGTGAACGGCGAGCTCCGCTGGATGGAGCCCGGCGTCGCGTACTTCGGAGACGGTTGGGGCCTCGATGACGTGCACGAGCGCCGGTTGGCCGCCGCCTACCCGGATGCACGGGTCATTCCCCTCTCCGAACTGACTGCCCGCATCGGGCTGCCACCGGCGGCTGGCGAGGAGGCCGTGCTTCAGGTTGCGGAGGCGCTCGGGTTGTCGTCGAGGCCGCGTGTCCTGACGCTGAGACTGAGCAACCCGAACCCGCTCGTCGGGGCTCGACGAGAGCTGACCCTGCCAAGGCCACCCACCTCCGATGTGGGCGAGGCCGACGACTTCCTGGCCGAGTACCTTCGGCACCTGTGTGGCTACGGCACCACCACGCAGTACACCGTTCACCACGGCCTCGGCTCCGTGTGTTGGCTCGACGGCCTCCATCGGGAAGCGAGCCAACAGCCGATCTTCGACCTGCTGTTGACCCACGCAGACCACTACGCGGCGCGGGCTTCGACCTACCTGCGGAGGCAGAGCGGGCATGTGGAGCACGGCGTCGTACCGCAGCTCTGGACCTTCGCGCTATCGACCCTGGGCTGGCCCCTGGTGCCAGTGGAGCGCGGCGTCGGTGGGGAAGCTGGCCGGGTTCCGGCGACCGAGGCGTGGCTGCTCGCGGACGGCTCCCGACGCACCGCGTTCGCCAAGCTCGTGAACGTGGTCCCGCAGCGACTTGCCTCAGCGTGGCCGCTCTTGCACAAGCTCGGCGTCTGGACCGTGGAGAACGCGCCTGTCAGCCGTCTCGTTCACGGCCTGGAAACGCTCGCGGCGCGACTCGACCGGGACCACCTCGACGTTCATCGAGACGCCCTATCACTTGCCCGAGAGCTCTACAGCCAGATCGAGGAGCGCGGTGACGGCGCGTATGCGTTCCCGTCGTCGGTGACCCTGCCTCTGCTGCGAAACGGACGGCTTTGGGCGGTGGCGTCGGACGACGAGGACGCCACCGTCTTGTTCGACGACGATCCCGGCCGGACGAAGCATGTGGCCGGTGCCGCCCTTGCGTACCGTGTGCCGGTCGGCCGGGACGCAAAGGTCGACAGCCTTCACGGCTTGTTCGCCGCTGCGTGGGGCGACACAAGGGTGATCCGAGCCTCGACGGCCCCCGTGGACCTTGGCTTCCAGTCGTCAGGGAGACTGCCCGAGCCCCTGCTCGCGTGGCTCGCTCGGTTGTTCCCTCACACGGAGGTCGCGGTCGACCTGGCGGTGCTGCTTACGCTCGGCGGGGATCGCGCCCTTCGCACCGAGCGAGTCAGCCGAAACTGGCGCTTGTTCCGTGACGTGGAGATCGAGTTCGGATCGTTCGCGAGCCCGGCCATCCGTAGTTTCTACGACCGCCCGCGAGGTAGGCTCCTTCTCACCAGCACGATGAAGGACGACCCACCAAGCGTCGTCGCCGCGACATGGGAGCTGGCGGGGGCGCGCTCGCGCGACCTGTGGGAGAGCTACGCGCGCGCACTTCGGGATTCGGCGACCGTGGCCTTCCTTCGAGAGCGCGAGATCACGCCGGTGGAGATCATCGACGTGGCGGACGCCGCTGGACTCCACCGTGCCCACAGCATCGAGGGTGTGGAGTGCGCCATCCTGGCGGCCTTCGTTCACCTTGACCTCGGCGACGACCTGGCGGACGCGGCGGCATGGTGGGCGACGGTCGAGCGGACACCGCAGGCAGTCGCGGAGGCGCTCGGGTGCCCGGAGGTCGCTCCCGAGATCGAGCGTGCCGTCAGGCTCCCGCAGCCCGAGGGCGAGGTCCACCTTGTTCGCATCCTCGGGCTCCCGTGGGCGTCGTGGCACGCAGCCGTCGAGCGGCGAGACGGTCGCATCTTCCACTTCGAGCGATCGGTCGCTCGTTACCGCGTGGTCATCGGGCACCTCGTGGCAGTCCTCCGGGAGATCGTCGCGCGCTCCAGCGGCACCGACCTGGCAGCCATTGGTGCTGAACTCGACGCGGCAACGGAGGACCCAGCGCCTGAGGCCGTTGCGGGCGTGCCTCCAGAGGACGCGGAAGCTGATCGGGCCGCGCTCGACACGATGCTGCGGCGCATGGAGTCGCTTCCCGAACTCGCGGAGTGGCTGCGACGGTTGCCGCCCCCGCCGTGGCCGGACGAACTGCCCGTTCCCGACGACACCCGCAAGGTGACCAAGCGCGGCGTGTTGCTCTACCGCGACCATGCGACGAGCAGCCGGCAGAACGAGGCCAAGGGCACCGTGAATGCGGTGCTCGCCGTCGCTGCGGAACTCGCCCCGGTCCTCGGCGAGTCGGTCGACCCGAGCGCCGTCGCGCAGGAGTCGAGCGTCGCCCGTCTGGTGACCGGTGCGTGGGCCAACGTTTACGCCGCGCTGGCGGCACTACGAGACGCGCTGCTTCAGGTCGCGCCGGCCACGGTCGGCAGGTTGTCGGAGGTGCGAGCGTTCCGTGACCCCACACGCATCGAACCGCTGCGAGCCAAGCTTCCCGAGCTCACCAAGGCTCAGCCGAAGAAGCCGCCTCCGAAGGTCGAGGTGCTTGGTGTCGAGCTCTCCAACGAGGAACTTCGCGACGACCTCTCCGCCGGATCTGCCGGAAGTCTGGGTTCCAAGCTCGCGCTGGCAGCCGCGCGCGGCGTCCCACCCGGCTTGCTCGACGCGGCCCGCCGTCCCATTCCGACGGCGACTGGAGGCGGCGGCGACCCGAGCGGAGGGGGCAACGGCGGCAAGGGTGGTGGCGCCAAGGGCGGGGGCAAGCCAACGCGGGAGCCGGAGATCGTCGGCGACTTGGGCGAAGCGCTGGTCCACGAGTGGCTGACGCGTGAACTCGGCGAGCACTACGGCCCCGAGTGCTGGAAGTCGAGGGCGCGCGTGCGCTACGGCCTGCCGGCCGAAGGCGACGACGGCCTCGGCTACGACTTCGAGGTGTCCGACCCGACCGGGAAGCTGTTCCCAGGCTCGGCAGCGCGCGTGTTGATCGAGGTGAAGTCCACGCGCACCGACGGGGGTGGCCCGTTCCCCATGTCGCGCAACGAGTGGGACACCGCACGCCGATGCCACGAGGCCCCTGACGGGTCGCTCTACGTCATCGTCCGGGTTTTTAGGGCCGACACCGACCCGTCGATCGGCGATGTGCTCCGCGACCCGTTCGCGGCGCATCGGCGCGGCGAGGTGCAACTCGCGGAGCGCGACCTGTGGGTGACCGTCTCGCCGCCTGTCATCGGAAGGGAGGACGAGGGCACCGACAGCGAGGGGGGTGCGGATTGAGGAGCACGCGGCTCATGGCCAGGGCTGACCGAAAGGAAGTGATTCCGCCCACCTTTCCGGCCCCGGCTTGTGGACCCCGCGCCGCCAGCGCCGTCCATCGTCTCGGCGCGACGACTTCTGGACCCTTCACGGCGTCGATGGGGGCCACCTGAACAGAACCGCCTGGCTGTCGTCGCCAGGCGCATCAACCTGCGCAGGGCCGCCGGACACCTTGCGTTTCCCTCGTCGCCTGCCCGGAAAGGGCGCTGGCTGGTCGTCAGCTCCACCGTCGAGCCAGTCACACCATCGCGCAAGGGCGTTCCCGTACCGAGCCAGTGAGCCCTTAGACCACTGCACATCAAGAAGCTCCGCAGCCCTGCGCCCGACTTCGACGCCAGTCGCCCGCCGGGCGAGTTGCCGCCGCCAATCACGAAGCTCCGAAAGCAGAGGGTCGGACAGGGCAGCCTTCCAGACAACGAACTTCGGATCGGCATCCATTGTGGCATCGACCGCCGCCGCGTACCCCTCGGGAGCAGCAAGCAGCAGACCCAGAGCGCCGAGCGCCTGGACTGGATTTCGGTACCCGGCCTCCTCGGCAGCGGTCGTCGTTGCGGCACCGTTCATGATGAACCAAGCCAGCGCCTCTACCACAGCCTCGGGGGGCGCCGCTGCTGTAAACGCCCCGTGAGGCCGTCGGCGCGGGCCAACGGCATCAAGGTTGATCGTTCCGGTGTCCTCCCACCGCCAACCACCGGCAGGATCGGGGAGAACGTAGCCGGTGGCGACGAGCCAGTGAATCATGCGATCCGCGTACATTTCCCAGGTCTGACGACGATGGTGAGCCGCTGGATTGATACGTCGAAGCATGTCGACCACATCAGGTCGGTGGATCTCGCTTCCGGCGGGAAGCCTCCTCAACTCCGCCATAAGGGCGTGGCGCGACAACGACTCTCGCAAGCGCCCGAGCACCGCCTCGTCGCCTTGAGCGAGTCCCTCCACGAGCCGCGCTGCGTCGCCCTCCCGCGTCGCTACTCCGAGCATGACGAGATCACGGACGATGTTGCCCGCCGTCTTGGGAGCAACGCCAGCCACGCCGGCGAGTTCGTCGATCGCGCGCCAGCGGTCTGTCCTCAACTCTGAAGCAAGCGCGATCAAGGCGTGGAGAGACGGCGCCGTGGGCAGGTACGTCACCGGGACAGGTGGAACCGACTTCGTGAGCAGGTACTCACGGAAGATGTCCCAATAGACGGCCACTCGATCGCCACTGCGTACCACGAGGCGCTTGTCCACGAGACTACGAAGCACGTCGGTACCGAATGTCTCGATGACCTCGTACCAGTCGGCGGGAGCTGTCGCTGCGATCGCGCGCAGACAGGTCACCTCAGGCGCGTTCAGGCTCTGGATCTGCCGGTCGAAAAGGGACTTCGCGTCCAGCGCGCCGTCGATGAGTTCGGCCTGGGACTTCCCCGCTTCAAGCTGCTCCAGCAAGTGGATGGAGAGGATCTTGAGGAGCCAGGGTAGGCCGCGGCTTGTCTCCATCACCTGTCGACGCAGGGCGGGATTCAGCTTCTCGCCAAGCTCCTTCTCGAACTTGGTCACTGCGGCGGACACTTCGGCCGCGTCGAGCGCACGAAGTGTGAGCTCGTACCTGTGGTCCGCCAAGCGGTGCCACATGTGGTAGGCCGGGTGGTCTTGGTGTACTGTCGCGTCCGTCTTCCAGGCAAAGCCCAAGACTAGGCTCGATTGCATTCCCACCACGTCGAGAAGAAGCCGCTGCATGGCCTCGAACACCGCAAACAACTCGGGCTTGGAGTAGAGCTCCTCGAACTGATCGAACACCAAGCACACGACACGATTATCTCGCTCGAATGTGGACAGGTGTGCCTGCACGGATGCGCTTGAGAGTGGCTGGGTCTGATCCTCGATCTTGATCGGCGGAAGATCTTGGTAGCCAAAGGCCGCCGCCGCGCGGGTGAGGCACTCGATGAGGGCAGCGTAGGGATAGGATTGACTGCGGGCCGCGCGCACGTCGACCGCAAGCATGAACATCCGACCGCGATGGCGCTTGTTCTGAAACCTGTCCTGCAGCTTCACGATGAGTGAGCTCTTGCCCATGCCCGAGTCGCCGAGGAGCGCGAACACCCTGGTTCGCGTTCGTCGATGTGCGACGGCATCCACCAAAGCGAGCACTCGATCCTGATGCTCCTTCCGCCCAACGAAGTCCTCCGGCCGTGCAGGCCGGTAGTCCCTCCATTGGTCGCCGACTGCAACCGGGATCACTGTCGTGGACTCTGACGACGGCTCAGACTGGCTGACAACGGCGAGCGCTTCGACCTCAAGCCGGATCTCTAGGTCTGCATAGGACCAGTCGAGTTGAGCCAGCACAGCGATCTCGCGCTCCGTCGGGCGCCTGCCGGATCTGGCCGAGAAGATGATCACCTGCTCCGGCACACCAGCAGAGAGCACTGGAATCGCCCAAAATGGGCCATCGGGCGTCAGGAGAAGCACCCAGGTTCCGCGATGATCCTCGTCGGGAAGGCTCGTGTCGTGCTCAGGCGCCGCGCAGATCAGACGTGCCCTGACAAGCGCCGCGATGACGCGATCCGGGGTGAGGATGATCAGCTTCGACCGCTTCTCCGGGGGCTTCGACTCCCACTCCTCCATGAAGCCCTTGGCGTCTTTCCCGAGCGGACCCGCACTCACGAGCCAAGCACGATCGAGGTTCTCGTCGAAGTCGAGAGTACCAAGTATCTGGCGTAGTACCGTCGCGCTCAACGCGTCCGTGTGCGCTTTGCACTCCACATAGACCCGTTCACCGGAGTCGGGATGCCTGCACTGGAGGTCCAGTTCGGCCGCAGTCTTGCGAACCTGGGTGGTGACCTCGTACCCGCGAGCTCGAACGAGATCCTCGGCCCACTTCTCAAGGAGGTCGCCCTTCTCCTTGTTCGAGGCGCCCTTGATGACGGCAACTTCGATGCGCACGCGATCTCCGAAACGGCAGCGGCCCTGTGCGGACGAGCGTAGCGGATCAAGCGGTGATGGGCCACGGCGGCCCGGCTGCCTACTTCGCCGCCACCTCCCGTTCCCCGTCGCCCTCGACCTCCCGCCGCAACCTCCCGAGCGCCTTGCTCACCGCCGCCGGCGTCACCCCCTCGGCCCGCGCGAGCTCGCTCATGTTCGGGTAGCGACCCTCGTCCATGAGCCGCTGCCACCTCCGGGCGCGTGCCCCGACCGGGTTCGCTCGGGCCTTGGAGGCGGGCGGCGGCTTCGGCTTCGAGCGGTCAACCGGGCTCCACGTCCTCGGCGCGCGAAGCTCGGGAATCGCGAGCCGGACCTCGTATTGCGGAAGTGTCTGGCTATGCGAGCTGATCCGGTCGACGGCGGAGGACACGAGGACCACGGAGCCGTTCGGGAACAACCCGCGGGAACAACCCCCGACAAGCGCGCTACCATCGACCTCCGTGGGCTATGTGGAGTAGGCTCGGCGTGGCGGGCGAGGTCGGTGGGGAGGGTGTTCTCGGCGGGTCGGTGGGGGCTTTTCCCGACCCGAGGGGGCTTGGTCCCGGTCGCCTACGCGACGCTGGCGGGCGGGCCGACGGCGCGGCCCACGAGCTCGTCCGTGTGTGACCGATCATCAAGCACCGGAGGCGCGTCCCCAACTACGCGGCTACCGACCCTCGGGCACGTCTACGATGCATGTCAACACAGTTGTCGCTCGATTCGGAATCTTCTCTAGCTCGGTGCGCCCTCCCGCTGACCTGCGCTCCAGAGCCGTCCAGGACCTTCTTCCCCG